>DATKHR010000369.1:0-25433 GCA_035510155.1 Vicinamibacterales bacterium
GATGCCTTGCAGCCGGCGTTCCGTCAGATCGGGCAGTCGATCCGGCTCACGGACGTTCGTTAGCACGCGGCCGGTAAGACCCCACGAACACTAACCGAACACGCCGTGGACGTACTGCTGCGTGTAGGCGTGCGCGGGCGCCTCGAAGATCTGTCGCGACTCGCCGAACTCCACGAGGTATCCGGTGCGACTGCCTTGTTGGGTATCGATGTAAAGGAACCCCGTGTAGTCGGCAACTCGCTGCGCCTGCTGCAGATTGTGTGTCACGATCGCAATCGTGAAGCGCTCGCGGAGCTCTTTCATCAGCTCCTCGATCCGCCGCGTCGAGATGGGGTCGAGCGCCGAGCAGGGCTCGTCCATCAGCAACACCTCGGGCTCGGTGGCGATTGCGCGCGCGATGCAGAGGCGCTGCTGCTGGCCGCCGGACAATGAGAGGCCGCTCTTCTGCAGCTTGTCTTTGACCTCGTCCCAGAGCGCCGCGCTCTTGAGGGCTCTTTCGACCTGATCAGCGGTGTTGCCCTTGAAGCCGTTCAGGCGGAGCCCGAACGCCACGTTGTTGAAAATGCTCGTGGCGAACGGGTTCGGCTGCTGGAACACCATGCCGATGAAGCGCCGGACGGCCACGGGATCGATCGCCGCGCCGTAGATGTCGCGGCCGCGGTAATGCACATGGCCCTCGAATCGAAACCCACGCACCAGGTCGTTCATGCGATTGAGGCAGCGCAGCACGGTGCTCTTCCCGCACCCCGATGGACCGATGAAGGCCGTGATCGAGTTCTTCCTGATTGGGATCGCCGTGTCGCGCACGGCCCTGAAGGCGCCGTAGTAGAGATCCTTGATGTGGCAGTCGAGGACGACGTCTTGGGCAGCCATCATCTGATCCTTGGTCCTTCGCGCTACTGATGGTTCCGGCCCGACGACAGCCACTGCCCCGTCAGATTCGCGCCGAGCACGAGGAGCACGAGAACCAGAGCAGCGCCCCAGGCCAGCTCGACCTGGTTCTGAAACGGCATGCCGGCGAAGTTGTAAATGAGCACGGCGAGCGACGCGGTTGGCTGCCACAGGTTCATGTGGCCGCGCGACCACAGCCAGTAGTTGCTGAAGAGCGCGGTGAACAGGAGCGGCGCGGTTTCTCCGGCCGCGCGTGCGACAGCGAGCATGATGCCGGTCAGGATGCCGGGAACCGCGGTCGGCAGCAGCACCATCCAGACCACCTGCGTTCGCGTGGCGCCCATGCCGATCGCGGCGTCCTTCATGCGAGCCGGCACCATGCGGATCGCGTCTTCCGACGTCAGCACAATCGTCGGCAGCATCAGGATGGACAACGCCAGCGCGCCGGCAAACGCCGAATAGCCGCCAGTCACGAGCACGATCGCGCCGTACGCGAAGACGCCCGCCAGGATCGAAGGAAATCCCGTCAGGACCTTCGCGCAGAACCGAACAGTGCTCGCCAGGGGGCGGCCGCCCTTCTCCTTCCTGGCATCCGCGTCAGCCGCAAGATAGATCGCCGTCAGCAGCCCAATCGGCACCGTCGCCGCGACTGCAAGGGCGACAATGAGCAACGTCCCGATGATGGCGTTCCCGAAGCCGCCGCCCTGCTCGAGCGGCGCGGGCGGAAGCTGGGTGAGCACCTGGACGCTCAAGCGTTGCCCGCCGCGCCAGAGCAACATCCACACGACCGACAGCAGAGGCACGAGCGAGAAGATCGTCATCCCCGTCACGAGGGCGGTCAACGTGAAGTCCACGAGCGTCCGCGGCCGACGCAGCGATCGCTCGAGCTGAGAGAAATCCACATCGGCGAATGGGTCGGCTGGGTCGTGGGGGTTGACTGGGGCGGGTCGAACGAGCGCGTCCGGCACGTTGGTCGAACCGCTGCTAATCGGCATGGACGACGCTCGCGCGCTGGATGATCACGGCGCCGGCCACGTTGACGGCGAGGGTGATGGCCAGCAGGATGAGGGCGGCGTACATCAGGATGCTGACCTGCTTTGCTCCGGCTTCGGGGAAGTTATTGGCGAGGAGCGCCGCGAGCGTGTTCGCAGGGGAAAACAACGAGAGGCTGATCTGGTTGGCGTTGCCGGCCAGCATCGCCAGCGCCATCGTCTCTCCGAGCGCACGCCCGAACGCGAGCACGATGCCGCCGAAAATCCCGCGCGAGGCGGTCGGAACAATGATCGCGAGCACCGTCTCCCACCGCGTGGCGCCGAGGCCGTAGGCAGCCATGCGGAGCTTGGGCGGAACCGATACGAGCGCGTCGCGGCTGATGGCGGTAATCGTCGGGAGAATCATGATCGAGAGGACGAGCACCGCGGGCAGGACGCCGGGACCGCTGAGGTGCGTGGCAAAAAACGGGATCCACCCGAGCTTCAAGTTGACCCAGTCGCACATCGGCCGGATCGTCGGAATGACCACGAACAGGCCCCACAACCCGTAGACCACGCTCGGAATCGCGGCGAGCAGCTCGATCAGGTTCCGCAGCAGGCGCTCGAGCTGATCGGGCAGCGCTCCCCACACCGGATGCAGGTGCAGCCCGGCGCGGCGCAACAGGTTGAATGACGCCTGGCTCAGATACTCTTCGCTGAGAAAGATCGCCGCGGCGACGCCAAACGCCGTACCGATCACGAGGGCGAGTACCGACGTATACAGCGTCCCCCACACCTCGGCGAGGATGCCGTATCGCTCCGTGTTCGGATCCCACACGCGGCCCGAGATGAACGTCGCGCCGTACCGCTGGATCGCGGGCCCGGCTGAGTACGAGATGCGCCAGACGATGTAGCCAACAAGTCCGACGGTGAAGAAGGCCGACGCGACGCAGATCGCGCGAAAGGTGCGATCGACGACAAGCTGGCGACGGCTCGGAGCTCGAGCGATCTCGCCCGACCGATGGTCGAACAGATCGCCGGACGTGTTCGAGGTCTCCGCAGAGGGGGCGACGGCCATCGGCCTGTCTTTAACTCACGGCGTAGTCAGATTCTGAATGGCCGCGGTCGCTTTGCCGGCAACGGCGGTCGGCAACGGAATGTAGCCGAGCGTCTCGGCGTCCTTCTGCCCATCGCCGAGCCCGAAGCGCAGGAGATCCTGCATGGCCTGCAGCTTGTGCTTATCGGGGTAATTCTTGTAGCAAATCAACCAGGTATACGTGACGATGGGGTAGGCGTCGGGCACCTCGGGATCGGGCACCCAGGCGATCATGTCGTCGGGGAGCGAGGCCGACGCGAGCGCGGCCTGCCCCGTGGCCGTCGTCGCAACGACGAACCGGCCGGCCTTGTTTTCGAGCTCCGCCATCGGCATCTTCTGGCTTTTGGCGTATCCGTACTCGATATAGCCAATCGACCCCGGCGTCGTCATGATGCTGGCGGTGACGCCCTCGTTGCCTTTCGACTTCGTGCCGGCGGGCCAGTTGGGCATGGTGTTGGCACCGACCTCTTTGCGGAAGTCGCCGCTGATCGCGCTCAAGTGCTGCGAGAAGACGAACGACGTCCCGCTGCTGTCGGCTCGAACGACGACGTTGACGGGAAGGTCGGGAAGCGTGACGCCCGGATTCGTCGTGGCGATGGCGGGATCGTTCCAGCGCTTGACCTTTCCGAGAAAGACGCCGGCATACGCCTTACGGGAAAGCTTGATCGCGTCGACTCCTTTGAGGTTGTAGGCGAGGACGATGCTGCCGGCGGTCATGGGAAAGAGCTGCACGCCGCCTGGGACCCGGGCCATGTCTTCGGGCTTCATGGCGGCGTCGCTGGCACCGAAGTCGACGGTGTGGTCAATGACGTTCTTGACGCCGCTGCCGCTGCCGACCGACTGGTAGTCGACGAGGACGTTCTCGTGCGCGGCGGTGTAGGTTTTGAACCACTTGGTGTACAGCGGCGCGGGGAAGCTCGCGCCAGCGCCTTGGAGTTTTACCGCCTCGCCACCGGCTCCCCCCGGAGCCGCCGCAGGCGGGCCGCCGCACCCAAAAACCGTCAAAATGGACAGTCCTCCTGCGGAAAGGACCGCGGGGAGGGGACGGAACACCGGCGACAAGAATCGGATAGGCATTGCGCTTGACCCGGGAATTTGACCCGGAATGATCCTGCACGCAAGGCGCGACGGCACTGAGACGTCCCGGTGACCGGCGTGTAACGGCGCCTCGGAGGCCCGCCGTGCTCTCGGCCCTGCGAAAGACTCTTGGCCCGGCGGCGTTTTTTCGCTATCTTCAAGACACTTCGCCCCTTGTGGCCCTCTTTGTGAACCCCTTTCTGAAGGACGACCAGCTCACCTCGCACGCGGCGACCCCGTCGGTGAGCGACGCACAACCAGCGAATTCGCCGGGCGCGCCCGCCACTTCCGCCGCGAGCGCCGACAGGTCCGCGTCGACGCCCGAGCTCGTGGCGGTGCTCGACATGGGCGCGAGCGCGATTCGCCTGGTCATCGCGGAGATCGGTTCAAACCGGTCGATTCGGATGATCGAGGAGGCGTCGCGAGGCGTCCAGCTCGGCCGCGACACGTTCTCATCCGGCGCGATTCGGTCGCAGACCATGGACGCCGCGTTGGCCGCGCTCGAAAAGTTTCGCGGCGTGATCGATGGCTACGGCGTGCACCACGTGCGGGCTGTGGCGACCAGCGCCGTTCGCGAGGCGCGGAACGGCGACATGTTCCTCGACCGTATTCAGGGTCGAACGGGCATTGCGTTCGAAATCATCAATGAAGCCGAGGAAAGCCGTCTCGTGTTCCTGGCCGTGCGGCGCATGCTGGGCCGCAGCGCCGCGTTGCGAGGCGCCTGGACGCTGCTGACGGAAGTTGGCGGCGGGAGTACGAGCCTGACGCTGCTCCGCAAAGGGCAGCCGAACCGCTCAGGGGTGTACGCGCTCGGCGCCGTGCGGCTGAGGCAGCAGCTGAACTTGCGGCCGCTGACGCACGACGTCCAGCTTTCGCTGCTCAAGCGATCGATCGCGAACGTCATCGACGAGATTCGCCTCGAGATCCCGCTCAGCCGCGTCACGCACATGGTCGTCATGGGCGGGGACGTTCGTTTCGCGGCATCGCAAATCCTCGAGCGCGAGTCCGGGACTGACGTGCGCGTCGTCACGCGCGAGGGCTTTCTCACTTTTTGCGATTCCATCGAGCGATTGGACGAAGAGCAGCTCGTCGATCGCTTTCGCCTTCCGACGGTCGAAGCCGAGACGCTCGTGCCATCGCTGCTCGTGTACCGGACACTCTTATCGGAAACGACGGCCCGCCGGATCGTCGTGTCCGACGCCTCGCTCCGGACCGGCGTCCTCATCGACCTCGCCGCGCCTGGCGGCCGGCTGAGCGCCGGCGATTTCGAGGCCCAGGTGCTCGCCAGCGCCGAGGCGGTAGGACACCGCTACCGCTTCGACCGCGCGCACGGCCGTCACGTCGCCGCGCTCGCGACACGGCTGTTCGACGAGAGCCGCGAAGACCACGGGCTCGGCGAGCGCGAGCGGCTGCTCCTGCAAGTCGCGGCGCTGCTTCACGACATCGGCATCTACGTGAGCCTGCGCGCGCATCACAAGCACTCGCAGTATCTGCTGGCGTCGTTGCAAATCTTCGGTCTGTCGGACGATGAGACGGCAATCGTCTCGAACATCGCGCGGTATCACCGGCGCGGAGCGCCGCAGCGGAGCCACCTGCCCTATGCGGCGCTCGATCGGCGCGACCGGCTGATCGTCAACAAGCTCGCGGCGATTCTGCGGCTGGCCAACGCGCTCGACGCAGAACACCTCCAGAAGGTCCAGGATCTCCGGCTGATGCGCTCGGCGCCGACATGGGTGCTGGAGGTGACCGGAACCGGAGATTTGACGATGGAGCAATTGGCGGCGACGGCGCGCGCCGACTTGTTCACCGAGACATTCGGGCGGGCGGTGATCATCAGGGTGGGGCTGAGCACGTGAGCGATTTCATTAACCGCGAGCTGTCGTGGCTCGCGTTCAACGAGCGCGTGCTCGAGGAGGCGCGCGATCGGGATACGCCGCTCCTCGAGCGCGTCAAGTTCGTCACCATCGTCGCGTCGAACCTCGACGAGTTCTTCATGGTCCGCGTGGCAGGGCTGCACCATGCGGTCGCGGACGGGGACGAGTCACCGGACCTCTCGGGGCTGACACCATCCCAGCAGCTGACGGCCGTCGCTCGGCGGGCCCACGCGATGGTGGCATCGCTCTACCGGCTGACGACGGAGGATCTGCTGCCGGCATTGGAGAAGGAAGGCGTCAGAATCGTTGCGTGGAAGGACCTCGGGCGCAACCACCAGGCGGCGCTCGGGACGTTGTTCCGGGAGCAGGTGTTCCCCGTCTTGACGCCACTCGCCATCGACATGTCGCGTCCGTTTCCGCTGTTGTCTTCGCTCAGCCTGAACCTGGCGTTGCGTCTCGGTCCGACGCCGGGAGCAACGGAGCGCCGGCTGGCGATCGTTCAAGTGCCACAGCAGGGGCTCACCCGTTTGATTCCGATCGCGGAGCCGGGCGGATTCACCCCTGGGGGGTTCAGCTTCGTCTTGCTCGACGAGATCATCTCGGCACACGTCGCGGGCCTGTTCCCTGGCCAGCCGATCCTCGAGTCCGCCGTCATCCGACTCTCTCGCGATGCGGAGCTGGAGTTCGACGATGAAGGCGGGCGGACGCAGCTCGAGCTGGTGGAGCGAGAAATCCGGCGGCGGCGGCGGAGCGGGGTCGTGCGGCTCGAGGTCGGCGCGGAGGCGTCGGAAGAGCTCGTCAAGCTGCTGCGAGAGCAGGTGGGCATCAGCGAGACGGACGTGTACGTCGTGCCCGGGCCGCTGGACCTGCGAGTGCTCATGGGCTTGACGGAGCTGCCCGGTCTCGATCGATTGCGAGATCCACCGCAACAACCGGTCGACGTGCTCGCGGACGTGCAGCACACTGATCTGTTCTCGGTGCTGGAGGAGCGCGATCTGCTGCTGCAGCACCCTTACGAGGCCTACGACCCAGTGATGGCGCTCCTGGCGCAGGCGGCGGACGATCCGGACGTCCTGGCCATCAAGCAGACGCTGTATCGCACGAGCACACGATCGCCGCTGATCGCGAGCCTCCAGCGCGCCGCCGAGCAGAACAAGCAGGTGACCGTGCTCGTCGAGCTCACCGCGCGGTTCGACGAGGAGCGCAACATTCATTGGGCGCGCGCGCTGGAGGAGGCCGGCGCCCACGTGATCTACGGAGTGCATGGCTACAAGACCCACGCGAAGATCTGTTTGATCGTGCAGCGCACGCGTCACGGCTTGAAGCGATTCGTGCACCTCGGAACGGGCAACTACAACGAGCGGACGGCGCGCGTCTACACGGACTTCGGGCTCTTGACGACGTCCGAGGCGATTGCCGAAGATGCGACGGCGTTTTTCAGCGCGTTGACCGGCTACTCGGACCCGCCGCGGCTGAAGAAGCTCGTCATGGCCCCCACCGAGCTGCGGCGCCGGTTTCTCAAGCTGATCAATCGGGAGCGCCGGCGGGCAGAGTCGGGTCAGCAGGCGGAGATCGTCGCAAAGATGAACTCGCTCATCGATGCGGAAATCATCACCGCGTTGTATGCGGCGTCCCAGGCCGGCGTGAAAGTGAGGCTGAACGTCCGCGGAATCTGCGCGCTACGGCCGGGCCTCCCGACCCTCAGTGCCAACATCGAGGTGGTGTCGATTGTCGACCGGTATCTCGAGCATTCGCGCACTTATTACTTCCTCAATGGGGGGGAGGAGGAAGTGTACCTGGCGAGCGCAGACTGGATGACGCGCAATCTCGACAAGCGGATTGAGCTGATGTTTCCGGTAGAGAGCGCCGAGCACAAAGCGAAGGTGTTGTACACGTTGCGGGCGATGTTTCGCGACAACGTGAAATCGCGGTGGCTGGCGGCGGACGGCGAGTATCGGCGACGGCCGCTGGCGCCAGGCGAGGCGCCGTTTCGCGTCCAGGCGCATTTGCAGGAGGAGGCACGCCGGCTGGCGGCCTTGGCGAGGGACCGAGCAGGGGTGTCGTTCAGGCCGAACCGCGACAGCCAGGCCGAGCGACACAAGGAAGCCGTGTGAGGCTCACCAGATAACGGCTACGCCGTACTTCCGGAAGATCCGGTCCGCAGAGACCATCGTTAGGTCGTCTTCGAGGGCTTGTGCGGCCAGGAGTCGATCGAACGGATCTCGATGCCGGAACGGGAGATCAGCGACGCGAACAACGTGGTTGAGCTGGATGTCGAGGAGCGAGAATCCGTTAAGACGGAGCTGCTCGGGAATGAACTGGTCCAGGCTCCTAGCCAGCCGGAGCTTGCGGAGACTGAGTTTGACCGCCAGCTCCCAGCAGCTGGCGATGCTGAGTAGAACGTCGTTGTCAGGATGCGCCAGTGCGGTTCTCGCCCGACTTCCCATGGCAGGGGTCCCTTCGACCCACCAAAGAAAGGCGTGAGTGTCCAGGAGGAGTTTCACTTGGTGTAGGCACGGAAATCGGAAGGAATCACATCGAAGTCTGAAGCAATCCACACCTGGCCCTTCGCGGATCCCGGCTTGCGTGACCCGCGGGTCCGCGCGAGGGGCACCAGTCGAGCGACAGGCTTGTGATCCCGCGCAATCAGGATCTCGTGACCGTTGGCAGCCTTATTCACAAGCGCAGAAAGTCGGGCTTTCGCTTCGGCGATGTTGACGTAGTGTTCCGTGCGGCGTGGCATATTTGGTCATTTTAGATGACCATCTTGAGGCTGGTCAACGGTCGGTCTGGCAGTTTGTGCAAAAGGTCAGCCCTTCGCGCGCGTGCCTCGCGTTGTGCGCAGCTGCCACAAGAGTGCCACGCCGACGATCAGGCAAAGCGGCGCCGTCCAGGCACCCGGAAAAATCACGGCGCCCACACCTCGATCGCGCGATGCCACGGGCATCGAACGAAGAGCCTACAACAAAAGGCGCGACGACACCGCTGATGTCCCGTCCTCGTGGAAGCTCTCGCGGGCGTTCTCACGTTCCAGCCGGGCGCCCAGGATGTAATAGACCGTCTCGAGCACAGGAAGAATGAACCAGTCGTCGTGCGGGAAGCGCGCGATCAGAAAGAAGCCCCAGATCGAGAGCACCGCACCGACGTACTGCGGATCGGCGCATAGGGAAAATGGAAACCCGCTGCACCACGTGACCGGGTACCCGAACTTGCGGCCGTAGAAGACACCCACCTGGCCCAGGCGAACGAAGACGCCCGCATTCAATACTTGACCCGCAAGGAGCAGGATCAGTCCAAGGGCCAGGATGGCCGGAACTTGGCCCGGCGACGTCGGCCACAGGATCGACATCGCCGGCATGCCCGAGAGGCCTCCTCCGCTGAAAAGGAGGCACCAGGCGATAAACACGCCGACCTGCAGCAGCTTGAACAACACGAACAGCAGCCGGAGCGCCGCAACCGGCTCCCGAAGCGGCGCGATCGCGAGACGCCCACAATGATCGCGGAACGATCCGGGATAGCGCCAAATCCAGACGTAACACAAGCGCTCGATGCTCAGGAGTACTGCGGCGCCCGCGACGTACCACAAGGTCACGTCAGGCGCGCAGGCTTCGCGGACGGGGGAAGTACGCGATGATGTCGGTCACCGGGTCGGTGACGAGCTTCACGAACCAGATGAGCGACAGCCACACATTGTGCTTCCAGATCAAGTAGACGACCCGCAGCGCCACGACGAACAGCGTCCACTGGAACCAGTGGAGCGCGATCACATCGAGATGTGAACGGAAGCCGTGCCAGGTGAACGTGCCGGCGCGCACCAGCTCAATCACCGGAATCATCAGGTAGCCCAAGACGATGAGCGTCTTGTCGCGCGTCGTGTAACCGAGCAGGAGCTTCTCCTCGTCGTGGCAGGGCGGCTCGAGGATCGCGTGGCCGAATTGCCGCACGCACAGCGACGCCAACCCCATGCACATCGCCGTGGTCAGATCCGAAAAGATCACGTAATAGCAGTACACGAACACGCTCGAGCTCAAGAGGTGCAGCATTTGATTGCCGATGTCGTTGTGCGACGCGTGATGATCGTCGTGCTTCCGCTGCATCACCTGCGCATAGAAAGCTTCCACCGGTTTTGGCACGCTCACCAGGCTGCCGAGCACATCTCGGATCAAACGCCACTTCATACGTCGCTCCCTTTCTGGATACTCGTCCTTGGTCAACCACCACCCGTCGCCCTTCATCGTGCGAGCCGCGGTGACAAGCTTCGTCTGCAGCGCTTCGTAGTCCTCGTCGGTCATATCCATGCTGCTCAGGCAGCGTCCGGTTCCGACCCAGCTCAGTGTCACCCCCTCGGATCGCATGTAGTACTGAAGCAGCCAGTTGTAGCGGCTCGGCTCCTTGAAGAGCACCGTCCAGACGGTCGTGAGGTTGACGAGTCGGACCGGCAGCCGCGCCTCGGACAGCCGTTCGTTGGTCGAGCGCACCCATGCCGAGCATCGCGCGTTGGCCGCCGCGTAGAGCGCGGGCGTGCCCGGCTCGGCCGCCCACCGCAGGAACTCGTTCATGGCACCCATCACGGCCGGGTGCGCCGAGAAGGTGCCGACGACGTAGGCGATCCGCATGGGGCGAGAGGGATCGAAGCGACGCATGAGCGCGGCGCGGCCGCAGACGGCGCCGATGGGCAGGCCGCCGGCGACGGTCTTTCCGTAGACGACCATGTCCGCGCGAACGCCGAAGTATTCCTGCGCGCCCCCGACAGCGAGGCGGAACCCTGTATACACCTCGTCGAAGATCAGCGGGACACCGCATTCGGTACAGACCCGTCGCAGCGTTCGCAGCCACTCGGCGTACCGTTCGGTCGACGCCTCGGTCTTCCGAACCTCGCTCGTCATCAGCACCGCGTCGCTCGGCGGCGGCGAATTCGGGTGAAATGACTGCACGGGGTTGACCAGAACGCCGGCAATCTCGCCGGCGCGGCGACGGATCGCGGCGAGCGACCGGGGGCTCATGTCCTTCAACGTCAGGCAGTCGTCGAGCGGGCGCTCGCTCCCGATCCCCGGCTGCACGCCATCCCACCATCCGTGATACGCGCCGGAGAAACAGACGATCTGCTTCTTTCCCGTGTTGAACCGCGCCAGGCGCACGGCGGCCATCACGGCTTCCGTGCCGCTCATGTGAAACGAGACTTCCTCGAGACCGGACACCTGCTTGAGCAGCGCGATGTTCTCGGCCACGACCGGGTGGAGCGGACCAAGGACGGGCCCGAGATCCTTCACTCGCTCCCAACCCCTGGAGATCCACTCCTTGTAGCGATCGAACCCGGCGACGTTCAACCCGTACGAGCCGCTGACGTCGATCGTCCAGTCGCCGTCAAGGGTTTGCAGCTTCGAACCATTGGAGGCGGTCACGACGGAACACAGGTTGAACTTCTCGCGCGCGACGCGAGCGAAGGGAAACGGGACGCGGCTCACGTCGGTGAACCGGAGGTCGGAAAAGCTCTCGCGCACGCTGTTGCCCCAGGCGACGGACTTCGCGTAGCGGACCTGAAGACGCTCGGCGAGGTCCTTGACGGCCTGCCTGCGCCGGTCTACCCAGATCGATCCGGCACCGTCGGCCGTGAGGAACTCGTCCTCGCTGTAGTCGCGGGTCCTGACCCATCCCGCCATCCGCCGTGAAACCAGAGGCACGAACGCGAGGGCGGGCAGCGTAGAGAGTGTTCTGAGCGTTTTCAGGAGGCGGCGGACAAGGGCTGTGGCGATGAGCGAGGCGACCAGAATGGCCAGAGTGGTAAAGACGACCGCGGTCGGGGTCAAGCTACCGGTCTCAAGCTGCATGTGCGCTCCTCTCACGTTCACCCGGCGGCAGCAGGATCGTCAGGAACCGCTCGACCACCGAAGGCCAATCGAGCGCGCTCACCGAGGTCCGCGCGCGCAGACCGATCGCGCGCGCGCGTCCGGTCTCCCTCGCCGCGGACGCCGCGGCCTCGATGAACGCCTGCGCGTCTCCAAGGGGTGCCAGCAGCCCGGTCTCGCCGTGCGAGATGTGCTGGTGCGCGGCGGCATAGTCGTAGGCGACGACGGCCAGGCCGCTTGCCATGGCTTCGAGCGTGACGTTGCCGAAGGTATCGGTCTCGCTGGGAAACAGAAAAACGTCGGCCGATGCGTAGTGCCCGGCGAGTTGGTCGCCGGTCTGGACCCCGGCGAACATGACGTCGGGATGCTGCTTCTGCAGCGACGCGCGCGACGGCCCGTCGCCCACCATCACGAGTCGCGCGGAGGGGCTCACGATCTTCATCGCGCGAAAGGCCTTCACGGCGAGGCCCAGATTTTTTTCGGGTGCGATGCGGCCGACCGACATGGCGACCAAGTCGTCTTCCCCCGCGCCCCATGCACGCCGCAGCGCCGCGCACCGCCGGGTGGGATTGAACAGGCGATTGTCAACGCCCCTGCCAAGAACGCTGATGTGCTCGAGCCCGAGCTCGCGGAGGCGGTCGGCGAGATCGAGGCTGGCGACGATGGTCCCGCGGGCACGGGCGTGAAAGTAGGCGAGATAGTGAAGGATCGCCGTCCGCAACCATCCAAAACGGTAGTGGACCGAGTAGCTGTGGAAATTCGTGTGGAAGCCGCTGAACACCGGGATGCCGGCCTGGTTCGCCACGCGAACCGCACACCATCCGAGCGGCCCTTCGGTGGCGACATACACCACGTCTGGGCGCTCGCGCTGCCACAGCCGGCGGAGCCGGCCGGCTGACGGCATCCCGAACTGAACGCCGTGCACGCCGGGAATCGGGATGCCGGGAACGACGGTCACGCCGGGGTGAGCCCCGGCGTCATCCTGCTGCCGCCAGCGGGGCTCTGCCTTGTGCCAGCGCGGGCGCACGACGGTGACGAGGTGGCCGAGGTCGCGAAGGCCGTCGACCAGGCGGCCGAGCGTCAGGGCGACACCATTGATCTCCGGACGATACGTCTCGGTCACAACCGAGATGTGACGCGATGTGCCCACGCCGAGTTGTGTACGACCGCTCTCGAGGGTCAACATCATGTGGCAAAGATGAAATACAACACACTGATGTCGATCGCGCGACGGTCGTACGACGTCTTTCGTCAACGGCCGCTTACACGGACGTAATTCGGGATTGGGGCCTGGCACGCGTGGCCGTGTGCCAGGCCCGTCGATCACGGACAGGAAAGGCGGCGTCAGCGATCGCGATCGAAATCGAACATGTCGAAGAGATCGCCGATCGCCGGCATGTTGACGGGAACGTACGGATTGCCGCCCGCGGTGATGGGATTGGGCAGGTTGTCGCGGCTGCGTGCGGTCAGCGGCTTCAAGCGCCAGTTGCGCTCGATGAACTTCAGCACCGACGCATGGTCGCCGTAGCTGTGGACGATGTGCCCGCCGCGCGAGAACTTGGAGACGGCGATGAACGGAATGCGCGGTCCGTCCCCGAAGAAATCGATCGGCTGGAAGGATCCCGAGTCCCAGTAGCCGCCGCCTTCGTCGAAGGTCACGAAGAACGCCGTGTCCTTGAAGAGCTCCGGATGCGACTCGAGCTTGTCGACGACGCGCTCGATGAGCGCCTCGAGGACGTCGAGCTTCGAGCTCGCCGGGTGCCCGTCGTCGAAGCTGTCCGGTTTCAGGTACGAGACCGTGGGCAGCTGCCCCTTGTCGATGGCCGTGAAGAAGTCCGTGGCGTCCTTGATGTGCGCCTTTCTCTGCGTGGGATCGCCCATGATGGACTTCACGTACTGGAACGGGTTGCAGATGTCGCAGTAGTAGTTGCCGCCCGTGCCGATGAGCACGTCGACCGGATCGGTGGAGCCGCTGTCAAAGCGCGCTGCGGCGTGGAAGCCGCCGCCGAAGTACGCCCAGCTGATGTTCTTCTCGTTGAGCGCGTCGCCAATCGTCCTGAGCGAGGAGGGCGGCACGGCGGTGCCGGCGGTGATGCCGGCGGTATTGACGTTGCCGTTCGAGAGGTAGCCCGGCCGCGTGTTGTTGATCATGTAGTAGAGGCCAGGCGCGCAGTTTGAGGCCGTTTTATCCGGCCGCCACGGGAGCGACTGCAGGTATTTCACGATTGGCAGGATGCCCGGCTGGCTTTGATCCCCACACTTGGTCCAACGCGCGTCACGCGTGAAGCCCGCGTTGGTGGCGCTCTTGGGCGTCGGATCGGCAACCTGCGCGAGCGGCGGTTGCGCGGGCAGTCCGTCAAACGTTTCCCACGAAATCGCGTCGCCGGTCATCAGCAACATGTGCTGAACCGCCGTCCCGCCCATGACGGGCTGATGGTAGTTGTCGCTCATCGTGTACTGGTCGGCGAGACGCTTGAACACGGGCGCGTCGCCCTTCTGCACGTTGTAGAAGCCCATCGAGTTGCTGCCGGAGTCATCGCCGCGCGAGATGCCGACGTAGGGATAGAGATCGTTCCGGCAGCCCGACGGGTTGGAGGGTGTGGCGTTCGCCACATTGCAGTCCGACTGCTGCCACATGTGGTAGAAGCGGTGCACCATGTCGCCAGTGTATGTGTCGTACGGCAGACGCGTCCCAGTGATCTGGAACGAGGTGTTCGGCAACGTGTCGAAGTTGGCCACACGGGTGTCCGGCTCCGCGCATGGAGACGGCGGCTCGGTCGGGTCGGTCGTGCAGTTCTTCAAGCCGGTCGCCCCGGTCGTCAGGAGGGCCAGGTCTCTCGGGTCGAGCACGGGCGAGATCTTGTGAAGCAGCTTGAGCGAGAAGGTCGTCGCGTCGAACGGGGCCACCGTGTTGGCCGGATCCTTCAGCAGCTGCGCCAACGTCGCGGGCTCTGGCGGCGCGAATCCGACCTCGGGCGTCGGCAGATGCGGCGCGTACGGCATCTTGCCCGGGTTCACGAGCTGGTTCGTGTCGACGAAGTACGCCACCGGGTTGATCGTGGTCAGTCGCGACTGCTCGGCGGCCGCGCTTTTGTTGCCGGGCGAGCCGTCGGCATGGACGATGCCTCTGGAGAGAAGATTTGTCACGTCTTCGCCAGACTTGGGCACATAGGTCGCGTAGATGTTGTCGAACGTGCGATTCTCGCCGATGAGCACGATCACGTGCTTGATCGGCGTGACGGTGTCGGGCCCGGCATCGTCGCCGGCCAGGGAGGGAGCCGCACCAGCTCGGGCGGCGATGGTCAGCTGACGGCTCGTTGCCACGCCGAGCGTGACGAGCGTGACCATCGAAATCATCGCGAGCCTTCGCTGTCGTCGAATGTTCACTGAAGCCTCCTTTCGGCCACGTTGGTCAAGGGGTCAAGCAAGTGCGTGTGGAAGGCTAGCGGCGGCGCGTGTCGGCCGTGTGGCGTCGATGTGAGGACGGCGTGACGTTACAGATTCGTTATACTGCCGCGGTGGGTCGGGCGCTCGCCTGCCTGTTGGCCGCTCTCGCGATCGGTTTGCCAGCGACCGCGAGCGCACAAGTAGGCGATCCCCGAGGACACGATCACTCACAAGAACCCGATCACTCCCAAGAACGCGATCACTCCATCGTTTTCGAGATCGGCGCGGCGGGAGACTGGTCGCGCATGGAGGGCTTTCACCCGGGCGCCACGTTCGCATTCGAGGTCACGCCGATCGAGCACTGGCTCGAGCTGGAAGTCGGCGTCTCAGCGATCCGGGCAGACGGGAGCACTGAAGTGCCTGTCGATGTCCTGCTCAAGAAACCGTGGCAGTTGGGTCGTTCCTTGGAATTCATGATCGGCGCAGGGCCTGAGATCATCCATGCCACCGGCCCGAACAGCCGGACGTTCTGGGGCATTGAGGCCGTAGCGGACCTGATGTTCTGGCCCAGCCGAAACCTTGGCTGGTACGTCGAACCCGGCTATGAAGCGACGTTTCCCGACGGGATGACGAAGGGCGGGATGGCGATCGCGGTCGGCCTGCTGATTGGCCGTTGAGGCAGGGCACCCACCGTTTCGACTGCTAGCCTCTCGTGACGTGCGCCGACACCGCGAGCCAGCGTCCGTTACGGCGCGCCCACACGTCTGTATATCGGCCGGATCGCTCGTGGCCGTCCGGCGTCGTGTACGTGGTCCGCGCATGGATGATCGCGACATCGCCCATGATCCGGACCTGCACGTCGTGGGCCGTGAGATTGGCGATCGTGACGGGCCGCGCGGTCTGGGCCAGGAAGTCCGCGCGATCGATGAGCGATCCGTCCGGCTGCGAGCAGAGGAAATCATCCGCCAGGATCTCATCGAAACGCCGGACGTCCGATGTCTGGACGGAGTGGATGTAGTCGTGGTTGAGATCGATGAGCGTCTTCAGGTCGGATGTCATGAAGTGGCTTCCGAAGCCGTTTGCCAGAGGAGCATGACTGCATACGCGCGCCACGGGCGCCAGCGTTCCGACCGGCGGTCGAGCTCGCGCGCCGAGAGATGGCCGGCGGCGCTCCGGAGGACGAGGTCGCCGCAGGGGAAAGCATCGGGCTCGCCGAGCGCGCGCATCGCGATGTACTCCGCCGTCCACCGGCCGATACCCGGAACCGATTGGAGCGAGACGCCGTTCATCCGGGCGCCATTCACCGGCACGCCGGTCCCAGGACCATCGCTCGCCGCCCGGCGCGCAAGGCAGCGAATCGTCTCGGCGCGCGTCGGCATCACGCCGGCGGCTTCAAGAGAAGCGTCTGCGAGCTGTGCGGGCTCGGGGAAGAGCCGGCCCAAGGTCCGGCCATCGTCGACCGGCGTTCCGAACATCGCCGCCACCCGGCCGGCGATGGTCGTCGCGCCGCGCACCGAAATCTGCTGACCAAGAATGGCTCGGACGGCCAGCTCGAAGCCGTCCCACGCGCCCGGTGTCCGAATACCTGGATGGCGCGCCCATGCTGAACGGAGCAGAGGATCGGCGCGCAAGTGATCGCCGATGACCTTGGGATCGGCGCCGAGATCGAACATGCGTCGCACCCGCTCGACGATACAGAGAAGCGCGCGGGGATCCGGAAAGCGGACGTTCAAGCGGAGCCCCGTACCCGATTCCAGCCGGGACACCTCAATGCTGCCGCGTTTTCCGTCGAGCGCGATCGTTCGCCGATAGCTGGCTCGGTCGACCGATTCCACGCCGGGCGTGGCTCGCGCCCGCAGAAAGGCGAGCACCGCGTCCCAATCGTAGGGGGGCCGATACGCGAGACGAAAGCTGTAGCCGTCGCGCTCGGGTTCGGCCGGCTGCCGGGCGAGCTTTCTCAGCTCGGTGGGCGTCCGCGCATAGACGCTTCGCACCTGGCTGTTGAACCGACGGACGCTGCCGAAGCCCGACGCGAACGCGACCTCCCCCATCGACAGCGACGTTTCATCGATCAGCCGCTTGGCGAAGTGCATGCGGCAGGTCAGCGCAACGTCGAGCGGCGTCGCGCCGAGATGCTCGAGGAACAGCCGGCGCAAGTGTCGGCCGGTCACGCCCAGCCTGTCGGCCAATCGCTCGACGCCGCCGGGCTCTCCCCCGCGAATCGCGCCCTCGCCAATCAACCGGAGCGCTCGCGATACGAGCCCCGACGAGCCCATCCAGGCCGGCGTGCCGGGGGACGCTTCCGGCCGACAGCGAAGGCAGGGGCGGAACCCGGCCGCTTGGGCGGCGGCGGCGGTCGCAAAGTAGCGGACGTGCTCGTCCCTGGGAGCGCGAGCCGGACAAATCGGCCGGCAGTAGATCCGAGTGGTCGTCACGCCGATGAAGAAGCGGCCGTCGAATCGCGCATCGCGCGATCGGCGCGCGCGATCGCAGACCCGCTGATCCAGCTCCATCACCGGGAGCTTACCTCGAAGTGGGCGGGCGGACTGGTCACAAACGGACCTCATCACGTACGATGCCGACATGACTCCAGAAGAGTTCCGAGCTGCGGGACACCGGCTCGTCGATTGGATTGCCGACTATCGATCGCGCGTGTCGACCTTGCCGGTCATGGCACGAACCGAGCCGGGCGACATCCGGCGATTGGTGCCGCAGGAGCCGCCTGACTCGCCGGAACCGTTCGACGCGATCGTTCATGACCTGGATCGAATCGTCCTCCCAGGGCTGTCGCATTGGCAGCATGCGAAGTTCTTCGGCTATTTTCCGAGCAACGGATCGCTCGCCAGCGTGCTCGGCGACTATGTCAGCACAGGTCTCGGCGTCTTGGGGATCACGTGGCAGTCGAGCCCTGCGCTCACGGAGATCGAGGAGGTCGTAACGGATTGGTTTCGCCAGATGGTGGGGCTCTCCAACGGCTGGAGCGGCGTCATCCAGGACGCCGCGTCCACGAGCGCGCTCGTCGCCCTGCTCTGCGCGCGGGAGCGGACGACGGACTATGGACTCGCCCGCGGCGGACTGCAGAGCGAAGACCAACCGCTCGTCGTGTACACCTCGGGGCACAGCCATAGCTCGGTCGACAAGGCGGCGCTGCTCGCCGGCTTCGGCCGCGCGAACATTTGCCATGTGCCGCACGACTCGGAGTACGGCATGCAGGCGGACGCGCTCGAAGAATCGATCCAGCGCGATCGGCGCGAAGGCCGCCGCCCATGCGCGGTTGTCGCCACAACCGGCACGACGACGACGACGGCGGTGGATCCCGTGGACGCGATCGCGCAGATTGCAGCGAAGCATCGAGTCTGGCTGCACGTCGATGCGGCGATGGCCGGGTCCGCGATGATTCTTCCCGAGTGCCGGTGGATGTGGCGCGGCATCGACGGGGCGGATTCCGTCGCCGTCAACCCGCACAAATGGCTGGGCGCCGCGTTCGACTGCTCGGTGTACTACGTGCGTGATCCGGAGCATCTGGTCCGCGTGATGTCCACAACCCCCAGCTACTTGCGGACCGCGGCCGACGCGCGTGTCAAGAACCTGCGTGATTGGGGGCTGCCGCTCGGACGCCGGTTCCGCGCGTTGAAGCTGTGGTTCCTGATTCGGGAGCAGGGGGTGTCGGGACTCCGGACGCGGCTGCGACGCGACATCGCCAACGCACGGTGGCTCGAGGAACAGATCAGGGCCGCCGACGATTGGCTCGTGCTGGCGCCCGTGCCGCTGCAGACGGTCTGCGTCCGGCATGAGCCGGTGGGACTCGATAAAGACGACCTGGACGCCCACACCCTCGCGTGGGCGGATCGCCTGAATCGCTCGGGTGCGGCGTACGTGACGCCGGCGCTTCTGGATGGCCGCTGGATGGTGCGCGTCTCGATCGGGGCGGAGGCAACCGAGCGCGCCGATGTCGAGGCGTTGTGGAGCCGGATGCAGGCGGAGGCAAGCGAGCTCGCTACGACGAGAAACGCGACGCGATGAGGACCATCGCGAGGGTCACGGTCGCGATGACGCACTCACCCGCTACCCCGACGACGAGCGGCCGCCATCCCTGCCTGGCCAGCGCGCGCACGTTGGTCCGGAGGCCCACGCCCGCGAAGGTGAACAGAAACGCCCAGCGTGACAGATTGGCGAGGTCTGTCGACTGCGCTCGAGTGAAGAAGCCCGCGGTCGCCAATCCCGAGATCAGGAGAAACCCGAGTACGAACTTCGGAAACTTCTGCCACAGGAACGCGGCCTTGTTCGCCACGCCCGCCGCTCCGCCCCGACGGACCCAGTAGAGCGCATAGCCGAGCACGACGAAGCCGATCGTGGCGTTGCGGGCTGTCTTCGCCAGCACGGCGAACTTTCCGGCCGCATCCGAGTAAAGCGCGCCGGCCGCCGTCGCCTCAGCGGTGTTGTCGACCGCGAGGCCGACCCAGAGCCCGTACGAGGCATCGCTCATCCCGAGCGCATGGCCGATGACAGGAAACAGGAAGAGGCTGACTGCGCCGAGCGCGAGGATCGCCGCGATGGCGTATGAGGCGTCCTCATCGTCCGCATCGATCGCGCCCTTCGCGGCGATGATCGCCGACACGCCGCAGATTGACGCGCCGATGGAGAGCAGGCTGGTCAGCTTCGGCGGCAGCTTGAAGACCCGGCCGAGGGCGGTCATGACGACGATCGAAATCGCGAGCTCGAGCACGACGGCCACCAGGCTCAGACCGCCGAGTCTCAGCACATCGCCGAGCACGAAACGAACGCCGAGCAGCACGATGCCCGCCTTGAGCCAGAACTCGTAGGTCTCGACGCCCGCCTCGCAAATCGACGGCACGCCAATCGTATTGGACACGATCAGCCCGAAGACGATCGCCCACAACACATACTCGATGTTGGGGAGCGTCACCTGGTGGGCGCGCCCGTAGGCGGCAATCGATTGCTCGGTCAGCTTACCGAGGTAACCGATCAGGAGGAGGAGCACGATACCGGGCAGCAGACGAGCGTATCGCGTGCCGATTCCAAACGCCGGGGGCGAGATGACGGTGACATCGCTTGTCATGACCACTCTCGGGGTCCGCGCCACGAGTCGGCGGCGCTACCAGGGAACATGGGGCAGGGCGCCGAGCTTGACGAAAAAGGCGGCGGTGACGGCCAGGACGACCGCCCACCAATCGCGTGAGAGCCGCATGATGTCTCTCGCCTCAAAAAAAATGGCCGCTCGCAACAGGTCTGTGGGCGGCCACGAATCTACGGGCGTCGTGTCGAGTGAGAGTCCTACACGGCGCGCGCCCCATGGCCTGCAGGCCAACAACAACAGCGCGCGCTCACATCGAACCTCACAGCCTCGAATATTACGATCGCGCGCACGGACGCGTCAAACGCAGTCCGGATTCGAGAGTCGTCACAAGATGGTTGACGGGTCCGGTCCAATCCGGGCTTGGACTGCAAACGGGTCCCTTCGGGCACTACGATCGAGGCGTGGCGAACCTTTTGGCCCGGGGGGCAGTGGGCGCCGAGACGATAGCTGAACCGTTGCAGGCAGCGGTCGTAAAGGACGGGTTCGCGTTCGTGGACGCGGCGAGGATGCGCGAACTGCTCTCCCGGTTCGGGCAGCTGTCAGACTGGGCTGAGTTTGTGACGAGTTGGGACGAACTCGCCCTCGACACCTACATGGGGGACGGCGGGCGCTATCGGCGGCGCCGCCACGCGGTGTATGCGGCGGCGCCCGGCGGTCCCATCCTCCGCCAGCCCGACCAACCCCACTACCAGAGCCTGGACTACAACCCGTTGAACGGGGGGATCGCCCGCTGGTTCGACCCTATTGACCTCGAGCTCGGGAGTGGCCCGACGATCGGCGCGATCCTGACGTGCTCCCGAGCGATCTTCGAAGCGTTGACGCCGGCGCGCTTGTGGCACATCGAGGTGCACCAGTTCCGGATTGAAGCGCGCGTGGAGGAGCCCGGCCGCCCGACGCCGGAGGGGATCCATCGTGACGGCGTTGACTACGTGCTCGTACTTCTGATCGATCGCTACAACGTCATCAGTGGCACCACAACCGTGCAGGCACTGGACGGCCGACAGCTCGGCAGCTTCACGCTCAGCGCGCCGCTCGACGCAGCGTTCCTGGACGATACCCGTGTCGCCCACGGCGTGACGGCGATCGAGCCGTTGGATCCGGGCACACTAGGGCGTCGGGATGTCCTGGTCGTTACGTGGAGACGTCTCGAGCACCCGAATCGTCAGACGTCGCCCCCCCGTCCGCGATTCAGCGGAGGCGCGCCCCACGAGCCTTGAGCGTCGCGGCAAGTGAGTGGAAACGCGCGGCATCGCGGCCGTTTGTCGCAGCCGCATCGCTCTCGAGTTTGCCGGCTACGGCGTCGAGCTCGGTCGCGACCGCGGTGGCTCCGGTTCCGCGGAGCGCATCGGCCTTGTCGAGGGCGCTGTTCACGGCGCGGACGCGCTCGGGCAGGATGCTCTTGCTGCGCGTCAGCTGATCGATGTACGCGCGGGCGACGACAGAGCTGTTCGGCCAGGTCATTCGCGACTGCTCCTGCGCGTTGAAGATGTCGAGGTGCACCTGTGACGCCGCATCGATCTCATTCTGCGACAGGTACTCGGTTGGTTTCAGCCTGAACACGTCCACGCCTCGCGCGATCTCGGAGCCGAAAATGAACCCGTTGAACCAGTACGTCGACCAGAAGCCACCGGTGATGAGCTGCTTGGCGTCAATGGGGCCGCGATCGAAGAACGCGATCTCGATGGGGTGGGCCGAATCGGTGAAATCGAACACCGACACGCCGCCCTGATACCACGCTTGCGACATGATGTCGCGCCCCGGAACGGGAATGAGCGACCCGTTGTGCGCAACGCAGTTCTCCTGCTCGGTCTGCGGCGCCGGCATCTTGTAGTAGCTCGCGAAGCGGAGCTTCTTGCCCGCAGGGCGGCCAGCGGTGTGACCGGGATCGACATTGCCGGGATCATCAACAATGTCGAAGATGGCGTCGCCGCCCCAATTGAGCGGATCGGTCGCGCGGCAGCGGGGCCGCAGGCCGCCTCCCCACTCGTCCGTGAACACCACCTTCGTCCCGCCGTTGTTGAACGTCGCCGAGTGCCAGTACGCGAAATTCTTGTCGCTCACATCGTCGAGCCGCACCGGATGTACGGGATCGTGAATGTCGAGCAGGATGCCGTTCCCCGAGCAGGCGCCGGCTGCCAACCCGATCTCGGGGAAGACCGTGATGTCGTGACATTGGTTGGTGACAGAGGTCTTTTGCGTACCGGCGCCATGGTCGCCGCCCGCCCATAATCCCGAGATGGCGCCGGTCTTCGGATCCGCGAAAATCCGCGGGCGGTTCACGATCGCGGCGGTTTCGGGCTTCGCGAGCGGCACCTTGATCACGTCGATACTGAAGAGCGCGGTATTGGGGTCTTCTTCCGGTTTGAGCCCCGAGCAGCCGGCCAGCTCTTCTCCCGATCGCACCGAGCTCGTGCCGGATCCGTACACGTAGATGTTGTCCTTATCCTTCGGGTCGTTCACCAGCGTATGCGTGTGCGACCCGCGGCAGGTCTGCACGGCCGCGACCTGCCGCGGCTTCGTGATGTCAGTGATGTCAAAAATGCGCACGCCGCGGAAACGCTCGGCACTGACCTTGCCTTGAATCCCTTCGGTCCCGCAATCGAGCCGGCCGCGGGTCTGCTCGACCGACATGAACAGAAGGTTGCCGTAGACCGACATGTCCCCCTGGCCGCCGGGGCAGACGATCGAGGCGACGAGCTTCGGCTTCCGGCCGTTTTCCACGTCGAAGGTGTTGAAGCCGTGAAAACTGCCCATGAAGAGATGATGTCCGCTGAAAGCCATGTCCGAGTTCGCGAACGCGAGCATGTTGGCGAACTTGGGATCGGGCGGAGCATCCGGGTCGGGCGGTGGCGGCTCAGGATCCCGCTCGGGCGGCGTGGGCAGCCCGGCCGGCACCTTGGGATCGAAGAATCCCTGAGGATTGGACAGGCTCGCGACGCGCTCCATGCCTCGCGCCGCCTCGCCCGCATCGTGGAGGCCGGCCTTGAGCCCTACGCGCGGATCGGGCTTGGCGGGCTCCACCCCAGGGCGGGTGCCGCCCTGGGGACCCCGGGACTGCGCGTACATTGTTGCCACGACGCCGGACATCACAAAAGCAGCGAGCACCCGTTTCATAGCTGACGTTCCTTTGGCATCATTCCTCGATCATCATTCCTCGGACATCATTCCTTCAGCGTGGTGAGCAGGGCGCTCATGCGATCGATCTCCATGCGCTGATCCGCTTCGACGTCGGACACGAACGCGAAGACCTCCGATTCCTGCGCGGCGCCTGGCGTCGCGAGGAGATCCTGGACCATCGTGAGCGCGCCGCCGTGATGTTTGATCATGTCCTCGAGGAACAGGCGATCGAATTCGAGGCCCTTCCTCTCGGCGAGCTGCTTCATCTCATCCGGCGTGAGCATGCCTGGCATCAGCGTCGCGCCGTGCGTGTGCATGGCGTTTCGATCCGGGACCTGTTGTCCGCGGGATTGAAGCCAGCCCTGCATCATGTTGATCTCGTCGTCTTGCGACAGCTGAATGCGCAGCGCGAGCTTCTTCAGGTCTTCATTGCTGGTGCGAGAGGCGAGCAAGGCCGTCATCTCCAAGGCCTGAGCGTGGTGACCGATCATGCCTTGCATGAACTTGATGTCCGCACCGGTGTACTGCACCTGCGACAGGTCGGTGGCTTTTTCAGGAGTAATGACACGGCTGGCCTGGCCGGGGGCGCCTGGTTGAACGATGGGCGGCCGGGGTTCGGCGCCCGGAGCTGCTTGGCCGACGGGCGCGTGCGGCCCGGCGCCTGCGCTTTTGGCCGGAGTCGTGCGGCAGCCCACGCCCAGGGCTGTCGCGGTCACAAGGACGCGCAACTTCACTTGGAATGTGAAATTCGACAACAGCCATAGGATACACATCTTGCGGCGCCGCCGAGCCGCAAAATGTCCGCCAGAAGGGGCAACATGCCTGATGGATGGCAGAGTGCAGGTAGATGGTATCGATCTCACCTACCTGAATCTGCTGGTGGAGGAGACGTTCTTCCGAATGCTTCGCAATGCGGAGTTCGACGCCTCGGAGATTTTAGCGGACCACTGAAGCCCTCCGTCACTTCGAGCGGAAGCTGCAACGTTGCAGGCGCGGGTCGATGCGATCGGCGGCGTCGGTCCAGAGACTCTTGTCGGTCTGCAGGATCGCGTCGATCTCACGCTCAGTCAAGTCGAAGCCAAGGTCACGAAACGCGGCCAGTGTCTCGAAGGGACGGCCCAGGAACTGCGCGCGCAACTCCTCGTCCGTGAGCAACCGGCCAATGACAAGCTGCGCGGTTTTTTGCGACATGAGAAAAGTATCGCCATTGTCGGTGGCAAGGGAGATGCCACAGCCACCCTCGATCACTCTGAGAAAACCCGCGGAGAAGGTAGAGGCGCGCAGAACGTGGGCGGATCTCGGGTGCGTTTAGACACGCATCTTGTTTATCCCTGCGCAGCCCCCTTCGGTGATTCCCCCAACCACCGCGCGGAACGCAGGATGCATGACGGTATGTCCAATGACTCCGGCGTTCGTCGCCAGCGTGGTGCGAACCGTGCTGGCTGAGCACGACCTGCCCGACACGGTCGTGAGGGTCGGTGCGTTGCCGTTTTCGTGGGAAGTCACTCTGCGCGACTCAGGCGGCGTCGAGTGGTGTCTGATGGTCCCCGAGGGTTCTTCGCAGCAGTTTGCCGATGTGGTTCGGGAAGCATTCCCTCTACGGAAGGGCCGAGAATCGTCCAAGGGCTCCTCGCCGGAGCTGCCGCTCAGCTACGAGTGACCTGCCGGGCAATGTCACGTTTGCCCGGGCTCGTTCGTTCCTAGATACAAGAGTGCCAAACGGGCACGTCGGAGCGAGGATGTTGGCCCGTGCCCTTTTCTACATTGAGGCAATGATCGTGCCGAGTTCGCCGGAATACCGCCCGACGCGAGCGTTCGGAATAGGGACGCGCTCGAATATGGACGCGCTTGTGCCGGGAATCCGGGAACGTCATGTAACCAAGTGCGTCTAACAATAGAAACATCTGATTACAAACCCGTATGACCATGACTGCCGATTCCGCTACCTTGGACCTTCGGGATTTAGATGCCTTCCACGATCTGCTGCCGGAGTTGGCGCGCGCGCTCGACGTGCGCGACATCTTCCGGCAACTGAGCGACGTCGCGTCGCGGATCGTCCCGCACGACGAAGCGAAC
>DATKHR010000370.1:0-6199 GCA_035510155.1 Vicinamibacterales bacterium
GTCAGAGTCCCGACGACGATCGTGGTCGCCTCGTCAGGCTCCAGACCGATCGGAACCGGCGGGACCGCCGCGACCGGCGGGAACAACGATTACGAATCGCTGATCGCCCTTGCGCGGCCGCTGCCGGACGAGCCTGACCCAGACGAGCGCTCGGCCGCGGCGATGTGCTACACGACCGGTACGACCGGAAACCCGAAAGGGGTGCTGTACTCGCATCGCGCGCTCGTCCTCCACACGCTCGGCCTGTGCCTCGATCACTGCATGGGCATCTGCGAGCGCGACGCCATGCTCCCGGTGGTCCCGATGTTCCACGCCAACGCGTGGGGGATGCCGTTCGCTGCGGTAATGGTGGGCGCCAAGCTCGTGCTGCCGGGTCCCCATCTGGATGCCCCGAATGTCGTCGATCTGTTTCACCGTGAGCGCGTCACGCTCACCGGTGGCGTGCCGACCGTATGGATTGGCGTCCTCCAGTACCTGGACGCGAACCCGGGCCGGTTCGATCTGTCGCGCATCCGCGCCATGTACGTCGGCGGCTCGGCGGTGCCGCAAGCGCTCATCGAAGCGTTCGAGAAGCGATACGGTCTGCGGATTTATCACGCCTGGGGCATGACGGAGATGGCACCGCTCGGAACGATGTCGAAAGTACCCGCCTTGATGGACGAGGCCTGCGATGCGACACCCGAGTCGCGTGAAGCGCTGAAGTTTCGCTATCGCGCGAAACAGGGCCGTCCAGCGCCGTTCGTGGAGATCCGCGCGGCCAACGAGCGGGGTTTCGTTCCATGGGATGGCGAGACGATGGGTGAATTGGAAGTGCGCGGCCCATGGGTGGCGAGCGCTTATTACAAGCCGGCGGATTCGGCGGACCGGTTCACGGAGGACGGCTGGTTCAGGACTGGGGACATCGTCACGATCGACCCCGACGGAACCATCCAAGTCCAAGATCGCGCGAAGGATCTCATCAAGTCCGGCGGCGAATGGATCTCGTCGGTGGCGCTCGAGTGCGCGCTAATGGGCCATCCGGC
Organism: Vicinamibacterales bacterium; assembly: GCA_035510155.1. Lineage (GTDB taxonomy): Bacteria > Acidobacteriota > Vicinamibacteria > Vicinamibacterales > CAVVIG01 > DATKHR01. Next base: position 1,023 of record DATKHR010000370.1, read on the forward strand.
TGTCGCCGAGGCGGCGGTGATCCCGGTCGCGGACGCGAAATGGAGCGAACGGCCCCTGGCGGCTGTCGTCTTGAAGTCTGGAGCGGCGGCGTCGCCTGCCGAGCTGCGCGAGTTTCTCGCCGGCCAGTTCCCGAAATTCTGGCTGCCCGACGCATTCGAGTTCATTGAAGCGATCCCCCGCACCTCGGCGGGCAAGTTCAAGAAGTCCGAGCTGCGCGAACGATTCAAAAACCACGCTCGCTGAGGTCCCCAACCCAGGCTGCGGCACGATTGACACGCAGGACGGATACATGTGAAGATAAGTTTGACTCCTCAAAATACGCCGCGATGTCCACTGAAACGTCCTCTTCGACGCCTCGCGGTTGGCGTCTGCCCTCTCGCGAGGTCAGCCTCCCCGAAGTCCACCGATCGATAGCGATCCCGCAAGCCGCTGGATTCTGGCGGAAGCTGCTTGCGTTTGCCGGGCCGGGTTATCTCGTCGCCGTCGGGTACATGGACCCAGGCAACTGGGCGACCGACCTCGCCGGTGGCGCCCGGTATGGCTACACGCTGCTCAGCGTGATCATGATTTCCAATCTGATGGCGATCTTGCTCCAGGCGCTCGCAGCCCGGCTGGGGATTGCCAGCGGGCGTGATCTGGCTCAGGCGTGCCGCGACAGCTATTCGAAGCCCGTCACAATCCTGCTCTGGTTGCTGTGCGAGATTGCCATCGCGGCATGCGACCTGGCGGAAGTCATCGGCGCAGCGATTGCGCTCAACCTGTTGCTGGGGCTGCCGCTCATCTGGGGCGTCACCCTTACTGCGCTGGACGTGCTCGTGGTTCTCTTCCTGCAGCACCGCGGCTTCCGCTATGTCGAAGCGCTTGTCGTGGCGCTCATCGTGCTCATCGCCGGCTCGTTCGCCGTCGAGATCGTCCTCTCGAGGCCGGATCTGGCCGGGGCGACGGCGGGATTCATCCCGCGCGCGGCGATCCTCCGCAACCGGGACATGCTGTACATCGCCATCAGCATCCTCGGCGCGACGGTCATGCCGCACAATCTATATCTCCACTCGTCGATCGTGCAGACGCGTAAGTACGCGGACACGCTCGAAGGCAAGCGCGAGGCGATTCGCTACGCGACAATCGACTCCTCGGTTGCGCTGATGTCGGCGCTCTTCATCAACGCAGCGATACTCGTGATGGCAGCGGCCGTGTTCCACGGAACGGGTCATCAAGACGTCGCGGACATCTCCGACGCCTATCAGCTCTTGTCGCCGCTTCTGGGGACGACGCTGGCGGGTGGATTGTTCGCCGTCGCACTGCTCTGTTCGGGTCAGAACGCGACGCTGACCGGGACGCTCGCCGGGCAGATTGTGATGGAAGGGTTCATCAACCTGCGCCTGCGCCCGTGGCTTCGGCGGCTTATTACGCGGGTCATCGCCATCATCCCCGCGATTGTGGTCGTCGCGGTGTACGGCGAGCGAGGAACGGGTTCGCTCATCATCCTCAGCCAGGTGATTCTGAGCCTGCAGCTTCCCTTCGCCGTGGTGCCGCTCATGGCGTTCACGAGCGACCGTGAAAAGATGGGGCCGTTCGCGAATCCCGCGTGGGTAAAGGGGCTCGGGTGGGCGGTCGCCGGGGTCATTGCGGCATTGAACGTGTTCCTGCTCTATCAGACGTTCGCCGCCTGAGGCTGCTATAATGGGGTTTTGTTTGAAGGCCCAAGGAGCTCGCTGTGAAGGAAGGCATTCACCCCAAGTACAACGTCGTCGAAGTCCGGTGCGCATGCGGGGCAACCTGGAAGACGCGGTCGACCAAGCCCGAGTTGCACCTTGAAATCTGTTCGAACTGTCATCCGTTTTTTACCGGCCGTCAGAAGTTGATCGATACTGAGGGCCGCGTCGAGCGGTTCACCAAGAAGTTCGGGGCCCAGACGTCGGAGCAGCGGAAAAAGGCAGCAAAGGCAAAGCGAGAGACGGCGGCGGCGCGGTAGGAGCCGCGAGCTTTCGGTCAATCCGATCCAGGCGGTGCCGCACTGCCTGGGTCCACGCGTTCTGGTCTTTTCCCCCGGCCCGAGCGCCCAGCTCCGCCCTTTCCAGATTCAGTACCGCATACGATCGAGCCGCTACGAGATCGCGCACGCGATGCTCCTGATGGATCGCGAGCGCTTCGGCTGCCTCGGCCGCGATGTGGGCAGGGCATCCGCGTATCTCGAGCAGCTCCCGCCAGCAGCGCGCAGCTTCCTCGAACCGGCGAGCCTGCCGCCATGCGAGTGCCAGCGCACGAAGACCTTCGACCTTGACGCCGTCGAACGCGCCCTTTGGAGCGTGGCTCATCGCAATGGAGTGTGAGTATGCCTCGCGCGAGCGAGCATCGAGCCCCGCGCGCGCAAACAAGCGGCCGAGCGCCAGCGCTTCACGGGCATCGCGGGCGGCGCCCGCTCCACGCTGCGCCAGATCCAGCAGCCGTGCGGTCAACGCGGCGAGTGACAGAAGATCCAGTCGATTGTGCTCCAGGACGGCGCGGAGGGGCCGTGCATCGCCCGTGCGCACGAACTGAAAGTACCGGCCTGGGATGTCGATGCCCGGCACATCGCCGACCCGACGGTGGCCCACCAGATGGCGCTCGAGCGCCAGCAGCGAGCAGTCATCCCGCCTCCAGAACTGACGGGCCGGATGCAGGACGTCCAGGTGAGGCAGCTGCAGGCCGAACCACGCGAGTCGGTGAAACAGATAACGCGTCTCGAGGAGCGGGGCGTCGAACGACTTGCCATTGAAGCTGACGAGGGCCCCCGCGCGAGCGCATTCGCGGGCGATGGTCTCGAGCATCGGACGCTCGTCCGAGAACCGCGCCATCACGAACTGCCGCGTGACAAACCGTCCTTCGTCGAACCAGCCGCAGCCGACGAGAAAGGCGTGCGTGCCCGCGCCGCCGCTCAACCCGGTCGTCTCGAGGTCAAGGAACACGAACGGCGGCCGAGCCGGCCTGCCTCCGGTGAAAAAGGGCGCCTCCTCGGCCGCGTTGTGGATCCGATCGGCCAGATGACCGACCTGGTCACGGCCGTGACTTACCGACGACTCCCAAAACCGGTCGACGACGAAACAGCCGTCGCGCCACTCGCCGCCAAGGGGAGATAAGTCCCGGGCTTCTGGATTCGGGATTGGGGACTCGGGACTCGAAATTCGAGATCCCGGCCAGGAGCGGGACGGGGATCCAGATCCCGGAACGACGATGCCGCGAATGCGCTCGGCGAGCGAGGTCAAAACGCCTCCGGCGGGCCAGATAAGCTCGGCCGGTCGACTTGTTCTGGTCGGTCGAGTGCAGCGCCTGCAGCGAGTCGGTTTGTGACTTGACTCATCAGATCGAGGATTCTGAGAGCGACGGTCTTCGCGAGCGGCCCCGTGTTCCCGACCGGCCCAACGCAGCCGGGGCATCCGGTCGCGCACTCACATTCGCCGATCAACCGCCGGGTGTTCGTAAGGAGCTCTTCGTGCATCTGAAACAGCGGCGCACTGAATCCGATGCCTCCGGGATAATTGTCGTACACGAATATCCTCTGGGTCGAGTGGGTCGAGTGAGTCGCGTCGGTCGAGTGGGTCGGGTCGGCCATGTGGGTTGGTCCGGAACGGGCAGAGTCCTCACTGTCGATTGAAATGCCCACATCATGCCGATCGCACATCAGCAGCAGCTGCGCGACCTGCTTCAGCGCGAAAGCCAGCCCCACGACGCCATCGCGCCGGTCGTCCGGAGCGTACGGGAGCCATCCCATGACCTCCGCCGGGATCGTGAGCCAGTACGCAGTCGTATGCATCTGCTGTTCCGGCAGATCGAGCTCGCCGGAACCGACGTTCTCGTTCGTGTAAAACTTGATCTTCTTGAAACCCACGACCCGTGACACGACGTGCACCTCGCCGTGCGTCCGGACGGGCTCCGTCGCGAACACGTCGATGGGGGTCACGCGCGTGTACGTGATCGCATCTGTATAGTAGTCGCAGTCGATTTCGCGGACGAACGCTTTGCGCCCCTCGAAATCGAGCGTGTCCACGTGATACAGCTGCCCTTCTACCATGTAGATCGCGTTCGGGTGCACGGTCGCGGGACCGCTCGTGAAGTCCGTCTCGCCGATCACCCGCGTCTCAGCGGTTGTGTCGACGATGACGAAGTTGTCCGAAGAGATCGAACGGAGGCTGACGGCATCAGCGGGATAGGACTCGTTGATCCAGGTCCATCTGGCTGCTTCGCCCGTCGTGGCTTGTTGATGATCGATCGTGTGGCTCGGCTCCCGGTGGACGAGCCCCTGCTCGGCCAGGACGCCCAGAATCTCCGGCAGGTCGTGCCGGCCAAAGGCTTCCTCGCCGCTGAACGGCAGCTCGAACGCAGCGCACTTGATGTGGTCGACGAGAATGTGAAGGTTATCCGGGTCGATGAGGGCGCGCTCAGGCGACGCATCGAAAAAATACGCCGGGTTGCGGATCACGAACTGATCGAGCGGCGCGCTCGAGGCCACCAGCACGGCCGCCGATCGGCCCGCCCGGCGCCCCGCGCGTCCGGCCCGCTGCCACGTCCCGGCGATCGTGCCGGGGTACCCGGCCATCACGGACACGTCCAGCGCGCCGATGTCGATTCCGAGCTCGAGCGCGTTGGTCGACACGACAGCGCGCACCTCGCCTTCACGCAGGCCGCGCTCAATCTCGCGGCGCCGCAGCGGGAGGTAGCCGCCGCGGTAGCCCCGGATGCGCTCCGGGCGGTGCGGGATTCGCGGATGGCGCTCGAAGTCATCCTTCAAGTACGTCGTCAAGATCTCGGTGGCAAGACGACTCTGCGCGAACACGATGAGCTGGAGGTCACGTTTCAGGAATTCGCCGGCGACTCGCCGGGCCTCGGTCAAATACGACCGCCGAATCCCGAGTTGATGGTTCACGACCGGCGGATTGACGAAGACGAAGAGCTTCTCGCCGCGCGGCGCGCCGCTCCGGTCCACCAGTTCGAACGGTTGCTCGGTCAGACGCTCGGCGAGCTCGCGCGGATTGGCGATGGTTGCCGACGAGCAGACGAAAACGGGATTCGATCCGTAATGCCGGCAAATGCGGCGCAGCCGGCGCAGGACGTTGGCGAGATGGCTTCCGAAGACTCCACGGTAGGCGTGCAGCTCGTCGATGACCACGAACGCGAGGTTCTCGAACAGCTTGGCCCACCG
>DATKHR010000371.1:0-21528 GCA_035510155.1 Vicinamibacterales bacterium
GAGATCGTCCACGGCGAAGCAGACATGACCCAGGCCTAAGACGTTGTGTTGGCCATCGGGGTCATCGGGGACAGGCCTTGGCGCGGCTCCGTCGCGCTTGAACAGCTCGAGGTGCCAGCCAGTCGGGCTGACGAGCATTGCAGCCCTGAAGTTGTATTCGGGAACATCGCCCTGAAGCTCGACCTTGAGATCGAACGCGAGGCGATAGAAGTCGATCTGAACCGGAAGGTCATTCACGTCGATACCGACGTGATCCAAGGAGGAGGTGAGTTTAGTTCCATCCGCGGGCATTCATGCCTCCTTTTGTTGGCTGTGGTAGCTATGGTCTGGGTGGTGGACCGTGTCGCCCGCCGCGAAATCGCGGGCGTTGAACGCGTCTTCCCCGTTCTTCATGAGCGCGACAGGTGTGCGGTGCGGGCGGCTGCGTCAGTATGGTCGCCATATGGCCTCCTTCTGTTTCATGCGCAACGGTGGCGGGCTTCGCCGATCACGTTGGCGAGCGAAGTCGTCGGGCGTCCGAGCAACGCCTCAAGGTCTTGACTGTTGGTCTCGAGGTCACCGCGGGCGATCGACGCGTCGATCGCGGCCACAAATTCGGCCGCATTCTCGTCGAGACCGGATTGCTGGAGCGCATCCCTGTATTGCTCGATGGACAGATCGCGATACCTGACGTCGTTGCCCGTAAGCTTCGTAATCGTCTCGGCCAACTCGAACAGGTCGAACGACTGACCTCCGAGTTCGTACGTGCGATTCCCTTCCGAGTCCTGAAGAAGGGCCGCGACAGCGGCGACGGCATAGTCTTGCCGGGAGGCGGCCGAGATTCTGCCGCGACCGGTGGCGCCGACAATTCCCCCCGCTTCGAGGTACTGCGCCAGGCGATCCGTGTAGTTCTCCGTATACCAACCGTTGCGCAGCACGATAAAAGGGAGGCCCGCCTCACGGAGCGCCCGCTCGGTCTCTGATGCTCGCCGGCGAGCGGGTTGGTCGTGTTATCGGCGTTCAGGATGCCTGTGTACGCGATGCGGGCGACGCCAGCTGCCTTCGCGGCGGCAATCACATTCGTGTGCTGCGCCAGCCGCTGACCTGCCTCGCTGCTGGACACCAGCAGCAGGCGGTTCACACCGACGAGCGCCGCTGGCAGAGTGTCCGGTCGAGTGTAGTCTGCCACACGCACGTTGACGCCGCGTTCGGCCAAATCGGCGACGTTGCCTCGGGTGCGCACGATCGCGACGACGTCAGACGATGGCACACCGCGAGCCAACAGTTCTTGAACGGCGAGGCGGCCCAGATGTCCGGACGCCCCAGAGACAGCGTAGACGCGCTTCGTCATCGTGTCACCAATTGAGGCGAGAAGGCAGCGGCGTAATCGGTCACGAATTGTTCAAAGCTCCGCGGAGGTCGGCCGAGAATCGTGGCGACGTCGCCGGTCACATAGTCGCAATCGCCCTCGGCCATCAGCGCGACGGCGTTGGCGTTGTCCTCGGCCACCTGCTCCGGAAGTCCCACATCGAGCATCGCCCGCTTTTGCTCGGCGAGCGTGAGCGGTTCGAACGCGATCGTTCGATTGAGTACTCTCGAGAAGATGGCGGCCACGTCTTTTGCCGAAAGCGCTTCGGGGCCCGTCGGCCAGTACGTCTTTCCCTCATGTGCGGCGGGCGAAGCGGCGATCTTCGCCGAGAGCGCGGCGATATCGCGGGTATCGACATGGCCGATGCGACCGTCGCCCGTGGCGGTGCCGAAGCTGCTCGTGTCAGCGATCGAACGCCCCATCATCAGAAAGTTCTGCATGTACGCGTTGTTTTTCAGAAGTGTGTAGCCAAGCCCAGACGCGATGAGGCCCTTCTCGATTTCGAACTGGCCTCGCCGACGCGCGATCGGCGAATCCACCGAGGCTTTGCTCATGATCTTCACGACGTGCTGGACACGCGCGCGAACCGCCCTGTCGACGACGCCCAACTCCTGCCGCGGCACGCAGGACTGACAAGCACGACGCCCGTCACGCCTTGCGTCGCCTTGTCGAGAGTCGCGGGATCCTCTAGATCGCCCTTACAGACCTCCACGCCAATCTGTGCAAGGGCGCTGACCTTCTCCGGATTGCGAACGAGGACCCGAACGGACGTGCCTCGTTGGGCGAGCAGACGCGACGCTTCTGCGCCGATTTTTCCCGCAGTCGTGACTAGAATCAGCCGTGCGACAGTAGGGGTCATGGAACGCTCCAGAATCCCACGTTAATTAGACTCGCACCGCCTGCGGTATCGAGAAATCACCCTTTTGTTGTGACCGCTCTCTGGTAGGCTCCCGGCGTGACGCCGAGCTGCTGCCTGAACGATGCGACAAAGTAGGCTGGCGAAGAGTAGCCGGCCTCGTCCGATACATCGGCGATCGTCAGGCCGCGGTGACGAAGGAGCTCCATCGCGCGCTGACAGCGCCGCGCCATCACAAGCTGATGCGGCGTCGTGCCAAGCACATGGCGGAACGAACGGATAAAGTGGTTCGTGCTGACGTGGGCTGTCGCCGCAAGTTGTGTGACGGTCGGCGACGAGGAGTTGGGGCCATCCATCGCTTCGGCGATCAGCCGCTCGGCACGGCTGATGGCCATTGGGGGCAATCCCCCGTGCATATATCCAATCTCATCATCGGCCGGTGCCGTCAACAAATCCCGCACACGGTCGCGGAGTCTGACTTCAGCGACTGCGCGGCTTCTCCAATCGTCGTGGCGCACGGCAACGAATAGTTGAATCGCGGCACGTTTGAGCGCGTCGCCCGGCGGTGCGACGAGTCTCGCCGCCAATGTCTCGCTCGCCGCGCGTCCAAGACTGTCGGGTGGGATGAAAATCTGAACAACCTCCGCGTCGCCTTCCAACGTCGTTTCGCTGGGAATCCCTGGTCGGAGAACGATGACATCTCCGGCCAGAACACTCGTGGAGAGGGAGCGGTCGCGCTCGGCAATGCGCACCTGTTGCCCCGTGCTCAGGCTTAGGCAAACCCGGACAGCATCCGCTGTCGAGATATGAAGGCGGCCGTTGAGGTGCCGCCATCGGGCAATCAGCGCAGAGCCGTACGCCTGCTCCAGGGACTCGATCCACAGAGGAGCGCCAAAAGACGCGATCGTTTGCTGGAGGACCTTCATCGGATCTTTCGACGGCTCTTCACGTTCTCATAACAGCTGCAGCGATGGAGCCGGAACACGACTCTCCGACCACGTCCGCAACGCGTCGAGCAGTCCGCACAGGTTAGCAGGCCAGGCAAAGCGAGCTTCAGAAGTTCTCCGCCATGTTCGAGGCTCTCGTCCGAGCGCGATTCTAACGCCGAACGAATTGGGCCACGCTGAGCCGGCTCGGCGTTGCGGCGTGTGTGTCGGCCCGTTAGGAATACCCCAAGTCGTCTTGATACTCCCGGGTACTAATCGATGTGGTCCCGCGGAAGTGCGAATCCAGATCGTGTCAGAACTGTGTCACATGCCGCCCGAAACCCTGGGTCAACACCAGCATTTACGAGGAGACGCCGACGCACATCGAAGTTGCGGAAGTCGTTGATGCGAAGGCGTGTTGGTGCGTTTTGGTGAGCGTCAACACGCGCGGGCGGAGTCGATTTCCAAGCGTGCACCTTAAACCGCTCGATCATCTCTCCGCTTTAGAATCTCACTTACAAGAATGACTCAAGCGAACAAAACGCGAATTGTGACATAGCCTTAATGTTCTTACATCAGTTACGGGAATTGCACGATCCACAGTATGCTCCCTGAAGCGCGACAACCTTCCAAGCCCATCGAGTAGGGAGAGCCCGCACCTCATCTGGGCCGTGTGCATTCTATTCTCCGCCGAATACTCCGTTTCGATCGCTCCCTTGGCTTCGTCGCGTGTGAAATGCGCCTTCAGGAGAGGCGAACGGCACCCCGTACGTGGAGAAGTCGCGGAAATCGGTCGTGAGCACGAATGCCGAGTCGTAGCTGCGCGCAAGCACGACAGCGCACCCGTCGGCGAAATCCATCCGCAGCGCCCATCGTTCGATTTCATCGAATACGGACGGCAGCCGATCAGGGCCGAACGCTACCACGTCCATTCGGCCGACCAGACGGCGCAACGCCCGGATGGCAGTCGGGTGATTCTCCAGCCCGTGCTGAGCTTCCGCGATGGCCGCTTCGCACGTGACGAACCGCGCGGGAATTGAGCGAAAGACCCGCACGGCCCATGCATGATCCACGTCGCCTCGGTCGATGGCGGCCTTAAGCGGTCCGGCGTCGACGATGACGGTTCTTCGCGGCGAGACGATGACGGACTTTTTCACGAAGCGTGGTGTGGTCGCGTGGCAGCGTCACCGTACCGAAAACGCCCTCCAGGCCCGCGAAGGGGTGATCGGCCGTAGCGGCGCGCCGTTCGAATACATAGACCGCGTGTTCACCGGTCACGATAACGGAGTCGCCCCGATCCGCGGCCTCACGCGCGTGGCGGAAGTTGCGCTGAAATTCCGTAAGCGTCGTCTTCATCGTGAATCAGATTATCTGATTAACGTCACAGGGTCAAGAGACCGCGCTCACTCGCCGCGTTGACTGTTCGACCGTGTCATCAGCGCAACCTTGATCCACCAGCCAACCGAGCCGGTCTCGATTCCTAAGTGTCATGGGCCACATCAGGAGCACCACGTGCAGCGAAGCCGCGGCGCTTGGGATGGACTTCATCGAACACAGCTTCGGTTTCTGCGACGAAGTGCGATTGCCCAACGGTGACATCACGCGAGATCCCGACGCGCCACCGGCGAGCCGTTTGATTCGTCGGTCTGCGGTTCCATTTGCTCTCGAATATCCGGGACGAGCTGCTCAAAGAGAAGCAACCGAAGCGTCGAGTTGTTCTTCGCAACCTGCTGCGACTCGAATGGCGGAACTTGTACTATTCAGACGACACGCCGCCATCCTCGACGCTTCGGGTCCGGGATCGCATCGAATTGGAGTTCCCCTTCAATCGCGCGCGCGTAACCGAGGACGGCGTGATCTACGCAACATCCGGCGCGGAGTGGTTCTGGACGCGCACGAACCCCGCAGAACGGTTCGCCAACAAACAGCGCGTCCGCGCCGGACTCGGCCGGCGGTGGAGCTATGCGTGGCGAACGGAGGTCATGGCCGTCTGGGATCGATCGCGAGACTCGGCGGATCACGGCTTTACAACTGCGGATGTCGCCATCGATTTGCGCCTGAGGCGCGTTTGCTAGCGAAAAAAGGCAATTGTCTTCCGGCTGAACACGGAGAGATCGTTACCGTGATGAATCAGGTCATCGCGCGCCGCTGGCGCGGCGCGCGCGTCGCGGTCGGCGTGGCGCCCCACTGCGCCAGGAATTGCGTGACAAACGCATGCTCGTTGTCCGCCTCCACAGCCAAGGGGGCCAACGCGAGCGCCACCGCAACAGCGGTGTGATAGCCCAGCGATCGCGACGCGATAGCGCGTGCGTAGGCGGGGTGGGCGTCGTTGATCCAGACGACGTTGTCAACCAGCCGACCGAGCTCCGAATCGCCGGCTCTCGATTCAAACTGCACCAGCAGTCCGTACCGCGCCGGTCGTCGGCGGCCGGCCACGGTGTCGAGGGCTCCCGCCGCTGCCGGGTGCGGGCGCGGCTGACCCTCCGCAGGCGCGAGTGGCTCTTCCTCTTCTGTGGGTTGACCTTCCACAGGCCGAGACTCGGGCGACGGGAGTGACGGCTCCGGCGGCGATGTCGATGGCTCCTCTGGCGTCTCTACGACACCACCGATCGGCGGCGACTCCGGTTGTCGTTCGGTCGATTCACGACCCGCGGCAACCGTCGCGAATAACGGCGCCGGCACGCGTTCGTTACCGCGGCCGGGCATCGGCAGACGCTTCTGGCCGCCCGCACGGCGATCAACGAGAGCTCGCAACAGCGGGAAGTCATCAGCGAGATCTTCGAGGACACGCTCGAGGTCTCGTTCAAGGCGGGCCATCCGTGGCCGTGCCTCTTCGTCGCGCCGATCACCCCACTCGGCAAGCTGGCGGGACACGACCTCCTGAATCGCTTTCCGATAGGCGAGGTACGTAGCGCCCCGTGCGCCGCTTCGAATGAAATCGTTCTTGCTCAGCGTGAGACACGCGGCCAGGTCCGGCGCTTCAATCAACCCCGTAATGCGCGCGCGCACGGCCGGCGCGAGCCCGAGCCATTCCCAGCCGCGCTTGATGACCTTGCCGAACGTACTGATCGCGATGCCTTCGCGATCTGGAGGAACGAACGCACGCCGTTCCATGAAGCCGACCACTGAGGGCGTTCGCCGCCGGCCGATCCTGATGGCAATCGGCACGCGCTCCGTGTCGGGACTGCTCGACTGTGTCACTGTGCGCCCATCAACCTCGAATGCGACACCATTCGGGTAGGGGCGCCGCAGCACGTCGCCGAACGACAGATCCAGCAGCGGCTCGAAATGACGCCTGAGCGTCTCCTCCAGATACCCGGCATCGAGCAATGGCGACAACTGGTTCGTCAGCGTGAGTCGCACGGCCGTGCCGCGAGCGGTCATGACACCGTGAGGCGGCGTCCATTTCCACGGCGCGCGATGCCGTGACGCCAGGTGCCATCGAGTCGCGACGTGTGTCGCACCGCGCCTCGTCTCGGTAATGACCTCACCCGACACGAGAAGTCCAAGCTTGATGCCGACACCGGCGAACCCGATACCTTCGCCGCGCCGCTTCGTGCTCGCCGCGATGTCGTGGTAGCGTGCGAGGTCTCTGCGCTGCATGCCGCGGCCGTCATCAACGATCGTCAGCGTCGAGACGGACGCGTCGGTCAGGAGGCGAATGCGAGTCGCACCGGAGTCGAGCGCGTTCGCGACGACCTCGGTGAGGATCGTCTCTTCAAGGGAGCCGGTGTAGGCGTCCCGCAGGTCTTCGAGGAGGTGTTGGAGGTCGACTCGGGTTTCACCCACTTGAGCATCTTATCGCGCCAATGAGTCTTCCGCGACGACACCGGTTCGATGCACTTGCGCCGCCTCGGCGGCCGTGAGTGCTCGATGAGTTATACGCACGTTATACTAACCCCATGACACTCAGAAGACGCGTGAAACGGGTTGGCGGGAGCTTGGGCATTCTCCTTCCCAGGGATTTCGCCGCGGCGATGAAGATCAAAGCCGGAAGCGAAGTTCGTCTGACACTGGTCGGCAACCAGGTCGTCGTCGAGCCAGCCGCAGATGGTCTGGACGCAGGTGCGTTTCGTCGCGCCTTCGCGGCTGTCTTGCGTCGACATCGGCGAGCGTTCGGGATGCTCGCCGAATACGATCGCGGCGGCTGGCAGCCGTCCTCGCGGTGAAGCGACGGCTCCGCTTCCTGACGGCCGAGCAGGTCATCGCGATGCACGAGGCGCTTCTCGATCAGTTTGGCGGCCTCGGAGGTGGAGGACCGCGAGGTGGATCGTACGAGGGAGTCGAGGCGGCCGTTCAGGCTGTCAAGAATTCGTATTACGAAACAGCGGAAGAACTCGCGGCCGCCCACGCGGTCTATATCGTGCAAGAACATGTGTTCCTCGACGGAAATAAGCGGACCGGAGCAGCGGCGATGTTGACGTTCCTCCAAGCGAATGCCGCGGCCATCACCATTCCGCCGGAACAACTCGCATCGATGATGATCGATCTTCAGCAGCGATCCGAGGCGGGTGAAGATCCCTCAAGGCTCATCGCGTCCATCGCATCAGTGCTCGCCAGCCGTCGCGCGAGACACAAACAGCGCGGACGTTGAAGAGTGCCTTGAAGAATCGCGACGATGGCGCGTGAACGATGCCGCAGCAGACGGCCGAGGTCTGGAAGCTGCGTGACCTGGTCGCGCCGCCTCGCGTCGGTGCCGGGGGCTCGGTCCACTAACTCAGGTCCAGCCTGCCTTCGCGCGCTGCATGAACGATGGCCTTCGACTCGGTCCCGAGCCGCGCGACGAGTTACTCGAAGCCGGCCATGAAGCCTGCTTCCCGGTAGCTCCGGCCGACGTCGTCACCCAGCTCTCAAGTGCGAGGCACAGGTCGGGTGCCGCAAAGCTGACGCGCCAGCGAGGATGACGAGTGCGCCAATCACAAGGCCGAGCATTCGCATGGCGAGTCCTTATTCAGCGTCCGGGCGCGCGGTCGATGGACGCGCGAGCGGGCTATCGTGCGCGAAACGTGATGAAGCCCCGCAGCGGATCGTAAGGCGACACGCCCACGGTCACACGATCTCCAGGCACGACCTTGATGTGGAACCGGCGCATTCGTCCGCTTAACTGCGCGAGCATTTCGTGGCCCGCATCGCATTTCACTCGGTAGAGGCCGCCGCTGTGGACGGCCACGACGATACCGTGCAGATCGATTAAATCGTCCTTGCTCAACTGTTCAGACTCCTTCCTGATCGTGGTTGCGAGTTCTTCTTGCCTCTCACCGACGCGAGCGTCGTCGATCTGATCGATCGCTTCAACGTGATCAACTTCGCGCGCCTGACTCGGCGCGATCGCTCACCCGAGCTGCACGTTCTCGGCTCTTTTGCCCCTCTGGACCAGAGCCAACATCGAACGTGATGGCGTGCCCCTCGCGCAGTTCGTCGGTCAGCCGCCTGATCGTGCCGTTCATCGCGAACACCGTCTCGCTGTAGGCCGTCAGTTGAGCGCCGGTTCGGCAAGCTGCTCGCCAGGCATCGTGAGGTCCGGCATCGGTTTTCCAAGAAACAGGCGCCGGCACGCGTAGCCGATCCAGCGCGCCCACCGCGCCGAGCGCTGGACGCGAGCGCTATCCGTCGCAATGCCGGTGTTCGCGTACATCTGGCGGTACAGCTTCGAGATCAGCACGAAGGCCACGCGCGCGCGCACGGACTCGACCACCCGCGACCGAGCCCAGACCTGACGCCAGCTGTAAAACTGATCCCAGGCGCGCTGCGTGCCGACCCGGATGTCTTCGAGCGACATCGTCGGATGCGGGGTGTACAGGCGCGGGCGCCGATGCTCCGGGATGAGCCAATGCTGCGTGAGGGGCACGCCGTCGATCGTCGTCCCGCGACGGTGCTCTTCAGCGGCCCACTTCTCGAAGTCGACGGTGCCAGGGAACGGCGTCAACAGCACAAACTGCGCGAACGTCAGGTCAGCCTGTTCGGCGAGTGCGACTGTCGCGTCGAACGTGTCTTTCGTGTCGCTGTTCAAGCCGAAGATGAACGACCCGAGAACATGAATGCCGTGGCGCCGGAACACGCGCAACCGCGCGATCAGCTCGTCGCCGGCGAGGTTGAAGCCTTTGTAGACGTCCTTGAGGCCGTCCCGCGTGACGGATTCGACGCCGACGAGCGCCCCCAGAATCCGGGCGCGCTTCATCGCGTCGAGAAACTCCGGATCTTCCGCCGCTTCCATCGTGATCTGCGTGTAGAAGACCAAGTCGTTGGGCAATCGCGCGAGCCGATCCATCAACGCAAATCGCTCGGCGCGCAGCGCCTCCAATGCGCGGAGCCGAGTGGTATCCGCGCGGCGTCGGGCCTGCGCGAGGTCAGCGAACGTGACCGGGTAGAAGTTGTCGTCGGCGAGCGCAATGAACCGGAACCCGCGACGGCGCAACTCCACGACTTCGCCGACGACGCGGTCGACGCCGCGCTGGCGGGGCTCCTGGCCGTCTGTTCGCCACACCGAGCAGAACGAGCAGTGCTTCGGACACCCCCGGACCGTCTGTACTGACGCCCACATGTACCGGCGGTCCGGCAGCAGGTCCCAGCGCGCGCACAGAAATTGCGCCCCAGATATCTGTCCTCCCTCGTACACCGGAGCCGGATCGCCCGCAATACAGTCGTCGATGACGCGCGACCAGACGAGGTCGCCGTCGCCACGCACAACCGAGTGTGCGAGCCCATGGACCAATGGTTCGTCGGGAAACAGCGTTGCGTGAATGCCGCCGAAGACCACCCACGCACCGCGGCGGCGGAGCTCGCGGCCGATCTCGTATCCACGCAGCGCATTGCCCGTGTGAATGCCGATCCCGACAATATCGCCAGCGGATACCGCATTGAAATCGATCGCCTCGAGCGTTTCGTCGACGATCTGTGGGTCGCCCCAGCGACTGCCCGTTGCGGCGGCGAGCACATACAACCAGCGCGGGGTGATCACGGCCACGCCGAATGATTGTGTGCTCGGATTGACGAGATGGATTCGCGGCATGTGTCTCACCCTGCCGCCGGCGCAATCGGTTCAGCCGCCGCATGCACCGCCAGAACCTTGCCCTCAGCGACCTCGCGTTGCGCCGTGACCGCCGTCTTCGCTGATTGCTCAACACGCGGCGTGCAGCCACGCTGCAGTTGCGCCGCACGCAGCGCGGACAATACGACGAATTCAAACACATTCAAGCCGTCCGGACGTCGCACCATGATCAACCTCTTCGTCGCGTCACCGAAGGAGCAACAAGTAGACGCCCACGGCAACAACGACCGCCGCGGGCACGACGAGGGCGAGACGGTGTGACGAAGCGCCCGATCGTGGGCGGCGCCTCGCGCGAGCCACCGGCCCAGCGCGCGTCGAAGTCAGGATCGCGTTTCGATTGCAGTGCCATCAGGCCCTCACAAGCGCAAGGCTTCGGTGAGGGCTCGGCCGGAACGGCCGTGGACTCAAAAAAGCAGCAAGCTGAAGTATAGCGCGTTTAACGGGCGGCGACGGACTGTCGGCGCGCCCGCCTCGTTGCGCGGGAGGGGACGCAGCAAATCCAACGCCGACTGTAGCACGGCGCGGACGTGCTATCATTGGTTAATCGGATCTTCCCACGCGCTCTGCCGCCTGTAGGCATTAACGAGCCGGTCTTTGGCTCGCTCCTTCCCTCATTCAGCTTAGCTACGAGACGAATCCGTTCCGTTCGGGAGCTGTTGCTCCAACGCACCGTTCACGCCGTCGTGGTGCGGACGTATCATACTCGCCCCACAGCGTCGCTGGGAATTGCTTCGGGCCATGAAGGATCGTTTTAATGTCGTTTTCGAAATTGGGCTTGTCCCCCTCGCTCTGTCTGCCGTTGGCGCGCCTCGGCTACGAGCGACCCACGCCCATCCAAGCCCAAGCCATCCCCGCCGTCCTGACGGGCACTGATCTCCTCGCGCGTGCGCAGACAGGTACAGGCAAGACGGCTGCGTTCGGGCTGCCCATGATCCAACGGATCGTCGCCAAGCGCGATGGCCGCCGGCCCCCCTTCCCGCACGGACTCGTGCTCGTGCCGACGCGCGAACTGGCCGTGCAGGTTCATCAGTCGCTCGCCACTTATGGCGCGCCGCTGCAGCTCCGCGTGACGGCCCTCTTCGGCGGTGTGGGCTTGGGGCCGCAGATCCAATCGCTGAAGCATGGCGCAGACATCGTCGTCGCGACGCCAGGCCGGCTGATTGATCACATGCAGCGGCGCACGGTTGATCTCTCCTCGATCGACATCCTCACGCTGGACGAAGCCGACCGGATGCTCGACATGGGCTTTCTGCCCGCGCTGCGGCGGATCGTCGCATCACTCCCGCGAACACGTCAGACGCTGCTGTTTTCCGCGACGCTGGCTGAAGCCGTCGTCGCGCTGGCCGCCGAATTCACACGAGATCCCGCGCGCGTGGACGTCTCGGATGGACAGGTCATCGCCTCGACCGTGACCCACCACCTGCATACCGTCGCCGTCGATCAGAAGCGCGCCATGCTCACGCACGTCCTGACCCAGGATGCGGCGACGCAAGCGCTCGTTTTCTGCAAGACGAAGCGGGGCTCGGATCGCGTTGGTGAACACCTCGAACACGCCGGCATCAGGACGGCCGTCATTCACGGCAACAAGAGCCAGGGCGCACGCACGCGGGCACTTGCTGACTTCAAGGCCGGCCGTGTGAATGTGCTGGTGGCGACCGACATCGCGGCGCGCGGACTCGATATCGTGCGGCTACCGCTGGTCGTCAACTACGACTTGCCGCTCGTGGCCGAAGATTACATTCACCGGATCGGTCGCACAGGCCGCGCAGGGCGCACTGGACGGGCCGTGTCGTTCGTGTCGCCATCAGACTCCTCGCTGCTGCGCGACATTCAACGGTTGCTGCGAGCACCGCTCGAGCGGATCGCCGTTCCGGGATTCGAGGCACCAACTACCGAGCCGTTGATCACGACGCCCGAGTGGACGCGCGTCCATTCGCGCGACACCCGGTTTATAGGATCGCGACGACCCACCGGCCGGAAGCCGCGACATGGGCGCGCGCAGACGACTCGACCTGTCTTCTCTCGTTGAACGTATACTGGCACGATCGCTTTCCTGAGCCCTGGGCCACTTCGGCCTCCAGACCTCATCGAAGCAAATGCCTGGAGGTCCGATGAGACATGATCCACCAACACCGTCGGAATCATCGGCACCCGCGAGGACGCCGCCCGCGTGTCCGAGTTGCCGTTCGACCGACACGGTGACCACGTCGGCGAGTCCCGATGCCGATAGCTACTGGCGATGCACGCAGTGCGGCGAGGTGTGGAACGTCGCACGCTCGCAAACGAATCGCTACGGCGGCGCGACTCGCTGGCGCTGACCTGTCCACTCACAACGTCTGAAGCACGGAGGCATGCATGTCGCAACGAAACGGTGACCGATCGCGATTTCAGATCAATCGAAAGCGAAAGCTCCGGCACCGCCAACGCATCCGCGCGCTGCTGATCGCCGTGCCCGAACGCGAAGGCGTCGCGTCGCCCGGTCAACAACGCCCGGGCGCAAAGGTGACGAAGCGCGGGTAAGCTGGCCGGCCGCGCTTCCGATTGGAAGTTGACGTCCCAATGAGACACGGACTGTACGAAGATCCGATCACGCACAAGTTTGCGGTGATCAGGTTGCCATCGACGTTTCGCGAAGGCGACGAGGCGCCCGTTCCGGCAACCCCTCGATGGTTCGAGACGCGTGAGGAAGCCGTCGCGACCTTGTTCGACAAAGACGAAGACTCGTCCGTCGGCGACTGCGTCCAGTAACGAGCCTAGTCGCCGTGCGGCTGCTCGCGTTCGAGCTCCTCGATGCGCTTCAACGCTCGCGCCTTGAGCGCAGCCGCGTCACGCGCGATCGACGCCTTGACGGCATCGCTCCTCCGGCAACCATGGAACGGCGAGTGGTGGCGCTGCGCAGACTCGGCACCGTTGTCGAGTACCGGAAGTACAAAGGCGTCAGTCACGGTTTCGGCCTCGGAACAGGGACGACGGCCGAAGGGTGGATCGGAGACGCGGTGCGTTGTTGGGAGAGGCAGATCAAATAGATGACTACCAGCCCGCTCCTCACGTTGAACAACGGTGTGCAGATGCCGGCGATTGGCCTCGGCGTGTTTCAAGGCTCGCCGGACGACACGGTGACCGCCGTCGAATCCGCAGTTGCCGAGGGCTATCGGCTCATCGACACCGCGGCCTCGTACTTCAACGAGCGCCAGGTCGGAGAAGGGATGCGTCGGTCTGGCATCTCTCGCGATCACATGTTCATCGAGACGAAGGTCTGGATTAGCGACTACGACTACGATGCATGGTCGCCGATCGGCGGGATCACCTCATATCGCGGAGGAGAGAAGCGCACCTTCGACGACCCGACGCTGCGAGAGATCGCGCTCCAGCACGGCAAGTCGGCCGCTCAGGTGATGCTGCGGTGGCACCTGCAGCACGGCCGGTCTGCGATTCCGAAGTCGACGAAGCTCGCTCGCATTGCAGAGAACTTCAACATCTTCGACTTCGAACTCTCCAGCGAAGAAGCGCCAGGACAGGGACATTGCTGACGGGCACTAGCGATGGGCGGCGAAGAGCCTGATGCGCATGCTCGGTCCAGCCGGCAATCCTCAGGCGCGGAATCTGTTCGAGGTGATCCACCATCTTCAGAAAGCGGAGGGGCTTCATTTCGAGTTGTCGCTCCGCGCCGCCGGCTAAACGACACTGGGTGTCGTCTGGCGGCTCCGGGCTTTCCGAAGACTTGACCACCGGGTTCGGGCACGCATTGCTGCGACGGGTTGACTGTAACCGAGCCCCTTCTCAGGCGACCGCTCCGCTGCCCTTCTCTTGAATCGGCTGAACGCGAACACTTTCATCCCGCCCGCGAGGAGGAACAAGAGAGCGAGCGGCCCCTGGACAATCCACAACCCGGTGTTCATCTTGCGGCCCCTACTTGACGCTGTTCCGAATCACCTGGCCGCCCTTCATGACGAACGTGATTCGCGACATTTCGGTGATGTCCGCGAGGGGATCGCCAGAGACCGCCACAAGGTCAGCGAATTTTCCGGCCTCGATGGTCCCGACATCTGCCGTCCAGCCGATGAGGTCGGCGGCGACGGTGGTGGCGGCGCGCAACGCTTGCACGGGCGTCATCCCCCATTTCACCAAATAGGCGAACTGGTCCCCCTGCGTGCCGTGCGGAAATGGTCCAGCGCCGCTGCCAAACGGCAGGACGATGCCTGCGGCCAACGCCTTCTTGAAGCTCTTCTCCATCATCGACCAGCGGCTGTTCTTGTAGCGCTCCATCTCGCGCGCGTGCTCCATGCTCAGGTCGAACATGGTCACCGTCAGCGGCAGGCGCTTCTCTTTGAGCATGCGCAGTGCTTCGTCGTCCAGCTGCAGCCCGTGGGTGGGGACGTCGACGCCGGCGGCGATACAGTTGTGCAGTCCTTCGCCGCCGTACGCGTGACAGGCGACCTTCAAGTTCTTCGCGTGCGCCTCGGCGACGATCGCTTGTGTTTCTTCGAGCGTGAAGGTGGGGGTCGCGTCGATCGTGCCGTCGGCCTTCAGTGTGTATTCGTTGGTGCTGTAGATCTTGATCCAATTAACGCCGGCTGC
The DNA here is from genome assembly GCA_035510155.1 of Vicinamibacterales bacterium. Lineage (GTDB taxonomy): Bacteria > Acidobacteriota > Vicinamibacteria > Vicinamibacterales > CAVVIG01 > DATKHR01. The sequence goes on from DATKHR010000371.1 coordinate 14,757, forward strand.
GGCCTGATCGTCAACCGCTTTGCGTACGCCCGCGGGCGTCCTGGCAATCATGTGACCGAGAGTGGAGATCGGCTCCCGATCAAGTAGTTGAATCCTTGGTGGCGGCGTCGCCGAGGCGTTGATCATGCCGGGGCCGGCCACCTGCATCCGCGGCCCGCGCACGAGCCCGCTGTTGATCGCGTTCCTCAAGTCGACGGTGCCAAACCAGCCGCCATGCGACATCAGATCGACGACCGTCGTGAAGCCAGCGTCCAGGTCGCGCTGGGCGTTCACGAGTGCCGCAAGCGTGTGATAGGGGATCGGCTGCCCGAACCCCATGGGCCCTGGTCCCTGCGGCCCGACACCAGGACCACCAGGCGCCGTCAACGGACTGCCCGTCATCGTGTGGAGGTGCGTGTCGATGAGCCCGGGAAGCACGGTGGCGCCGCGCAGATCGATGACGCGCGCACCCGCGGGAATTGGCACGTTTGGTCCCACGTCAACAAGGCGATCGCCGCGCGTGATGATGATCTGATTGGCGCGCAGCGATCCCGATCGTGGGTCGAACAGCCGGCCGGCTCGAATGGCGGTGACCTGCGTCGCCGAATATTGGGCGGCAGGCGGCGGAACCCAAGCTGAAGGAAGTGCGGCGACGCCGGGCTGCTGCGCCCGGACGAACAACGCTGAACACATCAGCGAGAGGGCGATACCGAATAGACCGAGGGCGTGGTTCCGCTTCATGTGATGTCTCCCCAGAGCGTCGTCGCTCTCAACCGAGCGCTGCTGCTTTGACTCGGGCCGAAGTTTAACGCGATAGTCACGCTCTGATCGATAAGTGTTACCTCCTTTGTGCGAAGCGCGTCATTCACATCCGGACCAGCAAGAACGAGACGAGCAAACGCGTCATCCCGCTGAACGATTCGGTATTCGAAGCGGACCGTGGAGGTAACGCATGTCAGGCGGCGAAGCTACGGATCGTATAATGGTCACCAGGGTGGTCACATGAGGATCAGTACCGTTCGGGAATTCCGAGACAAGGCCACCGGCCTAGTACGTTCCAGAACGCCAATTCTCGTGACGCGACGCGGGCGTCTGGCCGGGATCTTCTTCCCGCGACCGGAGATCACCCTTCCGATCGAGCTCAAGCGCGAACTGTACGACATGCTGAGCAGCGACGTCGCCAGGCAATTGAAGCGACGCCGCGTCTCGGAGGCCGACGTGCTCGAAGACTTCGAGGCGTCGCGCAAAAAGCGCCGTGCAGCTCGTCGCCGACGCTAACGTCCTCTCTCCGCCGTGATTGGCGGCCGTGCGGCACCGGTGCTTCGCCACGACAGGGTGGAGCAGGTCTTCACCCCGGCAGCAGCCCACGACCCGACCGCCGAACTCCTGAAAACGCTCGACATCGAATCGCGGTGAAGCGACATCGGGCACCTGCGGCCTCAACGTTCTGTGCGCGTCATCTTGAGACCGCTGCTATGATCGTCGCTCCGCTCCGATGAGCGTACGGCTTGCCCGGAATCCGCGTTCACAATCCCCGGAACCGGTGTTCGGAATGCGCACCGAGGGACATCAAGTCATCGCGACGCCGATTTTGGGCGGTCTTTGTCACGAGTACCCCCTCGAGCCGAAGGCGGCGCGAGTACCTGGAAGGCGTTCGAGAATACTTGCGCAGTACAGAGCCATGACTGCCCTCAAAACGCACGACCGAACCCGAAGACCGCACGCCGGTTCGCGCTCGTGAAGCGCGCGCCCGACGGTTGATGCCCGGCGTCCACCGCGACTCCGGAAAGGTCGCTGCGAACCGGGACTGAAATGCCGGCGTCCGCCTCTAGCGATGCTTCCCAGCGGCACACGAGTCGGCCTTCGTCCGTTATCCACGACATCTCGATGGTTCTCATGGGTCTTTCCCCTCTCCACAGAACTATGCGGAGAATCCGATCGAACTCGATCATCGAGTCGAGATGGCGTTACGCCCGCGTCGCACGGCTGAGCCAGGCGCGAATTCCCTGCTTTAAGGATCGCTTTTGCGCGTTATCGTCAGGTCAGTTGAATGATCCGAGACGTAGCGGGGAGATGGGCGATGCCGTGTCGTACTCCAGCCCGGCGATCGCGAGCAACTGGTACCGAAACGAAACAGCAAGCCCAGGAGCGATTGCACCTTCTGCAAGAGGCCACGACGCTGAGGCAAGAACTCGCGTAGAGCAACCCGCCGCCTCTCGATCGCCTCTATCTCATGCGATCGTATTGCAGGCTGAGTGACGCCGAACTGGCCGTGAACGACGTCGCGCACGCCCGACAGCACGCCGATGCGGCCCGGCCGTTTTTCGACGAATTCAAGGCCACGTCGCCGAGCCTCATTGTCCTGCGCGAGCTGGGATTCTGCTACGAAAGGATGGGAAACGTGTACGGTCGCGCGGCGGTGACTCGTTCGGTGCCGTCGTCCGAGCGGGACGCCGCGGCTGCCTACTCGCAGCAATGGTTCCGAAAAAGCTATGACACGTGGAGCGAATGGAACAGGCGTGGAGCCGAAACACCTGGGAGTGAAGCCCGGCGTCACAAGGTGGAGCGTCGCCTCGACAGTCGCGACACGACCGAATTCAGCCGGCGGGGAGACTCTCAAGAACCCGTCAGATGATCGAAATGCGTGACCAGTTACGCAGTTGATCGTGGGGACACCAATCCCGTGCTACAGTCGCCGACGCTTCGTCTTCTGACAACGGCAGAAGTCCTTCAGGAGCAGTCCAATGGCGCCCTCCTGGTGGATACGCGGCCTGCAGAACGATTTGCAGGCCTGTACATGCCGGGGGCGATCCAGATTGGTCTTGAGGGACCCTTCGCCAGCTGGGCCGCGATTCTGATCCGGCCAGCCCAGCCGATTGTGCTGCTCGCCGCGAACTCTACGGACGCCGAAGAGGCCCAGATTCGATTGGCGAGAGTCGGTGTGAAAGGCGCGAGCCAGTATGCGTTGGCAGATGAGGAGCGATGGCGCCGTGAAGGCGTGAGTGTGGCGAGTATCGGCGTCCACCGGTGTCGGAACTTCCACAGGATTCTGCAAACCGATCCGTCCATCCAGGTCGTGGACGTGCGGAGCCGATCGGAATGGTTGAAGGGGCACCTGCCACGAAGGATACCGTGCTACGACTGCGGCGAGCATTCTGCTCAGGGAAGGCGCACGCGATATCGGCATTCTGATCGATGGCATCGAAGGATGGTTGGCGTCCGGGCTGCCTCTCGAAACACCGGGACGCTGACTTTCGAAATCCTCAAGCTGACCTCTTGACGGCCGCTGATCGAGTTTCAGGCGGTTCTTCGCATTGTGTCGTAGGAGGTCAGACACGATGGGTTGGAACCTGCTGACACTACTCGGAGTTTTTCTTCAGCTGCTCTGTGCGATTGCATCGTCCCCTCCGGACGATGGAGTTGCTTGTCGGCAGCATGTGATCCCGGTCGGGCTGGCGCCCGGGATCAAGGTCCCCGTTCTCACCATCCTCGGCGGCAACGATGCGACCAGCTGCGGGCCAAGCTCACAGGGCGGCAACTTCGACTGCTCGTCCGGGGCTATCGTCGCTACGCAGGAGGCGCCGTTCTATTCGCCGGAAGCCCGCATTCATGCCTGCGTCGTGCCGGCCTCGGGTCATGATCTCAGCCTTGCCGCAAACCCCGGCCTCCCGACCGCGGAGGCCGTCGCCTGGTCAATCGCCTTCGTTGGTCAGCTTGACATCGGCGAGACGCGCCGACCCTACGGCTCGAACGAGAACGAGCAGGGTCTCCCATGGAACGACGCCCTGCCGTGGAACTGTGGCGCCGTTTCCGCTAGCTCTCGGTAGGCGGAGTCGTCGTCTTCTCACATTCGCGCTTTCAAGAAGGGATTCATCATGGCAACTGCAGTTGGCAACGCCAGTTTCGGTTTCACGCATCTCGACTCATCGCTCAGCTGCAACATCGTTGCGCCTCTAGGTGCAGTCCGCGATCAGACTGCACGGGAGATCGAACGCACGGCGAGCACTCTGAACCCGCCGGTTATTCCGGATGCGACGCTGCCAGAGTTCGTGCTCGGTCAAGCGCATGAACGAGGAGACAAGGCAGCTCTCATTGACGCGATAACGGGGCGTCAGCTCACCTATTCGGATCTTGCCGCCGACGTCCGAACAGTTGGTGCGGGACTCTTCGCCCGGGGCATGCGAGCGGGCCATGTATTCGCGGTGTGCGCACCGAACAGCATCGCGTTCGTCGTCGCCTGGTACGCGGCGTCGTCGATCGGCGCAATCGTCACGACCATCAACCCGTTGTCGTCGTCCGAGGAGATCATTCGCCAGTTGCGGCAGTCGGGCGCGCGGTGGCTGCTGAGCACCGCCGAGTTATTCCATGAGAAGGTGAGCGAAGCGGCGCGCGCGGCAGGAATCGTCGAGTCGTTCGTGATCGGCACCGTGACCGATGGAATGTCGGGCACCGTGCCATTCGAATCGCTCTACTGCGAACGCTGCCCGGACGTCCCGTCGGTCACAGTCAACGCGTCAGATGTGGCGTTCCAGCCCACGTCGAGCGGAACGATCGGATTGCCAAAACACGTCGTGTTGACTCACCGAAACCTGGTGGCCAGCCTCTGCCAAACACGCCTGGTGCACCGCGTGACCGAGAACGACGTGGTCATCGCGGCACTGCCGTTGTTCCACATCTACGGCTTCCAACTCACTCTGAACCTGGCTTTGCTCGAGGGCGCCACCGTCGTAATCCTCCCGCGCTTCGAGCTCGACGCGTTCCTGCGCGCGGTCCAGGACTACGGCGTGACCAGGGCGGAGGTTGTGCCGCCGATTATTCTGGCTCTCGCGAGCAGCGAGATCGTCGATGACTACGACCTGTCAAGCCTGCGCGTCCTGACTGTCGCCGCTGCGCCATTGAGCGCCGATCGTGCCCGCGCGTGCGCGCGGCGCATCGGCTGCCGAGTCAAACAGGGTTACGGTATGACAGAGCTTGGCGGCGGGACCCACGTGGCACCTGACGATGGCCCGGACCAGCCGGATTCCATAGGCCCCGCGCTACCAGGCGTCGAGTGCCGCGTCATCGACCTCGATACGAGTACCGACCTCGGGCCCGACGCGCCGGGCGAGTTGCTTATCCGCTCTCCTGGTACGATGCGCGGTTACCTGGCTGATCCCGAGGCGACTGCTGTGACGATCGACGCCGACGGCTGGGTACATACTGGCGACATTGTCACGCTCGACGCGAACGGCTGGTTCCGCGTCGTCGATCGCATCAAGGAACTGATCAAGTACAAGGGTTTCCAGGTCGCGCCCGCCGAGCTCGAGGAGATTCTCTTGGCGCACCCAGCGGTCGCGGACGCGGCAGTGGTGCGCAGCCCGGATGAGACCGCTGGCGAAGTACCCAAGGCGTTCATCGTGCTCGACGCTCCCACGTCTGCCGAGGAGCTGACCAGTTGGGTGGCCCAGCGCGTTGCGCCGTACAAGCGTGTGCGCCGAGTCGAGTTCATCGACCGGATTCCCAGATCTCCCTCCGGCAAAATTCTGCGCCGTGTGCTCATCGAGCGCGAGCGCGCGACACGGGGCGAAGGGCTCGCCGAGCGCCGCGCGCGAGGTGATCGCACGATGATCGGTGGGCCCGCGGTCGTCACCGGTCAGGTGGCTCGGAGGGCTCGCAGAAATACAAACGGTTTGGCCGGAACCGTCACGCTCGTGACGGGCGGCGGACGAGGCCTGGGAAGACTGATCGCCCACACGCTGGCCCGCCAGGGCGCCACCGTCGCATTACTTGCCCGCTCGCGCGACGAGCTCGCTGCGACCGTTGAGGAGATCGAGCGCGCAGGCGGAGTAGCAGCAGCCGCTGCGGCAGACGTTACGGATGAGACCGCCACGGTTGTCGCACTCGCCGAGCTCCGCAGTCGCCTAGGAAACATCGACGTGCTTGTCAACAACGCCGGTGTTCAAGGTCCGATCGGTCCGCTTTGGGACGCAGACGCAACGGAATGGTGGCGTGCGATCGAGGTCAACCTGGGCGGCTCATTCGCTCTCATCCGCATGGTCCTGCCTGAGATGATCGCCGCAGGCCACGGCCGTATCCTCAACATCACCAGCAACGCCGGCGTTTACCGCTGGCCGCTCATGTCCGCCTACGTCGCTTCCAAGGCGGCGCTCGTGAAGCTGACCGAAACGCTCGCGGCCGAGACCAAGCCGTACGGTGTGTCAATCTTCAGCGTCGACCCTGGTCTGTTGCCAATCGGGCTGAGCGACGCAGCGCTGAGCCGGTCAGTCGGTCCCGAGACGGCCGAGGGCCGTGTGTTCGCATGGATCCGCGAACGACTCGCTTCAGGGCAAGGCGCCGATCCCGACCGGGCCGCACGCCTCGTCGTCGAGCTTGCTCGCGGACGCGCTGATCGACTCTCTGGCCGCCATCTCACCGTCGCGGACGATCTCGACGCCTTGCTCGAGCGGATCGAGGAAATAGAGCGCGACGACCTCCACACGCTGCGGCTGCGGAGGGCAGATCGAGCCGAACGCCAGGGCGTTCGAGCAGCGTGACGGCCGGACACTCTCCGCGTGCTGACGGTCCGCGCTTCAGGCCATTTGCTGCGCGACTTTTCGAACTCGTTGCGCTCTCTTCGGCTCCATGAGCACGACCCGGTCGAGGCGTAGCAATTCGCCCAGTGACCAGGCTTGAAACGGGCAGCCCTTTGGCTCAAATGGCGCCTCGGCATCGGCAATTTCCGAAAGATGCCCAAGGCCAAGCGTCTGGACACGTGTCAGCAGGGGATCAACGAACCGGGCGCGGGCGTCACGCC
>DATKHR010000372.1:0-2146 GCA_035510155.1 Vicinamibacterales bacterium
GATGCCGGGCGCCAGTGTCAGCACGACAACAGCCGTGAAGAGCGGCGACTTTCGGAGGCTCCGAGCGGCGTATCGGAGATCGTTCCTGAGGGTGTGCATGGTCGTCCGGACCTTCCCGTGGGTGAGAGCCTACACTTGATCGGGGCGCGCAAGAAGCGCAGCAAGCTACGCTGCGAATCTCGGCCTGCATCTCGGCTCGCGCCAGCTCGGCCTGAGCCTCCTTCATCGCCCGCGCCTTCATCGCCACCGACCGCGCGATCGCCTCGTCCGCGATCTGAAAGTCCTTCAACTCGACGGCGCGAATCGTAAGCCCCCACGTCTTGACGCGTTCCTGAAGCGTTGAACGGATCTCTTCGGAGAACTCCACACGCTTGTCGAAAACGTAGTCGATCGGTCGACGCCCGATCAGTTCGGCCACGGTGGACAGGGCGCGCTGCTCCTCCGCGCGCCGATAGTCGCTCACGGCCACCACGGTCTTTCGCACGTCTTCCGCGTCGATGTATCGCGTCACGGCAATCGTCAATCCAACGGGAACGTTGTCATGTGTGAGCACGGCCGGAACTGCAAGGGAGTACACGATGTCCTGTACGGGTCGAGCGACCAGGCGTCGGGACGTGATGGGCTCGATCCACGATAGGCCTCCGCCGAGCGTCCGGATGTAGCGGCCGAACCGGATGACGGGAACGCGTTCCCACTCCTTGACGATGACGATGCCGAAGACCAAGTAGACGAATATGACGCCAAGAGCAATCGACGCGCGTGGGTTCTCCGCAATGAAGTCAATCACGCCCATGAGGCTTCCATCTCCAACGATAGATATCGGCGCGTGTGCCACCGGTCTACATTTCGCCGCGCGCGCAGGCCATGAAATCGTGTACTGTGAATTCCGTTCTTCTGGCGCATATTCGTCCAGTTTCACGCGAGGAGTCCCGCATGCCGCACGTTCCAGGAGTGCCACACAGAACTCGACGACTCTATTTGACCATCCTGTTTCTCGCCGTCACGAGCGGGGCGCACATCGTTGCGACCAGCCCCCCGGCGGGACTGGAACGTCTACAAGCGCAGATTGCCCGCGCGGCCACGGCCGCGCACGGTCAGGTCGGCGTCGCCGTCAAGCACCTTGAGAGCGGCGTCGAGCTCGTCGTCAACGGTGACGAACCGTTTCCAATGGCGAGCACGTTCAAGCTCCCCGTGCTCGTCGAGCTGTATGCGAAGGCGAAGGCCCGGCAGTTGAATTGGGACGAGCCGATCGAAATTGGACCGCGGGATTTGCACCTCGGAAGTGGCGACCTGGCGCCACTCGTCGACCCCCCGGGGGTTCGGCTGTCACTCCACAACGTAGCGAACCTGATGATGTTGATCAGCGACAACTCGGCGGCCGACATCTGCCTGGCGAAGGCCGGCGTGCGAGACGTCAACACGCGGCTGGCCGCCCTCGGCGTGAAGGGCATCCGCGTGGACCGGTCGTGCCAGGAGCTGATTCTCGACTACGGCGGTCAGGACACGGCGAAGCTCAAAGACCTGGCACTAAACGAACTGCGTGCCGCGCTGCCCAGTGAGCCGCGCTCTGAGGAGCAGCGATGGACCGCCGACGACCGGTACGCGGCCGATCCGCGCGACACGGCAACGCCGCGCGCGTTTGTCGCGCTCCTGGAAAAAATCTGGCGCGGCGAAGTCGTCGACCGGGCGTCCTCGGACGCGATCCTCGAGACGATGAAGCGGTGCCGCACGGGCCAGGGCCGCATTCGTGGCCTCCTGCCGCGCGAGACCGAGGTCGCGCACAAGACTGGATCGATTGGCGGCGTGCTCGACGATGTCGGGATCATCTCGCTCCCGGGCGATGCCGGACACGTCGCGATCGCGATCATGACGAAGCGCACGCGCGCCGCCTCGGATCAGGTTGAACGGGCAATGGCCGACATCGCCCGATACGCCTACGACTACTTTCTGTTCAACGCATCCGCCACGAACGACGGAACGGGACGCTGAGGGCCACCCAACCGAACCTTTTCGGAACTCGCGGCGTCTTGCTTGATGACGCATGGCTCGCGCTGATGCATGAGCACGCGGTTCCTTTGCCGGTTGGCCTTGTGAGCCAGGACTCCGACCTTGCACAGGAGTTCGAGGCCAGGCTCATCGAGTCGTC
>DATKHR010000373.1:0-23787 GCA_035510155.1 Vicinamibacterales bacterium
CGCTGGTCGATGCCATCGCGAAGTATTTCGAGACCGCGCCGCTTTGAGATAATGCAGTCATGACCCGCACCGATACGGCCACCGCCCTGACCCTGACGCGGCGCCTGCGGCGGCTGCGCCGGACGCCCGCGATGCGCGCGCTGGTGCGCGAATCCAGGCTGTCCGCAGACATGTTCATGCTGCCGCTGTTCGTCTGCGAAGGCGAAGGCGTGCGCCGTGAAGTGCCGTCGATGCCCGGCGTGTTCAACCTCTCAGTCGACGAAACGGTGAGAGAGGTGGAAGCCGCGAAGGGCGATGGCATCAAACGCGTCATCCTCTTCGGCCTGCCCGATCAGAAAGACGACATCGGATCGAGTGCCTACGACCCTGAGGCGCCGGTCCAGTCTGCGGTCCGCGCCCTCAAGCGATCGGTCCGCGACGTCCTGGTGATCACGGACGTGTGCCTGTGCGAGTACACGGACCACGGCCACTGTGGTCTCGTCGTCGATCACAAGATCGCGAACGATCCGACGGTCGATCAACTTGTACGCGCCGCGGTCTCTCACGCGGCGGCGGGCGCCGATATCGTCGCGCCCTCGGACATGATGGACGGCCGCGTCGGCGCGATCCGCCACGCGCTCGACGAGCGCGGCTTCGAGAACACCGCCATCATGTCCTACGCCGCCAAGTACTGCTCGGCCTTCTACGGTCCGTTCCGCGACGCGGCGGGATCGACGCCTTCATTCGGAGACCGCCGGTCGCACCAGATGGATCCAGCCAACGCGGCCGAAGCGCTGCGGGAAGTTGAGCAGGACATCCAGGAAGGCGCCGACATCGTGATGGTCAAGCCCGCGGTGACCTATCTGGACGTCATCACGCGCGTAAAGGAAACGTTCCACTATCCGACGGCGGCCTATCATGTGAGCGGTGAGTACTCGATGTTGAAGGCTGCCGCGCAGAACGGCTGGATCGATGAGACGCGCGCCATGCTCGAGACGTTGACGTCGATCCATCGCGCGGGCGCCGACATCATCCTCACCTATTACGCGCGCCAGGCTGCACGGGCGCTCGCGTGACGCGGGGGCGGAGGACCGAGGTCGTTGTGACACGTACAGCGCTGGCATGCACTCTGGCGGTTGCCGTCGTTGGTCTCGCGGTGGCCAAGCGTCCCGCGGCAACGGAACAGGGCGCCGCAAGACCTTTCGATCTGATCATCACCAATGCCCGTATCATTGACGGCTCCGGCGCCGCATCCTCGAGCGGCTCGGTCGGCGTGCGCGATGGGCGCATCGCGGGCGTCGGCCGGGTCAGCGGTCCGGCGGCACGCACTATCGATGCGGCGGGACACGTGCTGGCACCCGGCTTCATCGATCCCCACTCGCACTCCGACTACGCCCTCCTGACCGATGGGAACGCCGAAAGCAAGATCCGACAGGGGGTGACCACCGAGGTCATCGGCGAGAGCAGCTCGGTCGCTCCCCAGCGGCCGAGCGAGAGTCGCCCGTGGACGGACTATACGGGCTACTTCGCCGCCGTGCAAAAGTCGAAGATCTCCGTCAACCTGCTGTCGTATGTCGGCCTGGGACAGGTCCGAGAGTTCGTGATGGGCAACGACGAGCGCGCCCCCACCCCCACCGAGCTCGCGACAATGGCCGGGCTCGTTTCCGACGCGATGAAGCAGGGCGCATATGGGGCGTCAACGGGGTTGATCTATTCGCCGAACGCCTACGCGAAGCTCGACGAGCTTATCGCACTCTCGAAACCTGCCGCCGCGGCCGGCGGCATCTACGCGTCGCACCTCCGCTACGATGGCGAAAAGCTCCGGGACGGCATCGAGGAAGCGATCGCCATTGGCGAGGGCGCGAAAATCCCCGTGCACGTGTTTCACCTCAAGGTCACCGGCGCTTCGAACTTCGGCCGGATGAAAGAAGTGATCGCAATCGTCGAGGCGGCGCACAAGCGCGGTCAGGAGGTGCACGCCGACCAATACCCGTACGTCGCGAGCAGTACCGGCCTGTCGCAGACGATTCCGCCGTGGGCCCACGAGGGCGGTGGCGCCAAGCTCGCCGAGCGGTTGAAAGATCCGGAGACGCGCGCCAGGATCCGGAAAGAGATGGACGACCCGCACCCGATCTGGGAGAACCGCCTGATCTCGGCCGGCACGTGGCACAACGTGCAGATCGCGAGCGTACCCGCGCAGACCGGGATCGAATCAGGTTACAAGCGTTACGAGGGCAAGCGGGTTGACGAGGCCGCGCGAGAGGCGGGCAAAGACCCGTACGACTTCGTGTTCGATCTCCTCATCGCCAACCGCGGCAGCGTCAGCTGCGTCTGGTTCATCATCAACGAGGACGACCTCAAGCTGGCCATGCGGCAGCCCTGGGTTTCGATCGGATCGGATGGTTCCGCCCTCGCGACGAGCGGACCGTTGCGCACGGGTGTGCCCCACCCCAGGAATTTCGGCACGTTCCCGCGAGTGCTCGGCAAGTACGTTCGCGAGGAACACGTCCTGACGCTCGAGCAGGCCGTTCATAAGATGAGCGGGCTCACGGCACAGCAGATGCACCTCGCCGATAGGGGGCTCATCAAGGAGGGCTTCGCGGCCGATCTGGTCATCTTCGATCCAGCCACGGTCGCTGATCGCGCCACATTTTCCGATCCGTTTCAGTACCCCGTCGGCATCTCGACTGTCATCGTGAACGGTCGTGTGGTCCTCGACAACGGGCGGCACACCGGCGAAAGACCAGGCGTCGTGATACGCGGCCACGCCGCAGCCGCCAGCCACTGACCGTCAGGCCATTAGCCAGCGTCAGCCATAGCCATCAGCCATTTAGCCATTAGCCAATGAGAGTAAAGGCCTCATCACGTCTCTTTCTTCGCGCGCAATCCGTTCTACCCGGCGGCGTCGACAGCCCCGTCCGGGCGTTCAAGGCCGTCGGCGCGTCGCCGCTGTTCATCCGGCGCGCCCGCGGCGCGCGCATTCAGGACGTCGACGGGAACACCTTCATCGACTACGTGATGTCATGGGGTCCGCTGATTCATGGCCACGCCCCGAGGGGCCTGATCCGCGCGCTCGCGGCGGCGGCGAGGCAGGGCACCAGCTTCGGCGCCCCGAGCCCGCTCGAGGTCGAGCTCGCCGCGCGCGTCCGGCAGCTCATGCCGGCGCTCGAGCGCGTTCGATTCGTGAGCTCCGGAACGGAAGCCACCATGAGCGCCGTGCGTCTCGCCCGAGCGGCGACGGGACGCGAGCGAATCGTGAAATTCGAAGGCTGCTATCACGGGCACGCCGATTCATTTCTCGTCAAGGCGGGATCGGGAGCGCTCACGCTTGGCACGCCCACGAGCCCCGGCGTCACCCGCGCCACGGCCGCGGACACGCTGGTCGCGTCGTACAACGACCTCGATTCGGTGGGGCGGGCATTCGACGCCAATCGCGGGCAGATTTCCGCAGTTATCGTGGAACCAATCGCCGGAAACATGGGCGTCGTTCCACCCTGCCAGGGGTTTCTGCACGGGCTCCGTGAGATGTGTTCGGCACACGGCGCGCTGTTAATCTTCGATGAGGTGATCACGGGCTTTCGCGCCTCGGCCGGCGGGACACAAGCGACGGCCGGCGTGCGACCGGATCTGACCTGTCTGGGGAAGATCATTGGCGGCGGACTTCCCGTCGGCGCATACGGAGGACGCGCGGACCTCATGGACATGATTTCGCCGGCCGGACCCGTGTATCAAGCCGGTACGCTCTCGGGCAATCCGCTCGCCATGACGGCCGGTCTGTGGTCGCTGAACAATCTGAAGCCGAAGCTATATGCCTATCTTGCCGCGCTGAGCGCCCGCCTCGCGGCGGGGCTCGCCGACGCCGCCCGCGCGGCGCGCATCTCACTGCAAGTCAATGTGGTCGGATCCGTGCTGACTCCGTTTTTCACCGATCGGCCCGTGCGGGACTACGCTTCGGCCACGACCTCCGACACGAGCCGCTACGCGACGTTCTTTCGAGGCATGCTGCGACGGGGCATCTATCCACCACCGTCGCAATTCGAGGCCTGGTTCCTGTCGGGGGCTCACACGATCAGGGATGTGGACGCCACGATCCGTGCGGCCCACGCTGCGATGAAAGAGATCGCGGCGCCGCACGGTCGGCAAGATCGCAGCGTAGCAGGATGAGTGCGATTTTATAGCCCTAACGCCAACGGCGAATCCAACCGCACCCTCAGGACCGTCCCGGCGGGCAGCTCCAAGTTCTTCCCCTCGGTCGCCGCGATCGTGCCGCCACCACCAATCAGCACGCCGGCCAGCGCGCCCTTGACGCCCCCCAAGATCGCGCCGATGATGGCTCCCGCCCCAGCACCAGCGCCTATCTTGGCCTTTTCGCCGCCGATGCCTTCGCTTTCAAGAGCTTGACTCACGGTGCCGCGCATCGGATACGAGCGGCCGTTGATGGTCACCCGATCGAACGCCACCGTCAGCTTTCCGGTGCGCTCGGTCCGGGTCGCCTTGGTGACTGAACTGATGATTCCGCGCATCACCGACCCGGCAGGCACGAGGATGTGACCACGCTCGTCCTGTAGATCTGCCAGTGTCGTCGCCTCGAAGCGATCTTCCACCTGCGCCGTCGACGAGCTCAAGGGCGACTGGAGCCTGACGTCGAACTCCGTCCCAACCGGAATCTCGTTCGGACGCGTCGACGCGGGGCGGCTCCCGGCCGGAGGCGGAGTCACGGCCGGCTGCGCGCCGGGAGCGGCGGCACCCGGCGGAGGCGTATATGCACCCGTGGTCTCGCCGCGCGCGCGATCCCGGATGTTGTCGATGCGATCGCGCAGGTCGGTGTAATCGCTTCGGGCAATCGGCTCGTTGCGCTGCAGCTTGACTTTGAGATACGCGGTCATGTCGCGCACATCATCGAGCTCGGCCTGCAGTTGGGTAGCCAGCGAGCTGTCGCGAGCGCGCGCCTGGGCAATGTCGCGCGAAGCGTCGGCGATCCCCTCCTGCAGACGCTGAATGTCCGCGCTGGTGACCGACGCCTGGGCCGCGGGCTGCGCCCCGGCCTCCCCCCAGACCAAAGCACTTGTGAAAAGAACGCCGAGCGCGAGGAGCACACCTTCGCGGAGCTTCATCCGTTTCACGCCTCGATCTCCTTATCTCCAGGGCATCAGGCGCTCGAACCAGCTGATTCTGGTGAGGTCATTGTAAATGACCCCGGCCATAAGCATCATCAGCATGACGAAGCCCGCGAGCAGCATCTTTTCTTTCACTTTGACGCTGAAGTCGCGGCGCGCAATGCCCTCGAGCGCCATGATGAAGATGTGCCCGCCATCGAGCACCGGAATGGGCATCAGATTCAGAATCCCGAGATTCAGGCTGAGTGACGCCATCAGGTTGAAGAGCGCAATCCACCCAAGCTGCGCGGATTCGCCCGACATTTGCGCGATCGCAACGGGGCCCATCAGCTGTTTGGGCGATGTCTCCCGTGTCAGCAAGCCCCAGACGGTCTGAAAAATGAGGCCGGCATACTCCGCATTTTTCTTGACGCTCAGACCGAGCGCTTCGACCGCGCCAGGCTTGATGCTCTTGGTGTCGTCTCGAATGCCGATGCCCACCCACCCGATGCTGCCATGCTGTGTGGACGTGATCTCGATGGTCCGAGTCTCGCCCCCCCGCAGAATCGAGAATTGAATGCGCTGATTCGGTCGCTTCGCGATCGCGTCCTTGAGCTGCGTGGACGAAATGATTGGCTCGCCGTCCACCGCGGTCACCACGTCGCCCACCGCCAGACCGGCCTGTTCGGCCGGGTCGCCGGCCACCAACCATGGAACTTGCGGGTGCACGTTGGGCAGCACCCCGATGTCGCCCCACTCGAATCGGCTCTGCGCGGATATGACGACCGGCGTCACGGCTTTCGTCATCTGTGTGCCGTTGCGCAGCAGCTTCAGCGAAACTTCGCGATTGGGGCGCGACCCGACCGCGACGGAGAACTGTTCCCACGAGTCGACGTTGTGATCGGCGACGGCCACAATGTGATCGCCGGGCTGAATTCCGGCCTTGGCCGCGGGAGAGTCCGGCTGCACGGCGCCGACGATCACCGGCTGATCCAGAAACACCGGCGTGTCGACGCCCTGGTACAGCACGACGGCCGTCAACACGAGGGCGAGGACGACGTTCATCGCCGGGCCCATGATCAGCACCTGAAACCGCTGCCACTTGCTCTTCGCGAGGAATTCGTCCGGGTGGCCCGTCGGGACATCTTCAGGATTGTCGCCGGCCATCTTCACGTAGCCGCCTAGCGGGAGCGCGCCGATGCCGTACTCCGTTTCACCTCGCCTGAAGCTGACCACCGTCGGGTTGAAGCCGAGCTGGAATTTGAGAACGCGAATGCCAACGCGCTTCGCCGCGATGAAGTGTCCGAGCTCGTGCACGAAGACCAGTACGCCGAGCACGAACACGAACGCGACCACAGTCATCATAGAGATTCCAATTCTACCCTGTGCGCATATTCATTCGCCTGCTCGCGCGCCCACCGATCGACGCTGCGCACTTCGGCAAGAGTCGCCACAGGGGCTGGACGATGGGCGCGCATCGTGTCTTCGATGATCCGCGGTATCGCCGTGAACCCGACGAGCCCAACAAGAAACCGCTCCACCGCAATCTCGTTTGCGGCGTTCAGCACGACTGGAAGGCTCCGCTCGGCCTCGAGCGCGCGATACGCCAGTCCGAGGCATGGAAAGGCCTCCACGTCAGGCTCGTGGAACTCGAGACGCCTTGCCTGGATGAGATCGAGCGCAGGTAGCGGCCCGCCCCATCGTTCCGGATACGAAAACGCGTACTGGATGGGCAGGCGCATGTCGGTCACGCCGAGCTGCGCGATGATCGATCCGTCCGTCAACTCGACCATGGAATGCACGACCGATTGTGGATGAATCAAGACCTCTATCTGATCGCCGCGCGCTCCGAACAGCCAGTGCGCCTCGATCACCTCGAGTCCTTTGTTCATCAGCGTGGCGGAATCGATGGTGATCTTCCTCCCCATCCGCCACGTGGGATGCCTGAGCGCGTCCTGTGCGCTGACCCCTGTCAGATCTGACGCTGAACGGCCGCGAAAGGGTCCGCCCGAGGCGGTCAATATCAATTTTCGGATCTCACCAACCGTCCGGCCGTGCAGGCACTGGTGGATCGCGTTGTGCTCGCTGTCCACCGGCAGAATCGTCACGCCCGAGCGCCGGGCGGCCTCTGTGACGATGCCGCCGGCCATCACCAATATTTCCTTGTTCGCCAGCGCGATTGTCTTGTGGTGCTCGATCGCCGCCACGACCGCCTCGAGCCCGTCGGTGCCGCTCGAAGCGCAGAGGACCAGATCGACGTCGGGATGTGTCGCGACGGCCACGAGTCCGTCACGGCCGATCCCGCCAATAGTCACGCCGGCACGACCGGCCGCAGCGGGCGCGTTCAGTTGCTTCAGCCGATCGACCGCCTCGCCCGTAGACATGGCGGCTATCCGCGGCCGATAACGCACCACCTGGTCTGCAAGGCGCTCGGCATTCTCGCCAGCGGCGAGCCCCACGACCTGCAGCCGGTCCGGATGCGCGTCGACGACGGCGAGCGCGCTCCGTCCAATGGATCCAGTCGAGCCGAGAATCGCGATTCGCTTCACGTTCGTACCTGCCCTACCCGACCTACCTGACCCAGCCGACCTCACTCCTCTACGTGTACTTCAAAAACACGTAGTAAACCGGAGCGGCGAACAGCAACGCGTCGATGCGATCGAGCACGCCCCCGTGGCCCGGGATGAGCGCCGAGCTGTCCTTCACGCCTGCGCTGCGCTTGAGCTGCGATTCGAACAGATCCCCGGCGATGCCGAGTGCAACGACGGCGACGCCGAGGAGCGCCCTGAGCATCACCGGAATCGCCGGGACCCACCAGGTTCCGACAATCGCCAGCAACAGGGCGCCGCACACGAAGCCGCCAACCGCCCCTTCGATCGTTTTCTTCGGGCTGATCTCCGGCGCGAGCAGCCGTCGCCCGAACGCGCGGCCGCTGTAGTACTGCGCGGTGTCGCTGACCATCACCGTCAGAAGCAGGAGGAACAGCGCCCCGCGGCCGCGAAGGCTGCGCAAGGCGACCATCGCCCCGATGGGCAGGCCGAGATAGAGCATTGGAAAGACCGACGCCGCCGCGAGTCCCAGCGCGTTTTTTTTCCCCCCTTGGCCCCCTTGGGACGAGGTCACGAGCGACATCGCCGCCAGCACCACGAAGGCCGACAGGAGCGCTGCATCCAGCGCGACGGCGTTGGCCATCATGCGGTCCTCGACCCAGAAGGACGAGGTGACGCCGATCGACGCCGCGACGGTTCCGGCCCCGGAAGCCACCATCGGAATCGGCAGGCCGCAAGCGGCCGCAAGCGCTCCGTACTCCACGAACGCCAGGATGAGCAGCGCCTCCGCAACCGCGAAGAAGACCGCCGGCGGCGCAAACCAGACGACGGCGACGGCAATGGCGACGAGAACGGCGCCACTCAGCACGCGCGTCATCAAAGCGACCCGGACGAGGGGAGAGAACGTCGCGCGACGCGGATCGTCACTTGACGCTGAGCGCTACGGGCGACGGCTTGATGCCGCCGTAGCGCCGGTCACGCTTCTGATACGCGACCACCGCTTCGAGCAGATCGCGGCGGCGGAAGTCCGGCCACAGCGTCTCGGTCACCCAGATCTCCGAGTACGCGATCTGCCAGAGCAAGAAGTTGCTGACGCGCATCTCGCCGCTCGTTCGAATGAGCAGGTCCGGATCGGGCTGGTTCGCCGTGTAGAGGAACTCGCTGAAGCGCCTCTCGTCGAGATCGTCAGGGCTCATCCCCGAAGCCAGGACCCGCCGCGCCGCATCCACGATTTCCGCCCGCCCGCCGTAGTTGAGCGCAATATTGAACAGCATGCCGGTGTTCTTGGCGGTCTGGCGAACCCCGTTCTCCAACTCGTCCTGAACGTCGGGCGCAAGCTCCTCGGGCCGACCGATGACGCGAAAGGTGATGTTGTTGCTGATGAGCGTGCTGAGCTCGAGCCGGATGTACCGCTTCAGCAGCATCATCAACGTCGCTACTTCAGCCTTGGGCCGCTTCCAGTTTTCGACGGAGAACGCGTAGAGCGTCAGGACGTCGATGCCCAGGCGTGCCGACGTCTCGACGACGTCGCGGACCGAATCGATGCCGGCGCGATGACCCTCGACGCGCGGCAGGTGACGCTGCGCCGCCCAGCGGCCGTTGCCGTCCATGATGATGGCGATGTGGGCGGGCAGCCGCTCGAAGTTGACTTGCCGGGCCAGCGGCTCGTCGGGTGATCCAGCCGGGATCCACGCCAAAATCTGATCAAGCGACATGACGGATCCCTGCCGACAAAGTCAGAAAAGTCTGCAAACCTCGATTATACAAGCTCTTAGGGCTCATCCGCAAGCGCGCCACCGCGTTCGCTGCCGTAATCAATCGACATGAGGAAGAGCCCGCGTGCGGGTGCCGTCGGCCCCGCTTGCATCCGATCGCGTGAGGCCAGGACCTCACCGACCCACTCCACTGGCTGCCGCCCGCGGCCAACCTCCACGAGGGACCCGACGATGGCGCGAACCATGTGCCTCAGAAAGCCATCGCCCACAATTTCGAAAACCAGTAATGCGGATTGAGGAATCGGCCATCCACAATCAATCCGCATTCCGCAATCCGCAATCCGCAATTCGGAGGACAGAATGGTCCGCTCCGTGCTCCTCGCCGCGCCTCCTGCCGCTTGAAACGCCGCGAAGTCGTGCGTTCCCTCAAAGAGTCGCGCGGCTCGCCGCATCGCATCGATGTCGAGCGTGCCGGCGAGCTGCCAGACATACCGCCGCTCGAAGGGGCTGACGACCTCGCCGTTCCAGATGCGGTAACGATACGTTTTGGTGCGTGCGGCGAAACGTACATGCAACGTAGGAGCAGCTTCGACTGCCGTTAGCACCCGGACCTCGCTTGGCAGTCGTGCATTCACAGCACGCTTGACCGTCGCCGCGTCGACCGGCCGCGCCAGGGTAAACGAGGCCACCTGTCCAAGCGCATGCACGCCTGCGTCGGTCCGACCCGCGCCGGTGACCGTCACCTTCCGGCCGTCGAGCGCCCCAAGCGCGTCCTCGATCAGCCCCTGAATCGACGTGCCGACCGCCTGCCGCTGCCAACCCACGAAGTCGGTGCCGTCATAGGCGACGGTGATCCTGAAGGTCGCCATACCGCGTCATTAGCCGTCCGCCATGACGTGATCCCTACGTCACGACGGGCCGGCTCCCGGGCTTTGTCACAGGCAGCCCCTTTGCGCACAACGGACATTGGTCCGGCTCGTACGTCGGCAAATCGATGTCGAGAAGAGACGCGAAGGGCACACCCAAAGTCGCCCCGCCGCCCGACAATTTCCTTTTCCCTCCGCTGCGGTCGACGATCGACGCCGCACCAACCACCCGCCCACCCGCCGCGGTCGCCACCTGCATCGTCTCCCGCGTCGAGCCCCCGGTCGTCAGCACATCTTCGACGAGCAGGACGCGATCGGCTTCCGCGACCATGAACCCGCGGCGCAACGTCAGCTCACCATCCTGCCGCTCCGCGAAGATCGCGCGGACACCGAGCGCACGTCCGACCTCATGGCCGATGATGACGCCCCCGAGGGCCGGAGACAACACCACGGTCGGTCGCAGCTCGCGCACGTGGTCCGCCAGAGCACGGCCAAGCGCCTCCGCGTGCGCCGGATGCTGCAGCACGAGCGCGCACTGCAGGTAGCCGGCGCTATGCAGGCCGGATGAGAGACGAAAGTGACCGTCGAGCAGCGCGCCCGTCCGGCGGAACAGATCGAGGAGCTCATCGCGGGTCATGATTGTCCGTCGTGCCGGTGCGCCTTTGAGTGCCCTCGAGCGGGAACTTCAGACGCTCTTCGAACAGCCTCTGGATGCGTTTGTACTCATCCGCCCAGCTTGTCTCCTCCTCGAACCCATGGTTTTCCACGGGAAAGATGGCAATGGACCAGTTCTCTTTCCTGAGCTCGATCAGCCGCTGCACGAGACGCACGGAATCCTGGAAGAGCACGTTGGTATCGACCATCCCATGGAGGATGAGCAGAGCACCTTTCAACCCGTCCGCGAAATAAATCGGCGAGCTCTGCCGATACGCCTCCGGGTCAGCCTGCGGCTCGTTCAGTATGTTTGACGTGTAGGCATGGTTGTAGTGAGACCAGTCGGTTACTGGGCGAAGCGCTGCGCCCGCGGCGAAGGTGTCGGACGACGTAAACATCGCCATCAACGTGATGAACCCGCCGTAGCTTCCGCCGTACACACCGATTCGCTTCGCGTTGACTCTCTGTTTCTCGACGAGATACCTGGCGCCATCCACCACGTCGTCGAGATCATGGCTACCCATGTGCCGGTAGATCGCGGTTCGCCAGTCGCGCCCATAGCCCGCGCTCCCGCGGTAGTCAGGGTCGAGCACGACATACCCACGCGAGGCGAGGAGATTGTGAAACATGTACTCGCGGTAGTAGCTGGACCAATACTTATGGGCGTTCTGTGCGTAGCCGGCACCGTGGACGAACACCACGGCGGGCGCCGCGGGATCGCGCCTCGCGCCGAGCATCTCGGGGGTGAACAACCGCGCGTACACATCCACGCCGTCGCGTGCCTTGTAGATGACGAGCTGCGGCTCGGCCCATTTGAACCCACGCCACTCTTCGGTTGGCGTCGTTGTCACCTGCTTGGCGGCGGCGCCCGCGCGGTTCGGCATCAGATAGACCTCGTGGGGCTTGTTGCTGAATGAATGGATGAGAGCAATCGTGCTGCCGTCCGGCGAGACTTCGCCGGCGTTGCCGCCGGTCATGGACGTCAGCTTCGTTCGCGCGCCGCCCTCGACGGGCATTGAGTACAGGTGACGCTCGCCGGGATGCTCCTCGGTACTCGTCAAGTAGAACGCTTTCTGATCTCGAGACAGTTCGACGTCGGTGATTTCCCACTTGCCCTGCGTCAACTGACGGGCCGTGGCATCCGTCCGAGCGTCGCTGGGCGACGCGTCGACCGTATACAGGTGCATCCAGCCGTCACGCTCGGATAGAAACCAGAGCCGTTTCTGGCCGGCCAGAAACCCGAAGGACGCGTCGGTGCCGGAGCCACCCGCGCCGAACCCACCCAGCTCGCGAACCCACGCGTCATCGTGCAACATGTCAACCACGCGCGCATGTCCGCTTTCAACGTCGACGGCGACGAGCCAGCGATCTTTGTTGTCCCGGGCGCGAACGCTCGAAATCGCGAGCGCCCCGTCTTCAGAGACATGTGGCATAGACCAACGCAGGTCGCGCTTGCCTGCAAATTCTGAATCCACGACCTGCGTTTGGCCGGTGTCGAGGCTCATCACCACGAGCGTCCGCTTCTCCTGCGCGTCGCCGACGAACGTGCGTGCGGGGATGTCCTCCGTGTAGCTCGATTCGGTGACGTAGTTGGGGACGTTAGGACGTTTGGCTGTCTCCGCGCGCTCCGCAATAACGATGAACACGTGTTTGCCGTCGGGCGAGAGCTGAAGGTCCGGCGCGAACTGCCGCTCGGCCAACTCGTACTTCGGGAGCGCGAGCGCCTTTTCTTTCTCTTCCGCCTTCTTCTTCTTTTCCGCCTCGACCCGTGTGTGCTCTATGAGCTGCTGTTCCTCCGCCTTCACGAACTTTTGACTGTCCGTCTCTCTCGTCTCGCGCTTGCGCGGAGCGATGTCGGTCAGCTGGACGATGTTCCCGAAGCTGACCGTGTTGGCGCTGTTCCCGGGGCCTCCAGCCCCACCGCCGTCGAGCGGCACGAGGAACAGGTTGTTCTCTCTCGTAAACGTGACGACGGTCTCATGCCGTGCCCAACGCGGGTTTGCTTCGTCCCCGGCCAGGCGCGTGATTTGGCGACGCGTGTTGGCGACCGTGTCGACGAGCACGACGTCGCCGCGATCGACGAACAGCACGCGGCGATGGGCGGTGTCCCACGCGCCTCCTGTCGCCGGGGGAGCGCTGCGATGCTCCTCGTCGGTGAGCTTCCTCGGCTCGCCGCCCTCCTTTCCAACAACATACGTTGCCGCTTCCTCGTCACCCGGGCGGCGCCACTCGAAGTAGAGGCGTGAGGAGTCGCCGGACCACCGCAAGCCGGTCTGCGGATAGCCAACGAGCCTGGGACCGCGCATGATGCTGTCGACAGAGAGATCGAACTTCGGCGGCGCGGCAGCCCGAGCACGCGAGGCTCCTGAGGTCGGCCACATGAGCATGGCCGCGGTGAGGAGGGCCGCGAGTCCCGAGTGACGAGCAGCGAATCGTGTGGCGCGAGGGCTGGACCTGGGCATCAGGAACCTCGAAAAAGGGCCGACATTATACAATTGGCGTGAACCAAACGCCCCTACAGACCGTCTACAGATCATTGGGTTGCCAGGCGAACCGTTTGGGCCTTCAGGACACCAAGCGAACCCTGCGAACTCGTCTTCTTATGGAGCCGCCCGCAATGTGCTTGTTTCAACCGATCCGCTATGTTCGGACCGCACTGATCGCCGCGACGATCGTCATCCCGTCGGTGTCCGCATTTGGTCAAAGCGGCCCGCCGTCGCTTGCCGCGAGCCTGGAGGTTGCAGCCGCCCAAGCGGCATCGCAGGCTGAGCCTTCCGGACCCGTCCGCCGCCTCACGATGGATGACGCGGTCAAGCTGGGGCTCGAGCAGAATCTTGGCATCCGCATCCAGCGGCTCGACCCGCAGATTCAGGATCTCGGGATCGCCACGGCGCGATCGTTGTGGACGCCGAACCTGACCTCCAGCCTGTCGAGGAACTCGGCGAACACTCCGGTTCAAGGCGCGATCCTCCCGAGCACTCAGAGCGGCACGCTCGCGGCGGGCGTCGGAATGAATCAGGTGCTCCCGTGGGGCGGCAGCTACAACGCCACCTGGAGCAACCAACGCGTGACCACGACTGACATCACGAGGAATTACAGCCCGCAGCTGACGTCGACGTTGAACCTCGGCTACACCCAGCCGCTCATCCGTAACCTCTCGATCGACCAGATCCGCGATCAGGTCCAGCTCAGTCAGAAGGCGCGCGACCTGTCGGATATCCAGTTGCAAGCGGTGATCATGGGTACGACGCGCAACGTCAGAAATGCGTATTGGGATTTGGCGACGGCGATCGCCAATCTGAAGGCGCAGCAGCAATCGCTCGAGCTGTCGCAGCAGTCGCTCACGGACAATAAGAAACGGGTGGAGATCGGAACGCTGGCGCCGATCGACATCGTCCAGGCGCAGGCGGAGGTGGCCAGCAACGAGCAGGGCGTGATTGTCGCGGAGGCAAACATCAAGACCGCCCAGGACAACCTGCGTGTGCTGATTCTCGATCCCGTCGCGCCCGACTTCTGGAACGTTGCTTTCGACCCGATCGAGGCGCCCGCATTCGCCGCGCAGGCCATCGATGTCGATGCCGCAGTTCGAAATGCGCTCACCCAGCGCTCGGATTTGCGTTCCGCGAAGAACAGTCTCGAGCAGAGCGACGTCAACATCCGCTTCTTCCGCAACCAGATGCTGCCCGATGTGAGCGCGCAGGTGAACTACAGCTCGTTCGGCATCGGTGGGACCGGGCTCAGCCCCGTGGACTTCACGTCGTTCATCAACGGCACGGCGCCTCCGAGGTCCGTGATTTCGCAGACGAGCTATGGGTCGGTGCTCGGCGATGTCTTCAGCAGCGCGTACCCGCAGTGGACCGTCGGCGTGCAGTTCGGCTACCCGATTGGCAGGAGTGTCTCCGAATCCAACCTCGCGCGTGCGCGACTGCAGTACCAACAGGCGCAGACGCAGACCAAGAATCTCGAAATCCAGGTGGTCGCGCAAGTGCGCCTCGCCGCGCGCAGCGTGGAGACCAACCAGCAGCGCGTCCGTGCCACCGGCGCGTCCCGCGAGCTGCAGGAGCGCAAGCTCGAGGCGGAAGAGAAAAAGTTCGCCGCGGGGATGTCGTCGAGCTTCCTGGTGTTCCAGGCGCAGCGCGATCTGTCACTGGCTCGCGTGCAAGAGATTCAAGCGATATCCGACTACAACAAGTCGCTCGTCGATTTCGATACGGTGCAGTCGGTGCCGCTCACGACCGGCCCCTTCAACACGGGCGTCACGACCGCGGGCGCCGGCGCCATCCAGGCGCCCATCATTCGCTGACCCCCTGATCGGGGCCTCGGGGCCGTGATTCGAGATTCGGCGTTCAGTACGTCTCGCCGAATCTCGAGTGCGCCTTCCTCTCTCCGACCCTGACCGCTCTTTCTGCCCTCTCGCCCGCTTTTCTGGCCTTCCCGCCTTTCCCGCCCTTCCTGCCCCGCGCTACACTCCCCCGTGTGCCGAAGCTTTCCGTGACCGTGATCACGAAGAACGAGGCCACGAACATCGCCGGCGCGTTGGCATCAGTCGCGTGGGCCGATGAAATCGTCGTCGTCGACTCGGAAAGCACCGACGCGACTGTCGCGATCGCGCGTCAGCACACCGACCGCGTTATCGTCCGAGCGTGGCCTGGCTACCCCAGTCAGAAGAACTATGCCGCGTCGCTAGCCAGCCACGACTGGATCCTCTCGCTCGATGCCGACGAGCGAGTGACGCCTGAGCTCGCCCAAGAGATTCGGTCGGTGATGGCTCACCACGCTGGAGAACGGCATCCGGCCGCGTTTCGCATTCCGCGAGTCACGTGGTACCTCGGGCGCTGGATCCGGACGACCGATTGGTATCCGGACTATCAGACCCGCCTGTACGACCGGCGCGCGGCAGAATGGACCGGCCGCTACGTTCACGAGGCCGTCACCGTGCGGGGCTCGACGGGGCAACTGCGCGGCGAGTTTCAGCACTATGCCTATCGCGACATCTCGGATCATCTCGAGACGATCGATCGGTACACGGCCTTCGCGGCCCGTCAGATGCGAGAGGCGGGGCGCCGCGCTGGATTCTTCGATGTGGTCGTCCACCCGCCGCTGGCATTTCTCCGAAATTACATAGCGAAGGGCGGGATCCGCGACGGCATCCCTGGATTCATCATTTCGACGCTCAACAGCTACTACGTCTTCCTCAAGTTCGCGAAGCTCCGGGAGCTGCAACTCGCGGGATCCCCGGGTCCGGGTCCGGCGCCCGATGTTCTCTCTCCACATTGACACCGCCCGAACGTGGCGGGGCGGCCAGAACCAGGTCCTGCTGACCGTCAACGGGCTCCGCGCGATCGGCCAGCGCGCGACGCTGGTCGCACATCCCGACGGCGAGCTTCGACGCCGGGTCGCAGAGGGTCTCGATCTGATTCCGCTCGCTCCGCGCGCGGAGATGGATTTGTCGGCCGCCTGGAAGCTGTCGCGCCTCCTGAAGCGGCTCGGACCAGACGTCATCCACGCGCACGATCCTCACGGCGTCGCGATGGCTTCCCTCGCGCTCTCGTTTGGCGGTGCAGCCGGCCGCGCAGGCGCGACCGGGCCGGGGCTCGTCGCCTCTCGACGCGTCGACTTTCACGTGAAGGGCAACTCGTTCTCCCGCTGGAAGCACAGACAGGTCGACTGCTTCATCGCCGCATCGGAAGCAATCCGGCGCATCCTCCTCGCGGACGGCGTCCCTCCGGACCGCGTCGTCACCGTCCACGAGGGGATCGACGTCGACCACGTCGTCGCCGCACGGCCCGTCAACGTTCACGAGGCCTTCTGGTTACCGCACCATGCCCCAGTCGTGGGGAACGTCGCGGCGCTGGTCCCCCATAAAGGTCAACGCTACTTGATTGACGCTGCGCACCTGGTGGTCCAGGAGGTCCCCGACGCGCGATTTGTCATCCTCGGCGAAGGCGAGCTCCGCGAGCACCTCGAGAAGCAGGTTCACGACTACCATCTCGACAAGCACGTCCTCCTGCCTGGCTTCCGAACGGATGTCCTCGGGTGCATCAAAGGTTTCAATCTGTTCGTCCTGAGCTCGGTGACCGAAGGGCTCGGGACATCATTACTGGACGCGATGGCATGCCATCGTGCCATCGTGGCCACGACCGCCGGTGGCATCCCCGAGATCGTCGAAGACGGCGTGACCGGAGTGCTGACGCCGCCACGCGACGCCGCGGCGCTTGCCGGCGGAATCGTTCGCTTGCTCAGAGATCAGGCACTCCGAGAGAGGATGGGAGTGGCGGGATCCGCTCGTGTGCGCGAGCGCTTTACCGTCGAGCGGATGATCGCGGGGACCGCCGAGGTCTACGCACACGTGGCTGGCAGACACCGCGAAGCGGACAGTGCTGATTGAGCGGGACGTGCCGATTGGACGCCCCTCCGCTCTCGACACGATGCGCCCGCGCGCGGCCGAACGCACATGCGTTCATCATTCCGAGGTGACAGAGCGAGAAGTCGTACTTGACCGGATCGCTCGGATCGAGGCGCCTGAGCGACGCCGTGATGTCCTCGGCCATACGCCAGCCGGGGCTCGTGTAGCGCGTGAGGCCGAGGCACCGGCCTACGCGAACCACGTGCGTGTCGAGCGGGATGATCAGCTTTGAGGGCGGAATCTTCGTCCATACGCCGAGATCCAGCGCGTCGTGGCGGACCATCCACCGCAGGAACAGGTTCAACCGCTTGCAGCCGCTGCCGGCAGAGGCGCGCGGAAAAAAATAGCGGACTCCCGGCCGGGCGGGCACGCGGCCGTACGCCGTTCGGAGATCGAGCGAGAGGGCACGTGCCGAGAAGCTGTCGATCGCCGGACCGACGCTCGAAGCCGGCGCGTCGTCTCCGTCTGCGAAAAACCGCTCGATCGACCCCGATCGATCGAGGATCTGCCGCGTCACCCAGAGCAGCGCCACCAAGTCCCGACCACGCGTCCATCGATGGACCACGTCTTTGAACGCCCGACCGTCCCGGCGCGGCTCGAAATGCCTGACGTACGCTGCGGGCTCGCCGCCGGCGATCGCCAGGACGCGCTCAATCGACTGGAGGACGCTGGCCACCCGCCCGAACGCCAGCGACGCCGCGATGAATCCCACGACTTCCCGATCGTCGGGCCGGTGGAATCGCCGGACGATCTGGATGGGGTCGGCGGCAGAGTCCGGATAGTTGAATTCGGCGTACAGCCGATCCAGCGCTGGTTTCAGGCCGCCGAAATCAATCATTGCTATGATTCTGCCATGTTGCGGATGCTGATGAGAATCGCGGGGGCGATCGTCTTGCTCACCCTCATAGCCGTCGCTGCCATCTACGGCTACCTGCGCCGATCGCTGCCGCTCACGGACGGCATCGTAACCGTCAGCGGCATACAGGCCCCCGTCGAAGTCATCCGCGACGCTGACGCAATTCCTCATATCTTTGCGTCGAACAAGACCGACGCCCTTTTCGGGCTCGGCTACGTGCACGCGCAGGATCGGTTGTGGCAGATGGAATTTCAGCGCCGCATCGGGTTCGGCCGTTTGTCGGAGATCTTCGGCCGGGCCACGGCGCCGCAAGATCGCTTCCTGCGGACCGTGGGCTTCGGCCGATCGGCGACGGTTGCTTGGAACAACATGCCCGAATGGGCAAAACAACAGGTGAACGCCTACGTTGCCGGCGTGAACGCGTTCATCGCGGGTCACCACGGCAGCCAGCTTCCCCCGGAGTTTTCGCTCCTCCGTTTCGAGCCCGAGCCGTGGTCCGGCCCCGACGTGGTGGTCTGGACGAAAATGATGTCCTGGGATCTCAGCGCGAACTATTCATTCGAGCTGCTTCGCGACGATCTCGTGCGCGCCGTCGGCGAGAAACGGATGGCGCAACTGATGCCGGCCTACCCACCGAATGGTCTCAGCATTGTGAGCGCAGGACCGGGCTGGTCTCATGCGACCAATCCCGACCATCCGACCACGTCGACCCACACGACCCCCTCGCGTCACCCAACTCATTCGACCGACCCGACCGAACCGCCTTACTCGACGCCGGCATGGGTCGGCGCGCTGTCGCAAGGCGACCCTGCGGTTGCCGACTTCCTGCTCGGCGGCTTGCGCACGGAAGCGCTCGGCTCGAACAACTGGGTCGTCGACGGCACGCTGACTGCAACCGGCAAGCCGATGCTGGCCAACGATCCGCATCTGTCCGCCAAGACACCTTCCACCTGGTATCTCGCCCACATTGTCGGCGGCGATTTCGAGGTGATCGGCGCGACCCTGCCGGGCGCGCCGGCCGTCGCGATTGGTCGAAACCGGTTCATCGCCTGGGGAGAAACCAACCTCGCAGCCGACGTCGAAGATCTTTTTCGCGAGCGGCTCGATTCGACCGGCACGCACGCGGAGTTTCGCGGCGTTCAAGAGCCGATGACGATGATCCCCGAAACCATCGGGGTGAAGGGGTCGGCGCCCATTCAGGTGACCGTTCGCGTGACCCGCCACGGCCCTCTGGTCTCCGACGCGATCAACGCTATTAGCGAGGCATCACCGAAGACACCGAAACCGGCGCCGCGCGGCCCGCTCGCCTTTCGCTGGACGGCGCTGGACGACGACGACACAACGCTGCAGTCGTTTCTCAGGCTCAACGAAGCCCGCAACTGGGCCGAGTTCACGGCCGCGCTTCACGAGTTCGTGGCGCCATCACAGAATTTCGTCTATGCCGACGTCGACGGCCACATCGGGTACTACGCGCCGGGGCGCATCCCGGTGCGCGCCAGCGGTGACGGCTCGCGTCCCACCGATGGCTGGACGGGCGAGACCGAGTGGACGGGTTGGGTGCCATTTGACGAGCTCCCGCATCTCGTCGATCCACCAAGCCACTTCATCGTCACCGCCAACAACCGCCCCGAGCCAGCGAGCTATCCATATCTGCTTGGGCTGGAGTGGATCGAGCCGTATCGAGCTCAGCGGATCGTGGATATGCTCGCCGGCCGCTCCAAGCTCACCCCGCAGGACTTCCGAGCCATGCAGGCCGACACCTTGTCACTCCACGCGAAGACGCTCCTGCCCCTGCTGCTGCCGCACACACGGCCGGCCAGTGCGCGTGACCGGCAAGCGCTAGACCTTCTCGAGCAGTGGGATGGACATGCGAACGCCGACGGCGGGGCTCCGGCAATCTTCTCGGCGTGGTTTCACGAGCTGACGCCCGCAATCGTCGGCGACGAGCTCCACGCGGAGGTCCTCGACAGCTACGCCAGCAGGTACACGTACATCACGAGGTTTCTCATCCGGACGCTGACCACCAATGACGCGGTGTGGTGCGACGATGTGCGGACGGAGAGGAGAGAGACGTGCGACGAGACCGTGACGCGCGCGTTTCATGATGCGGTGTCGGCGCTGGCAAGTCGTCTGGGCGACAATCTCTCGCGCTGGCGGTGGGACGCCGTTCACCGGGCCGTGTTCCCGCACCAGGGCCTCGACAGCCTCTCCCTCCTGCGGCCGCTCCTCAGCCGGTCCGTGCCGAACGGTGGAGACTGGAGCACCGTCGACGTCGGAGCCGTCGCGGCGGATCAGGTGTACGAGCAGCACTCCGTCCCCGGCTACCGCCAGATCGTGGATCTTTCGACGGCCAACGACAGCCGGTTCATGAACGACGTTGGAGCATCAGGGCATTTTCTGTCGAAGCACTACGACGACTTCCTGAGTGACTGGCGGGCCGTCCGGCAGAAGAAGATGCGCATGGATCGCAGAGACGTGGACGCCGGCGCAACGGGACACTTGACGCTTCAGCCGCAATGACCCAGCATCGCGTTCTTGTCCACGTAGACGCTTCTCCCGCCGACGACTGTCGCGGCAACGCCACCGCGCAATGTCCAGCCATCGAACGGCGTGTTCCGGGACTTCGATCGCATGGCGGCCGCAGAGACCGTGACGGTCATGTCCGGGGCGAGAATCGAGATGTCGGCCGGCGCGCCTTCAGAGAGCGAGCCGCCGTTCACGCGCAGCACACGCGCAGGGTTGACCGTCAGGAGCTCGATCAGCCTCGATAGCGACACCACGCCGGTGTGGACGAGGCGATCGAAGCACAGTGATACGGCGGTTTCGAGCCCGGTGATGCCGAACGGCGCGTGATCGAACTCGACCCGCTTCTCGTCGTAATGGTGCGGCGCGTGGTCCGTGGCAATGACGTCGACGCTCCCGTCCGCGAGGCCCGCCAACATGGCGTCGCGATCCGCCGCTTCACGCAGCGGAGGGTTCATCTTCACGTTGGTGTCGTACGCCGTCGGCGCCCCGAGCATCGCGTCGGTCAGCACGAAGTGGTGCGGGGTCACTTCGCAGGTCACGTTGGCGCCGCGCGACTTGCCCCAGCGCACGGCGTCCAGGGTCTGCCGCGCGCTCATGTGCGCGATGTGAAGCGCCCCGCGCGTCAGCTCGGCCAGAGCGATGTCTCTGAGCGCCATGATCGACTCCGCCTCGGCGGGAATCCCTCGGAGGCCCAGCGCCGACGCGTGGAAGCCTTCATGAGCGACGCCGTCGCCCTTGAGCGTCTGCTCCTCGCAGTGCTCGATCACAGGCATGTCGTACATACTCGTGTACTCGAGCGCCCGCCGCATCAGCAGCGCCGTTGCCACGGGCCGCCCATCGTCCGTGACGGCGACGCAACCGGCCTCTTTCAGCTCGGCGATGTCGGCCAACTGTTCGCCCTGTTGTCCGCGCGACACGGCGCCGATTGGATAGACGCGTGCGAGGCTCGCTTCAGCGGCCTTGGTGAGAATGAAGCGCGTCACGCCCGCATTGTCGTTCACCGGAATCGTGTTCGGCATGCAGGCCACCGCCGTGAACCCCCCGGCGACGGCCGCGGCTGTGCCGGTGGCCACGGTTTCCTTGTGCTCCTGCCCCGGCTCGCGCAGGTGTACGTGCATGTCGATCAATCCGGGACAGATGACGAGGCCGGCCGGGACTTCGACGACTGACACGCCGCCCTCCACCGGCAGATCGCGACCGACGCGGACAATCCGGTCGCCGCCGATGAGCAGATCGAACGCGCCGTCGCGGCTGTTCACCGGATCGATGACGCGGCCACCCTTGAGCAGCCATCGCTCCCGCTTCGAGAGATTCCCCATGGGGGAATTCCCCAGTTCACTGCCCATCAGTCGGCAACCTCGGGCTCTCCCGCGAGCAGATAGAGCACGGCCATGCGGACCGCGACCCCGTTGGCGACCTGCTGCAAGATCACTGAGTACGGCCCGTCGGCGACGTCGGATGCGATCTCGACGCCGCGATTCATCGGTCCAGGGTGCATGATGATGACGTCGGGCTTCGCCCGCGCTACCCGTTCACGGGTCATGCCGAACGTCGTGAAGTACTCGCGAATCGAGGGGAAATACGCGCCCTGCATCCGTTCCTGCTGGATGCGCAGCATCATGATGACGTCGGCGTCGGCCACCGCCTCGTCGACCGACGTCGTGACCCGAATCCCGAGCTGGTCCATGCCGCGCGGCACCAGTGTCGCCGGACCGCTCACCCAGACGCACGCCCCCAGCGTCGTCAACAGCAGCACGTTCGAGCGCAGCACGCGACTGTGGAGGAGGTCGCCGACAATGGCCACCTTCAACCCATCTAACCGTTTCTTATGCTCGCGAATCGTGAACGCGTCGAGCAGCGCCTGCGTCGGGTGCTCGTGCATGCCGTCGCCGGCATTGATGATACGCGACCGGCAGATCCGCGACAGCAGGTGGCCCGCGCCCGACGACGCATGGCGCAGCACGATCATGTCCGGCGCCATCGCCTCGATGTTGAGCGCAGTATCGACGAGCGTTTCTCCCTTGAGGACGCTTGATGTGGCCACGGCGATGTTCAACGTATCTGCGCTCAGCCGTTTCTCGGCAATCTCGAAGGACGTGCGGGTCCGCGTGCTGGGCTCATAGAACAGATTCACGATCGTCCGGCCGCGCAGAGTCGGGACCTTCTTAATCGGCCGCTCACCCACTTCTCGCATGGCTTCCGCCGTGTCGAGAATGAGGTAGATGTCGTCGCGCGTCAGGTCGTTGATGCTGAGCAGGTCCTTCTTCACGATTCCTGGATCTCCACTTCGTCCCGGCCGTCAATCTCCTGGAGGTGCACCTGCACGCTCTGCGACAAGGAGGTCGGGAGGTTCTTGCCCACGTAGTCCGCCTTGATCGGCAGCTCGCGATGGCCCCGATCGACCATGACGATGAGCTGAATGGCTTTGGGGCGCCCGAAATCGATGAGCGCGTCGAGCGCGGCCCGGATCGTCCGACCGGTATACAGGACATCGTCCACGAGCAGAATGCGCTTGTCGTCGATGGAGAACGGAATCTCCGTCTTTCGGATGAGCGGCTGCGGACCCACGGCGTGACGCATCAGATCGTCGCGGTACAGCGTGATGTCGAGCGCGCCGGTCGGCACCTCGTGTCCGTTGATCTCGAAGATCGCGCGCGCCAGCCGTCTGGCGAGCGGCACGCCACGTGTGCGGATCCCCACGAGCGCCAGCTCGTCGACCCCGCGGTTGCGCTCGAGGATTTCGTGCGCGATGCGCGCGAGCGTACGACCCATCCGGTCTGCGTCCATTACGACGGGCATGGGCGCGCTCGAATTTGGTGACTTTGTAAGGTAAGTACTTTCGTGCCGGGCAGGAGTAGGCGTCGACGCGGCGTCATGTCCACCTCTTTGCACTCTCACAGGAGCGCGTTAAAGAGTCTGACGAATTCTGGCTGATCTGGCAGTATAACATCAGCGCGGCCGCGAGCGCGTCCCCTCGCAGGTCGCCGATATCACCTAAGATCTTCGCTCGCCTTGCCTCGCCATCTCCTCGCCTCTTTGGCGCTCCTGCTCGCCGCCGCGTCACGGGCGCGGACCAAGGACTAGGACTATACTGCCCCGATGCCCTCGGGGATTTTCGACGTCCGAGCGCGCGTGATCGC
>DATKHR010000374.1:0-6021 GCA_035510155.1 Vicinamibacterales bacterium
CGCGGTGGTCGACGTCGATCGCGAGACCGGCGAAGTGAAAGTCCGGCGGTTCGTCGCCGTCGACGATTGCGGCACCATCATCAACCCGATGGTGGTCGAAGGGCAGATCCATGGGGGCCTCACAGAGGGCTTCGCGATCGCTTTCATGCAGGAAATTCAATACGACGCCGAGGGCAACAACCTGAACACGAACTTCACCGACTATCTCATTCCGACGTCGCTCGAAACGCCGCACTGGGAAACCGACAAGACCGTGACGCCGAGCCCGCACCATCCGATCGGCGCCAAGGGGGTGGGCGAGAGCCCGAACGTCGGCAGCCCGGCGGCGTTCGTCAACGCCGTCATCGACGCGTTGTCGCCGCTGGGCGTGCGGCACATCGACATGCCGATCACGCGCGACAAGGTGTGGCGCGCGATTCACGAGGCCAGGCGCGGTTGAACCTGCAATACGGCGGCGAGGAGCACATACCAGCGGGGCTGGATCGCGTCTGGACGTTCGTCACCGATCCCGAGCAGGTCGGGCGCTGCTTTCCGAAAGTCGTCGACGTGGCTGTTCAGGACCCGACGCATTTCGACGCGGTGGTGCAGGTTGCCGTCGGTCCGGTGCGTGGGAAGTTCAAGCTGAAGGTGGAGCTGCAGCCCGACACCGCGACACGGCGGCTCGACATGAAGATCTCCGGCGGCGGTTTCGGGAGCGCCGTGGACATGACTGCCGGCGCCGACGTCGTCGACGCTGGCGCCGGCGCCACCACGCTCAAGTGGAACGGTCAGGCGATCGCGCGCGGCCCGATCGCTGCCGTCGGCGGACGCGTGCTCGATGCGCAGGCGCAGAAGCTCATCGCCGAGGCCTTCGCCACGGTGCGCGAGCGGCTCAGCGCCTGAGAGTTACACTGGGATTACCATGCCACGCGACGACGAGTTCTTCGAGCGCCTCGCGCGTCTGGGGCGAGAGGGCCAGGCGTTCGCCGTCGCCACCGTCGTCGCGCGCCGGCCGCCCGTATCGGCGCACCTCGGCGACCGCGCGCTGATTCTGGCCGACGGCCGCATGGAAGGGTTCGTCGGCGGCGCCTGCTCGCACGAAATCGTGAGAGCGCAGGCGCTCGAGGCGCTGGCGGCGGGCCGGAGCCGCGTCGTATCGATCAGGCCGGACGCCGGCAGCGTCGACGCGGGCCCCGACCACGTGGTTGTGCCGATGACGTGTGCGTCGGAGGGCGCCGTGGACGTGTACATCGAGCCGTTCGTTCAGGCGCGCCTTCTCGTAGTCGTCGGCGCGACGCCGATCGCCGGCGCGGTGGCGAGAGCCGCGCGCAGCCTCGACTATCGGGTCGTCCGCGTGGTGGACGGACGAGAACGAGCCGACATCGAGGGCGACGCAGCGGCGCATGGGTACACGGTCGCTCCTCTCGAAGCATTGAGCGATCTGCTGAAATCGCCGGCAGCCCGGCAGGACGACCGAGCGGTCGTCGTCGCGTCGCAGGGGCACTACGACGAAGAGGCGCTCGTCGCCGCGCTCGCGGGCAGCGTGCCGTACGTCGGTCTGGTCGCGTCGCGCACGCGGGGCACCGCCCTGAAAGCGCTGCTCGCGAAGCAGGGCGTGGTGGTCGGCGCGCTCAAGAATCCGGCGGGCCTCGACCTTGGCGCACGCACGCCCCCCGACGTCGCGGTCTCGATTCTCGCGGAGATCGTGCAGACACGGTCAATCCGGTCGAGCGTCGAACCAGTCGCGCCGATGGCCACGATCTCGTCCGCCGCGGCGGTGGCCGCGATCGATCCGGTGTGTCACATGCATGTAGTGGTCGCAACCGCGCGCCACGCTTCCGAGCTCGACGGCGTCACGTATTACTTCTGCGGCGCGGGGTGCAAGGCTCGCTTCCTCGAGCAGCCCCACAGCTTTCTGTCGCGCACGCCGTAATGGACGCGGCCACCATTCGCACGCGTTTTCGCGATCGCGCCTTCGTGGTCGACGAGGCGTTCGCGACGGCGCTGCAGATCGCGCTCGCGCTCGAGAAACCGCTCCTCATCGAAGGGCCCGCCGGCGTCGGCAAGACCGAAACCGCGAAAGTGCTCGCCGAGGTTCTCGAAACCCGCCTCATCCGGCTACAGTGCTACGAAGGCCTCGACGCCATGACGGCCCTGTACGAGTGGAACTACCCGCGTCAGATGCTGCGCGCCCGCCTCAGCGAGACCGAGGACGCCACGATTGAGGAGCGCGAGGCGCAGATCTTCAGCGAACGGTTCCTGCTGAAGCGCCCGCTGCTCGAGGCAATCACAGAGCGGCGGCCGCCGGTGCTGCTCATCGACGAAGTCGATCGCGCCGACGAGGCTTTTGAGGCGTTCCTGCTCGAGGTGCTAGCCGAGTGGCAAGTGACGATCCCCGAGATCGGGACGATTCGCGCGACGCACAAGCCGCGCGTCATTATCACGAGCAACCGGACGCGCGAGCTGTCGGATGCGCTCCGCCGCCGCTGCCTGTTTCTCTGGCTGCCGTATCCGACGCTCGAGCAGGAAATCGCCGTTCTGCACGCCAGGCTCCCCGGCCTCTCCGAGCGGCTGGCGGCCCAAATCGCCGCCCTGATGCAGACGCTTCGTGCGTTGCCGCTGCAGAAGGCGCCGGGCATCGCCGAAAGCCTCGATTGGGCAATGGCGCTCATGAACCTGCACCGCGATCATCTCGATGTGCGCGGGTTCCAACAAACGCTGGGCTGTGTCCTCAAGGTGCACGAGGATCACGATGTCGCGTGCGCGCACGCCGCCGAGCTTTCCGCGGCGCTCGGCGAGGCGTCCGCGCCGACGCAGTCGGGCGGATACCGTCTCGACACCGATTTCGGCTTCGGCTCGGTCTCGACGCCCCGGCGCTGATGCATCCGTTCGGCAGCCTCCCCGAGAATCTCGCTGATTTCTGCGCGGTGCTGCGCCGTGACCACGCGTTTCACATCGGCGCCGGCGAACTGCTCGACGCGGCGCGCGCACTCGAGATCGTCGATCTCTCCGACGAGCGCTCTGTTCGCGCCGCCCTTCGCGCCGTTCTTACCGGCAGCCGCGATGACGCCGCCGTCTTTGACGCGGCGTTCGATCGGTACTTCTTCCAGCGTCAGGCGATCGAACAGGAACAGACGACGCCGGTGCAGCGGGAGCTCGAGCCCGGTCCGGGCGAGGAGGGAGAGGATGCACCCAGTCGACAGCGCAGCGATGCATCCGCCGCGGAGCTCGAAGATGCGTTGGGCAACGGAAGCGGACCGATGGCGCCGCTCGAAACGAACGAGCGGGACGGGCAGGATCGATTCGTCGCACGCGCAAGCTACAGTCCGGCGGAGGTCGAGACCAGCCAGACGCCCGACGTGTCCGAGATCGACGAGGCGTGGATCGCTGCGGCGCGGGCGCTCGTGCGCCGTGTCCAGCTCGGGCCCTCGCGGCGGTGGCGCCCGGCCGCGACGGGACGGCGTTTCGATTTACGCCGTACGATTCGCGCCAGCCTGCAGACCGGCGGCGAGGCGCAGGCGCCCCGCTGGCTC
Organism: Vicinamibacterales bacterium; assembly: GCA_035510155.1. GTDB lineage: Bacteria > Acidobacteriota > Vicinamibacteria > Vicinamibacterales > CAVVIG01 > DATKHR01. Next base: position 3,513 of record DATKHR010000374.1, read on the forward strand.
GCGCGTCCGCGGCGGCAACCGCGATTCATCGTCCTCGTCGACGGCAGCCGATCGATGGGACAGCATGCGGGCACGGCGCTGAAAGTGGCATCGGCGCTGGCGCGGGCGACACCGCGCGTCGAAGCATTCACGTTCTCGACGTCGCTCGCGCGTGTCACGACGGACGTGCGTCGAGCATCCACCGGCAAGCCCCGCCGGTTTCAGCCGCTCGCGTCGGCGTGGGGCGGAGGGACGGCGATCGGCGCGTGTCTCGCCGACTTTCTGCGGCGCTTCGGCGAACGGCTGCTCGCGGGCAATGCGGTAGTGATCGTCGCGAGCGACGGACTCGACGTCGGCGAGCCTGAAACCCTCCGCGCGTCCATGCGGACGCTGCGACGGCGGTGCGGCGCGCTCGTCTGGCTGAACCCGCTCCTCGAGACGCCAGGATATGAACCGACGGCGCTCGGCATGAGCGCCGCCCGGCCGCACGTCACGACCTTTGTCAGCGTCAACGATCTGGCTGGGTTCGTGCGGCTCTCCCGCAGCGTGCGGTTTCGGTCCTGAACGCGTTCTGCCCCGTCGCTCGCCCAAAACGATGAGTGAGTCATCACCCGGGAAGCAGCGGGGGAAAGATATTGAAAAATGGAGGCAATCACCATGAGATGGCCCGTCACGAGTGCGACTGGTCTGCTGACCTGTTTCCTGGCATGTCTGGCATTCCCTCGTCCGGCATTGGCGGACGAGCAGGGCGGAGACATTGCCGGCAGCTACGCCTTGCTCAACGCGATTGGCTATGGGAACGATTATCCCAAGGGGTGGCTCGCCTCGGGGGCGGTCTACCTATCAAATTTCTTGGGCGTTGCGGGCGAAGTGGGCGGCAGGGCAACGGCTACGGCTCACACCTTAGCGAGTTTGCGTGGTGTCTTTCGCAATTAAGTTGACCATGCCGATCTGTCCCACGTGATGAATCGAGTTCGAGCAAGTCGCTGTTGATAGTGAGTGCGACCTTGGTCTTGGGCCGAAAGCGTTAACCAATCCACGAAACCGGGGCAGGTTCAGAGGAAGGATGACACGGTTGGGTGGAGCGAGTCAGGCACGTCGCCCCACCCCTCGTGGCCGTCGACCAAGAGTTCGCTAGCGCGTTGCGGCAGCAATCACGCGAATGTCGTCGGCATGCAGACCGGTGCCCTGCTCGCTGTACGAGACGCTGACCGTGTCGCCGTTGTGGATCAGGTCGGTGACCGGCATCTTCCCTCCTTTTGGCGCGGCCTTCGTCCCGATGCCCTTGCCGACGACTTTTGTCTTCGAGTCGATCACATACGTCTGGGTGAAGGTGCTACCACCACCGCTCGAGCCGCTGATCGTCAGCGACGTCGGCGAAACCGTGGTCACGGTCCCATTCGACGTCTTCGACGGGACCCCGCCAGATCCTGGCGACGATACTTGTTGGATCAACGTAGCGTGGAGCGCGCCGCCCAGATCGTGATAGCTCACCTCGACCGCCTGACCGGTCTTCAGCACATCGGCAAGCTTCACGCCGGCCTTGCCCGCTTGTGCCTCCTGGCGCGCTTTCGTGCCCGCGCCATGGGCCTCGACCCTGGTCTTGTCGTCGCAGGCGAATTTCATTTCCGTATTGGCTACCTTGACAGTCACCGAATCGCCGTTGATCGCCGTCAAGGTTCCCCGCGTGTGCTTGGTCTCTTGCGCGATTGCCTGGGTGGACAACCAGCCGACAGAGAGACCTACGAGGGGAAGAGCGAGAACCAACCGTCTCATGGCAGCCTCCTTGGGAAGAGTATGATGCCCGGCCGCAACGAAGAGACGCCACTGACACATACGCGTGATGGGGTCGAATTGTTCCGGAACTTACCCCTCTTGCGCAAGTGAATTCGACGCTCCCATCGTTGTCTGCGTTTCGTACAACCTGGCATAGAGACCCTGGTTCATCAGCAACCGCTCGTGGGTCCCCTGTTCGACGATCTCCGAGTCCTTGACTACAAAGATGATATCGGCGTGCCGGATCGAGTGGAGGTGGTGCGCGATGACTATTGACGTGCGCCCCTCCATCAGGCGTTGCAACGCTTCGATAACCGCCTGCTCGGACGCCGCGTCCAATCCCGACGTGGGCTCGTCGAGAATCAGAATCGGCGTGTTCCGCACAATGGCCCGCGCAATGGCAATCCGGCGCCGCTCACCGCCGGAGAGCGTGGCTCCACGCTCCCCAACGAGGGTCGCGTAGCCGAGCGGCATATTCATGATGAAGTCATGGGCGTTGGCGAGCTTGGCGGCCCGGACGGTTTCCTCGGGCGGCGCATCGGGCCGGCCGTAAGCGATGTTCTCCCAAATCGTGGCGCGGAACAGCATGGTGTCCTGGAGAACGAAGCTGACCCGGTCGCGCAACGATTTGAGCGTAAACTCTCGTATATCCACGCCATCGATCTTCACCTGGCCCGACAACGGATCGTAGAAGCGTGGAATGAGGCTGGCGATGGTCGTCTTGCCAGTCCCGGATGGACCGACGATCGCTGCA
>DATKHR010000375.1:0-18042 GCA_035510155.1 Vicinamibacterales bacterium
GGCTGAATCTCCTGCATCTTCCGCATCGACACGACGCTCTTGTGCCGCAGCGGGAACAGGATGACGTTGATGAGGAAGGTCAGGATGATGATCGACCAGCCGTAGTTGCCGACGTACGTGTTGACCCATTTGAGCGATCGCAAGAGCGGAACGACGATGACGGAGAACCTGCCGAAGTTGATCGCCCACGTCATCTCGGGACCGATCTTCGAGAGGACGTCGAAGTCCTTCGGCCCGATGAAGAACCTGTCAGGCGCGTCGGTCTGAGCGAGGTCGACGGTGTACGCCATCAGCTCGCGAGCGGGATCCTTCGGGTTGGGTGCCGGGACCGTCACGGGTTGGTAGGTGATCGTCGCGGGCCCGGGCGCGAGCACCACTGTCATGAAGTAGTTGTCGTCGACGCCTGCATAGCGATAGTCGCCCTGATACACGGGTTGCTTCGCGATGTCTTTCGCAGACAGGCGCTGCACGTTCGTCTGCTCGGCGATCAGCCCCTGCGGTTTCTGCGAATAACTGGTTCCTGTGGCGGCATCGCCAAGTGCCGGACCCCAGAGAATCGCGGCCGGGAGCGCCTGCGTTCCCCGAGCGACGCTCGCATGGAACGTCAGCACGTACGACCCCGGCTCCATGTGGAACTCTTTCACGACATCGAGCCCGTCGCTGTCGCGATACTCGAACTTCAGATCGACCGGAGACGACGTGGCCGGCGTGCCAGATGGCTCGCCCGTGATCGCGTACAACGTGGTGTTTATTGCGGAATTGACCACGGTATCAGCCGTCCGCAACGTGAACGGAAGGGGTTCGTTCGGCAGGGGATCGATGAGCTCCTGCGGTTGTTTGTCCTGATCGAAGTAGTGCTTCAGCCGCCAGCTCTTGATCCGCGCACCGCGGTTGGTGAAGACCGCGATGATGTCGGCCGTTTCGATGCGGATGTCACGTTCAGCGTCGCCACCGACGACTGGTGTCGCCGCCCTTGGGCCGGGCGGTGACGGAGGATTCGCCGCACTGCCGGGCGTCGATGTGCCGGAGTTGGAGAGCCCCTGAGATCCTGGAGCCGATGAGCCTGACGAGGCTGGAGGAGTCGGAGAGCCGGAAGGTCCAGCCTCAGGAGTGGCCTCAGCGCGTTGGGGAGAAGTCGACTGTCCCGAATCGGCGGGCCTTGGTTTGATCACCAGCGCCTGGTAGGCGTACAGGACGACAAATGAAAGGAGAATGGCGAGGAGAACGCGTCTTTCCATTAGAGGGGAACCGGGTCGTGTCCGGCCGCACAGAGCGGGTGACACCGCGCGATTCGACGCACCGCCAGCCAACCGCCACGCATGACGCCGTGCCGTTGGATCGCTTCAGCGGCGTAATCGGCACAGCCCGGAAGAAACCGACAGGCTCCCCGAGTGTAGGGCCAAACGGCCAGCTTATAGGCGCGGATCACGATCAGTGCGGCCCGCACGCCCCAGTTGGCGCTCGATGGCGGCTCGGTAATCAGCTTCAAGGACGATCAGGCTGGTGTTAAGCATGCCGGGCTTCGGGACCACGACGACATCGAAGCCTTCAGCAATTTTGTTTCGACGGAAAACCTCTCGAATCAGTCTCTTCGCTCGATTTCTCTCAACAGCGCCGCCAAGCTTCCGAGTCGCGGCAATGCCCAGGCGTCCATGGCCGCTCGGCCTGCGCAAGAGAAAAAGTGTGCTGTAACGTCCGTGTATCCTCGTGCCGCGGTCATAAACCTCCTGGAAGTCGGCACGCCGGCGAATGTGCTCGCCGCTACGGAACCGCTCGGACATGAGCCTTCAGCCATCAGCTCTGGGCATCAAGCTACTGCTCACTGCTGACGGTCAGGCGTTTTCGGCCCTTCGCACGACGTCGCTTGAGGACGAGACGGCCGTTCTTCGTGCTCATCCGTACGAGGAAACCGTGCGTTCTCTTGCGATGACGCCGATTTGGCTGGAACGTCCGCTTGCCCTTCATGGAACCTCTTCAGAGTAAGACCGAACTAACAATGTTAGCGAAGGCTTCTCAAGAGTGTCAATGACGGTCTGTGGTGTGTTAAAGTCCGGCGTTACGCTCCGATGGGGCACCGCTTTCCGGACGCTGACCCCTTCAAGCCATTGAACCCTGACTGAGCCTCGCGATGGGCAGCGTTCTCGGCACTCTGGGGATGCCTACTCCAGGGACCTCGCCCCCAGGGAGCATGGCTCCCTCCATCGCCTTGGTCCCCAGGAGTTGGTCTATTCCCAGAGTTTTCCACACCTGTGGAAAACCCTGTGGAAATTGGGGCGAAAGTTCACGCCAGGTCGGGCAGGGTCCCCAATGAATCTGTGGGAGCAGATCCTGGCTCGGATTGAGACCAAGGTGAATCGACACAGCTATTACACCTGGTTTCGTCCCACGACATTCATGGCGGAGGATCGAAGCTCGCTGACCGTGCGCGTGCCGAATCCGCTGTTCAAGGATTGGCTCACGAAGCACTATGCCGGTGTCATTGCCGAAGCGATGAATGAAATCAAGCGTCCCAACGTCGTCGTGAGCTTCGTTGCCGAGGGGGTCGCCGATGTGGCGCCGGCCGATGTGGCGGCGCCAATCCAGTTTGGCGTTGACGACAGCATCGCCTTCGAGACAGGTCCGGCGCCGCCCAGCATTGACGGACCCATCGTTGCGCCGGGTCGAGCGGGACTCAACCCACGCTACACCTTCGACAGCTTCATCGTCGGATCGTCGAACCAGTTCGCGCACGCCGCGTGTCGAGCGGTCGCCGAAGCGCCGTCGCGATCTTACAATCCGTTGTTCATCTATGGCGGAGTGGGACTCGGCAAGACGCATCTGATGCACGCGGTCGGGCAGTATGTGCTGGACCACGATCGAGACTTGAAGCTGACCTACATCTCGTCAGAGCGTTTTATGAACGAGATGATCAATGCCGTCCGCTACGATCGTGTTCTCGACTTTCGTGAGCGTTATCGGTCCGTTGACGTGCTGCTCGTCGACGACATCCAGTTTCTCGCAGGGAAAGAGGGGACGCAGACAGAATTCTTTCACACGTTCAACGCGCTGTACGACTCGCAGAAACAGATCGTGCTGAGCAGCGATTGCCCGCCGCATGAGATCCCTTCGCTCGAGGAGCGGTTGCGATCGCGGTTCGAGTGGGGGCTGATCGCCGACATCCAATCGCCCGATCTCGAGACGAAGGTGGCGATTCTCAAGAAAAAGTCGGAAGCCGAAGCCGTGCCGTTGCCGGACAACGTCGCGATGTACATAGCCGGAAAGATCAAATCGAACATTCGCGAGCTCGAGGGGTCGCTTATCCGTTTGATTGCCTATGCGTCGCTCACCGGGCAGGAGATGTCCCTTCCGCTCGCACAGGAAGTGCTGAAGGGGATCCTCGACCACGAAGAAAGAGCTGTCACGATAGAGGTGATCCAGAAGTTCGTTGCCGAGTACTACAACCTCAAGCTCGTCGATTTGAAGTCGCGCAATAACTCGAAGTCCGTGGCCATGCCTCGACAGGTCGCCATGTATCTCTGCAAGTCGCTCACGCACGCGTCGCTGCCGGAGATTGGGCGCAGCTTTGGGGGAAAGCACCATTCGACTGTCATTCATTCCATCCGCAAGGTGGAAGAGCTTCGCAAGCGAAACCCGGATTTCAACAGCCTGATCGACAGTTTTCAAGCAGGTTTCAAGTAAATCTGAGCTTTTCAACAGGCCCTGTTGACGCGGCCTGTTGAGGATGTAACAGGTTTATTTACGTGACGCGAAGAGGCATCGAAAGTAGACCTTTCAGATCACGTTTTATCAACAACGTAAAGTATTGATAGAAAAGGGTTAATCAGACAGGTAAACTTTTCAACAGACCCTCTTTTCTTATATAATTTCTTATTCTCGAATCTCTCCTCTCCTTCAGGGGATCGCGGGCCGAAAGCCCGCTCTTTTCGAGGTCAGCACAGCTATGGAACTTGTCGTCCGCAAGAACGACCTTCTGCGAGAACTGCAACTTTTTCAAGGAATCGTTGAGCGAAAAAACACGATTCCCATCCTGGCCAACGTGCTGATGGAGGCGAAAGGAGATCAAGTGAGCTTCCTCGCCACTGATCTCGAAGTCGGTTTGCGCAGTCGCTGTTCGGCCGCTGTCGCCAAAGGCGGTTCGCTGACGCTGCCGGCAAAGAAGTTCTACGAGATCGTCAAGTCGCTTCCCGAAACCGAGATTCGGATTGCGGAAGACAAGGGCGGCGTGAAAGTCGCTGCCGATCGTTTCGACTCGAGGATGCAGACGCTGCCGCGCGAGGACTTTCCCACGTTGCCTGACGCCGGCGCCACGCCAACGGCGACGGTCCCGCGCGCAGCTCTGAAGGAAATGGTTGCCAAGACGCAGTTCGCGATCACGGGGGAAGATACTCGCTACTTTCTGAACGGGGCGTTGTTTGTCTTGCGGCCGGACTCGATGACCCTGGTGGCCACAGATGGTCACCGTCTGGCGCTGGTGACGACGGTCCGGGCCGGCGGATCGGCTGACAACGGCGAGGTCAAGGCGATTCTTCCGAGGAAGACGCTAGGCGAGTTGGCGCGCTTGCTCAGCGAGGGGGACGAAGACATCCGCTATGAGCGCGGCGAGAATCACCTGTTCTTCGACGTCGGTGGCCGGCTGCTGATCTCGAGGATGATCGACGGGCAGTTTCCGGCCTACGAGCGGGTAATTCCGAAGGGCAACGACAAGCACATCGATTTCGAGCGCGATCGCCTGACGAACGCCGTCAAACGTGTGGCGCTGTTGTCGAACGAACGCTCGCGCGCCGTGAAGTTCCAGATCGACAAAAACCGGGTCGAGGTGACCTCGAGCAGCCCGGATTTGGGCGAGGCAAAGGAAACGCTCCCGGTGGAGTACAGCGGCGCCTCGATGCAAATCTGCTTCAATGCGCAGTATGTCCTCGATTTTCTCTCGGTGGTCTCGACCGACACCGTCTCGCTCGATTTGAAGGATGAAGTCAGCCAGGCGGTCATGAGACCCGTGGGCGCCGAGGGCTATGACTATACCTACGTCATCATGCCGATGCGTGTCTGACACGGAAACATGAACCACATCGATCCAAGCAAAATTCCGGACGAACGATCGATCGCCGAGGAGGCGGTCGAGGACCACAAGATCGCAACCGCGACGACGGCGCGGGCAGCGACAGGTGTGCCGGCCGACAACAACGGTCATGGATCCGCGGCGGACGTCGCAGAGTACGGTGCGGACAAGATTAAAGTCCTCGAGGGGCTGGAGGCGGTCCGAAAGCGTCCGGCCATGTACATCGGGTCGACGGGACCGTCCGGGCTTCACCACCTCGTCTACGAAGTCGTCGACAATTCAGTCGACGAAGCGCTCGCCGGGTTCTGCGATCAGGTGAACGTCACGCTGCACATCGACGGTTCTGTCACGGTCATCGACAACGGACGGGGAATTCCGGTCGACCTGCACGAGAGCGGGAAGTCGGCGGCGGAAGTCGTCCTGACCATGCTTCACGCCGGCGGCAAGTTCGAGAACAGCGCCTACAAGGTCTCGGGCGGCCTGCACGGTGTCGGTGTCTCTGTCGTCAACGCGCTCTCGGAGACGTTGGATCTCGAGATCTGGCGGAACGGGCAGGTCTATCAGCAGTCTTACGAACGGGGCGCGCCCACGGGCGGGCTCGAAATAACGGGCACGACGAAGCGTCGCGGCACGAAAGTGACGTTCAAGCCGGACACGCAGATCTTCGAGACCACCTCGTTCAGCTTCGACACGCTCGCCCAGCGGCTGCGCGAGCTCGCCTTCCTGAACGGGGGCGTGCTCATCACATTGGACGACGAGCGCGACGGCAAGGCGCACAAGTTCCACTACCAGGGCGGCATCGTCTCCTTCGTTCAGCACTTGAACACGAACAAGACAGCCGTCAACGAGAAGCCGATCTACATGCACGGCACCAGGGACAACGTGGATGTGGAGATCGCGTTGCAGTGGAACGACGGCTATGCGGAAGCGGAGTATTCGTTCGCGAACAACATCAACACCCACGAAGGCGGGACCCACCTGTCGGGCTTTCGATCGGCGCTGACGCGGACGCTCAACTACTACGCCGGCAAGAACAGCCTGACGAAAGACTTGAAAGAGAGCATTACCGGTGACGACATTCGTGAGGGTCTCACGGCGGTCATCAGCGTGAAGATCCCGCACCCGCAGTTCGAGGGGCAGACCAAGACCAAGCTGGGCAACACCGAAGTCAAGGGGATCGTCGAGGCGATCGTGAACGACAAGCTCGGCGCGTACCTCGAAGAAAACCCGGCGGTCGCGAAGCGGATCATCGGAAAGGCTGCGGATGCCGCCCGCGCGCGTGAAGCCGCGCGGAAGGCGCGCGACCTGGTTCGTCGGAAGGGCGCGCTCGACGGCAGCTCGCTTCCGGGCAAGCTGGCGGATTGTCAGGAACGCGATCCCGCGCTCAGCGAGCTCTACATTGTCGAGGGCGAATCGGCGGGCGGTTCGGCCAAACAGGGTCGCGATCGCCGCTTCCAGGCCGTTCTACCGCTCAAAGGCAAGATTCTCAACGTCGAGCGGGCACGGTTCGACAAGATGCTCAGCAGCGACGAGATCAAGACCATGATTGCGGCGCTCGGGTGCGGCATCGGGGCCGAGGACTTCGACATTGAAAAGCTCAGGTACCACCGCATCATCATCATGACCGACGCGGATGTGGACGGATCTCACATCAGGACGCTTCTCCTGACGTTCTTCTACCGCCAGTTGCCGAGAGTGATCGAGAGCGGCTACGTGTACATCGCGCAACCGCCGCTCTTTCGCGCCAAGCGGGGAAAGTCCGAGACCTACATCAAGGACGAGCGCGACCTGGATGCGTTTTTGATCCGGCGGGCGGTCGAAGCGCGCGTCGTGCGGATTCCGTCGACCAACACCGAAATCTCCGGCGTCGATCTCGAGAAGCTGCTGCAGAAGATGATGACGCATCAGAAACTGCTGGAGACGGTGGAGCGCCGCGGGCACTCACGTGAAATCATCGAAGCCCTTCTCGCCGCCGGGGCCGACCGGGAGTATTTTGCCGATAAGGAACGGCTGGAAAGCCTTGCCCGAACGCTGACGACCGAGGCGCGGACTGTCACCGTTCAGCGCGACGAAGAGCACAATCGGTATCTTCTGCACGTCGACGACCGGTCGAGTGGATACCCTCGACAGGATCGGATTGGTCACGACGTGGTCACGACTGCCGAATACCGCACGCTTCTTGCGAACCACCGGGAGATGCCGCCGTTTGACGGCGAAGTCGTCGTCTCCGGCGATTCAGCGGACGGCGAGGGCGAAGGCGCCAAGCCGGCTCACGGCACGGACGTGCGCCTGCGGTCTCGGGACGAGCTCGTTGATTTCTTCCTCGCGGCTGGCAAGAAGGGAGTGGCCGTGAATCGTTACAAGGGCCTCGGCGAGATGAACCCCGATCAACTTTGGGCAACGACCATGGATCCGCAAGTGAGGACGCTGTTGCAGGTGCGGGCGGAGGATCACACCGAAGCGGACCTGATGTTCACCACGCTGATGGGAGACCAGGTCGAGCCGCGGCGGAAGTTCATCGAGGATAACGCGCTGGACGTGAAGAATCTGGACGTGTGACGCGGCCTGAGTCACGCTGATCGGAGGCGCTCGAGGCTCTAACAAATCCTCTATTCCCGGGCGAATCAGTGTGTTCCGAATGGCCGTCCACAACGAACCCCGAATCCCGAATCCCAAATCCCGATCGATAAACAGACGATGACAGAGCAAGTACCGGCCTTACATCCAGTCAACATCGAAGACGAAATGAAGCGTTCGTACATGGATTACGCGATGAGCGTGATCATTGGACGAGCGCTGCCCGATGTCCGTGACGGTCTGAAACCCGCCCATCGCCGCGTTCTGTACGGCATGAAGACGATGGGCCTTTCGTCGACGCGCGGTTACCGCAAGTGCGCGAAGATCGTCGGCGAGGTCATGGGGAACTTTCATCCTCATGGCGATCAATCGATCTACGACACGCTCGTCCGGTTGGCGCAGGAGTTCAACATGCGCTATCCGCTCGTGGACGGGCAAGGCAATTTCGGTTCAATCGACGCCGACCCCCCGGCGGCGATGCGGTACACGGAAGCGCGGCTGAAGGCGCTCGGCGACGAGATGATGACGGACCTCGATAACGAGACCGTCGATTTCACGCCGAACTACGACGAACAGACCGAGGAACCCACGGTCCTGCCGACGCCGTTTCCGAATCTCCTCGTCAACGGCTCGGCGGGCATTGCGGTCGGGATGGCGACCAATATCCCGCCGCACAACCTGCGGGAAATCATCGACGGTTGCGTGTGGCTGGTAGAGCATGCATATCTCCAGTCCACCGACGAAGCGGCCCAGCAGGTCTTGACGCGCGGTGAAAAGCTCAAGCAGCTCATCAAGCTCGTGCCGGGGCCCGATTTTCCGACGGCAGGCTACATCGTGGGGCGCGGAGGCGTGCTCCAGGCGTACACGACCGGCCGAGGGTCAATCGTCATGCGCGCGCGGTCGGTGCTCGAAACCAACAAGAAGGGCGACCGGACGTCGATCATCGTCACGGAGATCCCGTATCAGGTCAACAAGAAGAGCTTGCTCGAGCGGATCGCGGAGCTCGTCCGCGACAAGGTCATCGAAGGCATTGCCGACCTGCGCGACGAATCCGACCGCGAGGGGATGCGCATCGTGATCGAGTTGAAGCGCGGCGAGGTGCCGGAAGTCATCCTCAACAATCTGTACAAGCACACGCCGCTGCAGACGTCCTTCGGCATCATCATGCTCGCGATTGTCGGCGGGCGCCCGAAGGTGTTGAACCTGCTGGAGCTCATCGAGAGCTTCATCGAGTTCCGGCGCGAAGTGGTGCGGCGGCGGACCGAGTTCGAGCTGAGGAAGGCCGAAGCCCGCTACCACGTCCTCGAAGGGCTCAAGATTGCGCTCGATCACCTGGATGCCGTCATCACGCTCATCCGGGGATCGAAGACGCCGCCGGAGGCGCGCGAGGGCCTCATCGCGAGCTTTGGGCTCACGCAGGTTCAGGCACAGGCGATTCTCGACATGCAGCTCCAGCGTCTGACCGGGCTGGAGCGGCAGAAGATTCTCGACGAGCTCGCCGAGCTGCTGAAGACGATCGAGCGCCTGCGCGCCATTCTGGCCAGCCAGCGTCTGCTGATGCAGATCATCGTCGACGAGTTGAAGGATGTCCGGGAGAGGTACGGCGACGATCGGCGCACTCAGATCGTCGATGAGTCCGGGGATCTCACAGTGGAAGACCTGATCGCCGAGGAAGACATGGCGATCTCGGTCAGCAACACGGGATACATCAAGCGCACAAAGATTACCACCTACCGAAGTCAGCGTCGCGGCGGCAAGGGTCGCATCGGCATGCGCACGCGTGACGAGGATTTCGTCAGTCATCTGTTCGTCGCGTCCACCCATGCCTACATCATGATCTTCTCGGACCGCGGCCGGGCGTATTGGCTGAAGGTGCACGAGATTCCCGATGTGGGACCGGGCGGCAAGGGCAAGTCGATCGCGAACCTCGTGTCGATGGAAGACGGCGAGAAGATCGCGGCCATGCTGGCGGTGAAGGCCTTCGAGGACGACAAGTCCATCGTGATGGGGACGCGCCTGGGCGTCGTCAAGAAGACGGCGCTGTCGGCGTTCAGCAACCCGCGCGCGGGCGGGATCATCGCCATAGGGGTCGAGGACGGCGATTCCGTGATCGCTGCCCAGGTGACCGATGGCAGCGGCGAAGTCTTCATCGCGACGCGCTACGGTATGGCCATCCGGTTCCCCGAAACCGACGTCAGGCCGATGGGGCGCACCGCCTACGGCGTCCGCGGCATCTCCTTGCGCGGGGACGACTTCGTCGTCTCGATGGAAGTGGTCAAACCCGGGGGAACGCTCCTGACGGTCACCGAGCGCGGATTTGGCAAGCGCACCGAGATCGACGAATATCGCGTGCAGTCGCGCGGCGGCGTGGGTATCATCAACATCGCCACGACGACGAAGAACGGGTTGGTGGTGGGAGTGGCGTACGTGCAGGAGGGCGACGAGCTCCTCCTGATTACGCAGCAGGGCATGATTCTCAGGATGGCGACCGACGATGTGCGCGCGATTGGGCGCGCGACTCAGGGCGTCACGTTGATCAACATCGAAGCCGACGACAAAGTCGTGTCGATCGCGCGCCTCGTCGAAAAAGAGGGCGAAGAGACGAACAACACCCCATCCGACCCGACCACACGGTAAGCGGCGCAGCCTGTTGGCGGAGCCACCCGCGCGCTCGCCGAAACGCAGGGTGCCCCCGCCGGGCTGACGCCAGGAGGTTGCTCCCATGAACCGGCCCAGATGGCGCGTTCCGGCGTTTGCCTTCCTGGCGTTGATTCCAGGAATTCTGTTCCTCGTGGTTGCGTGCTCGGGTGGGGCCGAACAAGCCATCATCACGCAGTTCTTCAATGCGTCGAGGCTGAGAGACAACACCTCGCTCGACAACATCGCCACCGTCATCTTCGATCCTCAGACGCAAGGCACTGTCGCGACGGTCAGCATTCAAAACATTGGTCCGGAGCAACGCAAGCCGCTGCCGTTGAAGTCGTTGGCGCAGGCGCAGGAGGACGCAAAGGCGGAAGACGCCGCGTTCACGAAGCGCAAAGACGAGTATCAGAACGCGAACCTGGACGCGATCCAGCGAGTGGTCAAGGCGGAACGCGGTGAGGGGAAAATCAGCGGCAAGGACGTGGCCATTCAGTCGGCGTGGACCAAGCTCCGCGCCGAGAGCGCGACGATGTCGAGGAAAGTGTCCGACGCCAGGCGGGCCCTGCGATCGGAAACACAGTTGGCCGATCTCAGCGTGAACGGCGGCGGACGCGCGGCCATCGATGTGACGAAATACGACGGCGAGATGGCGTCAAAGGATGTTACGGTGACGGCTCCCGTTCGCCTGCCGAACGGCGAAACGGTCAGGAAGACGCTCGTGCTGACGTTGCAGCGTGCCATCCTGAAGGGGGACAAGGAGATTACGGGGCGATGGATCGTGACGAGCGCGCGTGAACAAAAGACGTGATTTTGGGATTCGCGACGCGAGTTCTTAAGCGGGTTCGAGGCGGGCGTATCGGGCGTGAAGGGTCTTTTGGCCCACGGCCGCGAAGCGGACGACCAGCTTGATGTCGTTGGTGACTGATTCGATGCTGACGACGCTGCCGACGCCGAACAGGGGATGGCGGACCCGCATGCCCGGTCGTAGGGTCATGCCCGTCGATTGATCCTCGTCTTCATACTTGTAGTCATAGGCTGGCTCGCCCTCCGCCGGGGAGCGGGCGCCGGCGGAACGGTCTCTCCCTTCAGTGGCCCGGCGACCCCGACTGTACGGGTTGGTGCGGAAAGCGTAGAAGGAACTCTGATACGCCCGACTGCCCTGGGGCGACGGCGGGGGTTCGATTCGATCAATCAACTCGGAGGGGACTTCGTCGATGAATTGAGACGGCCTGCTGGCCTGGTACTCCCCGAACACCCTGCGTCGTGCGGCGCCGGTGAGCACCAATCTGGCGCGCGCGCGCGTCATGCCGACATAACACAACCGTCGTTCTTCCTCGAGTTCCTCGCCATCGTTGCTCGAGCGCGAATGTGGGAACAGGCCCTCCTCGAGGCCGGCGAGGATCACCATCGGAAACTCGAGGCCCTTCGCGCTGTGGAGCGTCATCAACCAGACCCGCGCGTCCTTCGATCCCGCCTCCTCGTCGGCATCCGAGAGCAAGGACAGGCGGTCGACGAATCCTCTCAACGTGGGCTCGGATTCGCGGCTCTCGTACTCCCGCGCGGCTGAAACGAGCTCCTCAAGGTTCTCGATCCGGCTTTGCGACTCTTCCGTCCGGTCATCGCGCAGTTCCTGCAGGTACCCGCTGTGGTCGAGCAGCTTGCCGATGGCGATCGATACCGGTTCGGTGCGGGCCACCTCAGTGAGACGCTCGATCAGATCCCGGAACGCCCTGAGCGGAGCGGCCGCTCGGTTTGGAAACGCCCGCCCGTCGAGACCGCGCACGATGCTCACCCAGAGCGACGCGGGCGCCGTCTCCCGGCCGCTTTCGAGGCGCTCGCGGCCGAGCGTTTCGATCTGCTCCATCACGCCTTTGCCAATCCCGCGCGCCGGCGTGTTGATGACCCTTCGCAGGCTGACGTCGTCATGCGGATTGATGATCAGCCGCATGTAGGCGAGGGCATCCTTGATCTCCTTGCGCTCGTAGAAGCGAACGTTGCCCACGATCTTGTAGGCGATGCGCTCGCGCATCAGGGCGTCTTCGATCGTGCGTGACTGCGCGTTGGTGCGGTACAACACGGCAACCGTCGCGTCGACATCGTCTGCGAGGGCGCCGCGAGCGGTCCGTGTGATGAAGTCCGCCTCCTCGAGGTCGTCGGCGCCGCGGAAGTACGTGATGCGCGCGCCGCCCGTGCGGTCGGTCCAGAGGCGCTTGTCCTTTCTCTTCGTGTTCTGTCGGATGACGGCCGACGCAGCGTCCAGGATGATCTGCGTCGAGCGATAATTTCGCTCCAGCTTGACGACGGTCACGTCGGGGAAGTCTTCCTCGAAGTCGAGGATGTTGCGCACGTCAGCGCCGCGCCATTTGTAGATCGACTGGTCCGGGTCGCCGACGACGCAGAGGTTGCGGTGGAGCTCGGCGAGACGCCGAATCAAGAGATATTGGGGCCGATTCGTGTCCTGATACTCGTCGACCATGACGAATCGAAACTGCTCACTGTATTTCGACCGGACGCGCTCTGACTGCTCGAAGAGGTCGACTGTCTTGAGAAGCAGGTCGTCGAAGTCCACGGCGCCGGACTCTTTCAGGGCTTTCAGATAGAACTCGTAGACTCTCGCCACTTCCTGGTCCCGGAGGCTGGGACCGGCGGCCATCGCCTCGGGCGTTTGCATCCTGTTCTTGGCGTGGCTGATTCGGGAGAGGGCGGCTCGCGGTTGAATGAAGGCGTCGTCGATGGCGAGCTCTCGGAGCGCCTGTTTGACGACCGTTAACTGATCGGAGGCATCGTAGATCACGAAATCGCGCGAGAGGCCGATTGCCGGCGCCTCGCGGCGCAGCAGGCGCGCGCACAGGGCGTGGAACGTCGAGACCCACAAGCGCTCGCAGTCGGAGCCGAGCAGCGTTTCGACGCGCGCGCGCATCTCTTCTGCAGCCTTGTTCGTGAAGGTGACGGCCAACACCTGATGGGGCTCGGCGTGGCCGTCGCCAACGAGGTAGGCGATGCGGCTCGTGATGACACGCGTCTTCCCTGAGCCTGCGCCGGCAAGAATCAGGAGCGGCCCGTTGAGGTGCAGGACCGCTTCGCGCTGTTCAGCGTTGAGCGTGTCGAGGAAGTGCACACTGTCTATTCTACCGTCACACTCTTCGCAAGGTTTCGCGGCTGATCGACATCGCAACCGCGACGGACCGCGATGTCGTAGGCGAGGAGCTGTAATGGAAGCGCCAGGACGATCGGCATCAGCAGCTCCGGCGCACGCGGCACGCGCACCACGAAGTCGCTGCGGCGATCGAGAATAGCGGCCAGCTTCTCGTCCCCCTCTGTGGTGACGGCGATCACCGATCCGCCGCGCGCCTTCACTTCCTGCATGTTCCCGATCATTTTCTCGAACACCTGATCGTTCGGGGCGAGGGTGACGACCGGCATCAGTTCGTCGATCAATGCGATGGGCCCGTGCTTCATTTCGCCGGCAGGATAGCCTTCGGCGTGGATGTACGAGATTTCCTTGAGCTTCAAGGCTCCCTCGAGGGCAATCGGGTAGTTGATGCCGCGGCCCAGGTACAGGAAATCGGTGTTCTTGTGGAACTTTGCGCCGATTTCTTCCACTTCGGGCGCGAGCTTCAACGTGTGCTCGAGGACGTGCGGTAATTGGAGCAGCGCGTCGATGTGCGGCCGGGAGGCCTGCGGCGGAAGCGTTCCGCGCACCTGTCCCAGGCGGAGCGCCAGGAGATAGAGGGCCACGAGCTGTGAGGTAAACGCCTTGGTCGATGCGACGCCGATTTCGGGGCCGGCGTGCGTGTAAATCGTGCCATCCGTCTCACGCGTGGCCATGCTGCCGACAACGTTGCAGATCGCGATGCTGGCCGCGGCGCCTTCCTTCTTGGCCTCTCGAAGGGCGGCGAGCGTGTCGGCTGTTTCTCCCGACTGGGTGATGACAACCGCCAGGGTGTGCTTGGAGACGATCGGCTGGCGGTAGCGGTACTCGGAGCCGTAGTCGACGTCGGCGTGAACGCGTGCGAGCTGCTCGATCATGAACTTGCCGACCAGCCCCGCGTGCCATGAGGTGCCGCAGGCGAGGATGGTGATCCGGTCAACAGCGGCGAGCGTCGCGTCGCTCACCTTCATCTCCTCGAGGAACACCTTGCCGCTGTCCTGAGAGACGCGGCCGAGAATCGTTTCTCGGGCGGCGGTTGGCTGCTCGAAGATCTCCTTGAGCATGAAGTGCTTGTAACCGGCCTTCTCGGCCATGATCGGGTCCCACAGCACGCGCTGCGTGGCCTTGGAGACCGGCCGGCCGAAGAAGTCGGTGAATTGCACGCCGCTCTTGGTAATCACGGCCATCTCTTCGTCGCCCAGGAACACGACGTCTCGGGTGTGGCTGAGAATGGCTGGGATGTCGGACGCGACGAAGAACTCGCCGTCGCCAAGCCCCACGACGATCGGCGGGCCGTTTCGAACCGTCACGATCTTTTCGGGGTCGTCGGCCGATATCAGGACCAGCGCGAAGAGGCCGCGCATCAGCATCAGCGCGCGCCGCACGGCATTCTCGAGGCCGTCGTCTTTCATTTCGCGCTCGACGAGATGGGCCACGATCTCCGTGTCGGTCTCGGTCACGAACGTGTGGCCCTGGCGTTGGAGCTCGAGCTTCAAATCCAAGTAGTTTTCGATGATTCCGTTGTGGACGACGACGATCTTGCCCGTGCAGTCGCGGTGCGGGTGAGCGTTTTCCTCGGTCGGGCGGCCGTGCGTGGCCCAGCGGGTGTGTCCCACGCCGTAGTCCCCGGAGAGGGGCGCGCTGCCGATGATGCTCTCGAGATTCGAGAGCTTGCCGGCGCTGCGTCGCAAAGCGACGTGACCGTCCTTCACCACGGCGACGCCGGCAGAGTCGTAGCCGCGATATTCGAGCCGCCGCAGCCCGTCAATGAGGACCGGGACGACGTCTTTAGGGCCGATATAGCCGATGATTCCGCACATGGTCGTTGCTCGTGACTCGGTACTCGTCGCTCGTGGATCACACCGCCAAGCGGCTCGTCATTTCTCAGTCGTGACTCGCTCACGCTTCTTCCGGCGCTCGGCGACCCATCCTTCGATGTTCCGCTGCTTGCCTGCGCTGACGGCGAGCGCTTCGGCCGGAACGTCTTCCCGAACGGTCGTGCCGGTCCCGACGTACGCGTTCTTGCCCACAGTGACGGGCGCGATGAATTGCGAGTCGCTTCCGATGAACGCCCCGTCTTCGATGATCGTGGCCTGCTTTTTCTCCCCGTCATAGTTACACGTGATCGTGCCTGCGCCGATGTTCACGTTCTCGCCGATTCTGGAATCGCCAAGGTAGGTCAGGTGCATCGCCTTCGATCGGGGGCCCAGCACAGTATTCTTCATCTCGACGAAATTGCCCACGTGCGCGCCTTCGCGCACGTCCGCATTCTTTCGAAGACGCGCGAAGGGGCCGATCCTGGCGTGATTCCCGACGCGCGCCTCGACCAGGACTGAATGGTCCAGGATGATCGCGCCGTCACCGATCTGTGAGTTCGTGATGCGCACACCGCTGTAGATTTCACAACCCGAGCCGATCGTCGTCGCACCCTCGAGCGAGACGCCAGGGTGGATGACCGTGTCGGGGCCGATCGTGACATCCCGGTCGATATAGACCGTTGCCGGATCCTCGATCGTGACGCCGGCTTCCATCAACGACTCGTTCTTTTCAGTTCTCATGATGCGGCTCACTGCCGCGAGCTCGCTGCGGCTGTTGATCCCGCGGATTTCATTGGCGTCAGCGACGGCCACTGACTCGGCGGCGCGCCCCTCGTTGCGGAACACCCGCACGATGTCGGGCAGATAGTATTCCCGTTGCGCGTTTTCAGTGCCGATGTGGTGTAGCGTGTCGAACAGGCCGTCCAGGGCAAATGCGTATACGCCCGAATTGATCTCGCGAATTGTTCGCTGTTCCAACGTTGCGTCGCGTTCTTCCACGATATTTGCAAGCGGCCTGCCGGCTGGAGCCGCAACGCGGATGATGCGGCCATAGCCAGTGGGATCGGGGACTTCCGCGGTGAGGACCGTCGCGGCGGCGCCAGACCGAATGTGGTGGGTCAGCAGCGTATCCAGCGTGCGCTCTGTGAGAAGCGGCACGTCGCCCGAGAGCAGCACCAGTGTGCCGTGCTGGTGGGGAAGGACGGGCTCCGCTTGCAACAGCGCGTGTCCGGTTCCCAGCTGTGGCTTCTGAGCCACAAAGGTGAGGCCAGAATGTCTCGACAACGTGTTGCGCACGGAGTCGGCTTCGTGTCCGACGACGACGGTGGTGGAGAGAGGGCGGAGAGACGCGGCGGTGGCCAGCACGTACTCGATCATCGGAAGTCCGGCGACCCGGTGGAGGACCTTTGGAATCGCCGACTTCATGCGCGTTCCCTTGCCGGCGGCAAGGATCACGACGTGAACGTCCATGTTTGAGCCTGCTGAGGTCAGATTTTGACCCGTGATGTGATCACTGTCTCGAATTGGCTCGAATCGGGCGCCAGACGGACGCCTCGTGACAATTATCGTCCGGTTCGCGTGCGGAAGGGGCGGCGCCTCGTATCGGTCGGTTTTGGGGCAGACGGGGGCGCTTCGAGCGCCGCACGGAACGTCTCGTCGTCGTGCAGCGGCTCCAGATCGGGGTCGTTGCGGGCAAGCGCCCGATTTTCGGGATTCAAGGCGATGGCGCGCTCGAGATGGGCGATGGCTTCGGCGTGCTCGTCACGCTGTGCATGAGCAACGGCGAGCATATAGAGTGCGTGATCGTTATCCGGATCCTCATCGCGGACCAAGCGGAGATGGGCGATGGCTTGATCGTAGTGTCCGCCGTTGATCGCCAGCGTTGCGGCGTATAAGCGTTCGTCCACGGTTTGGGGCAGTGCCTCGCGGTGCGTGGCTTGGCGCTGGCAGATATTGAGATACAAGCGGACGCGCTCGTGGAGCTCCTTCTCCTCGGGGTACTGGCGCAGGACGGATTCGAGCGTGTCCGTGGCTTCCCGATAGTCATGCCGCTGGAGCGCTTCAAGGCCGCGCTCATAGAGTGCAACAGCCTCGACGTACGTTGTCCGTCGGGGTGGGTTCGCGAGAACCGAGTCGCCGGACCCAGTCGGGCGAAAATCCGCGGCCTGAGAAGGCTGATCGGTCGAGGATTGTGCCGGATGCAGGTTGCGAGGGTGTGCCGGACGTGGAGAAATGGTCTGAGGCGAGGATTTTACGGATCGGGACGGCTGCCGCTCTTTCGTCATCGAGGTCGCGCGGGCAAAGTGGTTGCGCCCCAAAAAGAGGGCGGTAAATTAACAGAACGGCAGCGAACGGTCAAGTTGGGCGTTCGCCAGATTTCTTGGCCAGTTCGATGGCCGCGTAAAGCTGATTGGCTGTCAGTCCATGAGCTCGAGCCAGTGAGGCAACTGCCCGACGCCTGGACTCGAATTGGTCTGGAGGCCCACCCTGTGGTTCCTTACCGGCCTCGAATAGGTCATTAGACATATTTCCACGGGATGCCGTTGCTCGTCCCGAGGCGATTTCTGTTGTTAGCCCAATATTTGCTACAATCGTGAATTCGCCCTTGGGTGTCTTGAAATAGCTGAGAATGTGAGAAATAGGTCCAGTGACCAATTCTTCGTGGAGTTTTGTGAGCTCGCGGCCGATAGCGATTTCACAGTCACCTGCGATGGCTAGCAAATCGGTGAGCGTTGATGAGATCCGATGGGGGCTTTCGAAGAATACGACCGTTCCCTTGACGTGCGCTAACTGTT
>DATKHR010000376.1:0-3638 GCA_035510155.1 Vicinamibacterales bacterium
ACGCCTGACCACCTTGCGCGCGGCCGTGTCGATGACGGCCAGCTCGCCGGTGTCGATGTCCGAGATGAGCGCGAACTTGCCGTCGGGTGTCAGGCGGATCCGGTTGGACCGCTTGGTCCCGGCGTCGATCGTCTGCTGGACTTTCCGAGTGGCAACGTCGATGAGCGAGACCCCGCCATCCTGCGAGTGCGCGCTCCAGACGATCTTGCCGTCCGGTGAGAGGTCGATGCCCTCGGGACCTTTGCCGACCGGGATCACCGTCTGCGCCCAGGAGCCGTCTTCCACCTGTTGGATGGCTGAAACGCTGTTCGACCCGATGTTGGATGTAAACAGGATCTTCGCGTCGCGGGTCGGCAGCACCATGTGCGTGCCGTTCTGCCCCGTCTCGAACTCCCAATCGATCTTGTCGGTCGCCGGATCGTAGCGCGCGATCTTGCGGTTGGCTTCGGCGGTGAAGTACAGCTTGCCGTTGGCGAACGCGAGACCGTGCGGTCTCCTGAGCGGAGAGACGTCGATGCGCCGCAGTTCCTTTTGCGCGGCGATGTCGACCATCGAGATCGTTTGACCGGGCGCCGCTCCGGTCCCATAGTTGCTCGCGAAGGCGAGCCGGCCGTCGGTCGAGACGACGAGCTCGTGAGGTCCCTGGCCGACCGGAACTCTACCCAGAATGGACCCGGCGACGGGATCGACGATGGCGAGCGTGGCGTCTTCCTTGTTGAGGACGAGGAGTCGCGAAGACGGCTGGGCGAACGTGATCGTTCGAGTCGAGATCACGGCAGCGAGTACACTGGCCAGCACAGCAAGAGACTTTCTCATGCCGTGCGATCTTAACCGAGAATCCGTGCTGATCGGAGCCAGAGCCCGCCGTCGACGACCAGCGTCACGCCCGTCACGAATGAGGCCGCGTCAGAGCTGAGGTAGAGCGCGGCATTTGCAATCTCGTCAATCGTCGCCATGCGGCCGAGCGGGCACTCCTCGTGCAGGCCGGCGCGCGACTGGTCGCTCATCAGTCGCCTCACGCCTTCCGTGCCCTCCACGGGACCCGGCGCAATCCCGTTGACCCGAATCTTGTGCGGGCCCCATTCGCAGGCGAGCACCCTCGTGAGCGAGTCGATGCCCGCCTTGGCTGCCGCCGCATGCGACTGCCCCATCGTCCCCAGATAAGGCAGCGTTGCGCTGATGTTGAGGACCGACCCGCCTCGCGTCTTCAGGTGAGGCAATGCCGCTTTCGATACGTTGAAGGTGCCCTTCAAGTCGATGTCGACCACGGTGCCGAACCCGTTGGGCGACAAGTTCTCGGCCAGGCAGATGAAATTCCCCGCGGCGCCGTTCACGAGGATGTCGAGCCGCCCCAGCTCGCCGATGACCGCCGACACCATCTCGCCGACGGCGTCAGCGTTCCGGACGTCGGCGATCTTCGCCACGCCGCGCACGCCGCGCGACCGCAGCTCAGCGGCGGTCGGCTCCAGATGCTCTGCCTTGCGGCTCGTTATGGCGACGTCGCAGCCGTGCGCCGCCAACGCCAGCGCGATGCCGCGGCAGATGCCGGTACCGCCGCCGGTGACGAGGGCGGCGCGGCCCTTGAGGAGGTCGGGCCGGAACACCGTCGGCGTCATGAACGGTCGGTCCGCTCCGCGATGTGGCCGATGGCCTGCACGCCGGCGACTGAGAACTCGGCAATGTGACGCGCGGCCTCGTCGATTTCCGAGCTGGTGGCTTTGAACGTGAAGCCAAGCCGCTCGGCGATCGGGTTGGGCCGCGCATACATGATCGATTGCGACTGCACGCTCCCGACGCAACGGAGGACGCGCGGATCGGACAGCTCGCAGCCCAACATGCCGGCGACCACGCCCGAAAGATACTCGACGCGCGGACGCACCGCCTGCTCGACCAGATCGTCGAGCGCCGGCGTCGGGTCGGACAGCTCGCGGTTCACGATCTTGTGGATCGTTTCGCTGCCCGGCGCCAGGAGGCGATGCAGAAACAAGCGGATGTAGCTGCGGAGCTGCTCCTCGGGGGCAAGCCCGCGGCCAGCCTGGCGCGCCGCCTCCGTCGCGCTCCGGATCGCATCGATGGCGAGCTGCAGCACTTCCCGATAGAGCCCCATCTTGTCGCCGAAGTGATAGTTGACGGCCGCCACGTTGGCGTGCGCCTCGTGACAGATCTCGCGCACGGTCACGTCCTTGAACCCCCGCTGCGCAAACAGCCGCTCGGCCGCTGTCAGGAGCCGCTCGCGTGTCTCGCGATCGCCGTTCGTGGAATTCGCGGAGCTCGCGGGGCCTCCGCCGGCCGGGGACATCGCGGGGGCCGCGGCGTTCGCCGGGGTCGGGCCGTTGACCGGGGCCGCGGCGTTCGCCGGGGTCGCTGGGTTCCCGCGGCTCATAACGTGCGCTTGAACAGCTTCGTCGCGGCGGTCATCGCCACCGCCGAAAAAACAAGCAAGAACCCGAGGTCGTAGGTAATCGCCTCGAACCCCGTGTTTTTCAGCAGCAGGTTCTTGAACGCGTGCACGGCATAGGTGAACGGATCGGCAACGGCAATCACTTGCATCCACGCGGGAAACCCCTGTTGCGGGTATACCGCGCCGCTCGGGAAATACAGCAGCGTGTTCAGGACGCCGAACACCGCGCGCGGCAGGAGGGGGTCGGTGACCCGCACCATCAGCAGGAACATCAGGCTGATCAACGCAAATGCGGTCACGACCACAACGGCGAACAGCCGCACGAGGCGCAGCGGATCCAGCGGATTGGGCACGCCGGCAATGAACGACCCGATGATGAGCAGGAACATCCCCGCGAGCACCGCCTTGATCGTGCCCGAGATGTTGAACCCCGCGATTAGCTCGAACTTGCTGATTGGGGTGACCAGATAGCCTTCGTGCAGGCCACGCGCCTTGTCGTCGATGAAGATGATGCCCCCGCCGATCATCACCATCATGAAGATCGACATGACCACCGATCCCGGCAGGAGGTACTGGATGTACGGCACGTATGGATAGACCTCGACGACATCGAGCGACGGCTGGCTCGCCACGCGCGTCACGGCCACCGGCTGCCCGTACGCCTGGATGAGCCCGCCGAGCGTGCTGGCCATCGCGACCGACACGAAGTTGTCGGTGTTGTCCTCGATCAGCGCGACGCGCGGCTCGTTCTTCGCCAGGACCCGCCGCGAGAAGTCGGGTGGAATGGTCAGGACCCCGTTGACGCGGCCGTCGCGCAGGTCGCTCAGCGCCTCTCCGGAATCCGCGTAGTCGACGGGGTCAATCGTTCGCGCGCCCGCCGCGACCGCTGAGGCGAGCTCGCGGATCCGCACGGCCGGCACCCCGTGATCCTGATCGACGATGGCCAGCTTCAGGTGCTTGACGTTACCGCCGAACGCGTAGCCGAGGACCACGAGCTGTACGATCGGAAAGACCATCGACACGACGATGAGGATCGGGCTCCGGCGGAACCGCCGCAGCTCGCGCTCGATGATGGCCCACGTTCTTCCCATAAAACCCCTTCCCGCCCCTAGCCCCGCCTCAGCATGAACGGACTGTCTTTCGCGTCCGCCTCCTGCAGCTCGTCGCGCAACGCACGCCCTGTGTAGTGCACGAACACATCATCCAGCGTCGTACTCTGAATCGAGAGCGACTGCAC
>DATKHR010000377.1:0-8673 GCA_035510155.1 Vicinamibacterales bacterium
GGCATATTCGTTAGCGATCCCGTCTTCGGCTTTCCCCCCGACAAGCCGCTCGTGCTCGCGCAGTTCACCTCGCACGGGCATTTGCACGACCTCTTTTCGACGTTGTGGTTCCTGGGACTACCGGCGGCGTGTTCTGTTCTAGTTGTTCGCTTCTTTACGATCGGCGAGCCCGGTTGGGCCGTCTACTCGCTTGTTTCAGGGCTCGGCATGATTGCCTTTTTCGTGGTCGCAAGCATGGGATTTTTCCAGCGACCCGCCTTCGTTGACGTTGCCGGCATATACCAACGGCTCTCGGCGACGACCGGCCTTCTATGGGCGTCGCTCATCGCGATACATGCCGCGCGGGCGGGCGCAGGAAACTGATCGGCCACGCGATGGGGCGCATCACAGCAGGCCCGCGTGGTGACCCGCTCCGGGCGCTTCTAATGAACCCAGACGCGGCTTTGGTCCTACGCGAGGATCTTGATCCGGTCAACGCGCCGGTTCCGAAACAGAAAGGCGTGGCGGGAGAATGGTTCGAGTGCGAAGCTTACGGAGTCACGCCAATGCTGAAGCGCGCCAGTTTCCTCGCCGCGCCGGATTTCCTGACGGGTTGAGCAACGATTGTTAGGCCGAAAGGCTCTCCTAACGGTCGCGCTGAGTCACGATCGTGTTTCCGCCGGGATGGCAGGACAATTCTCGGGCACCGTTATTCGACGCGAGAGCCAGCCACGCCCATCGTGATCTGTTGCAGGCCTGCGTCCTCGAGGACACACCGTGTAATCGGCTGATGATAGTTGAGCGGCCCGGCACCTCTCGTATGTCTTCACGTATTTGAATCCTGCGCGTTGTAGCGTTGTGCTCGGGGCCACATTGAACGCATTCGGCTCGCAGGAGAGGCGCGGCAAGTGGAGCAGGTCGAACAGAAGCCTGGCCGTCAATTCAACGCACGTAACGCCGTAGCCATCCAGACGAGCAAACCAAAAGCGCCAGAAAGCATTTCTCCGACCCGCCCACTTTTCGCGTCTTCCACCGAAGTGGGAAAGCACTCGCCGAGCACGCCCTGCCTGTCCGCATCCGAACCTCTGCAGATGTGACAAGTTCTGTGCGGTACTCAAGCCTCGCCTGGATCGCCCCGCGCCCCGCACCGCGACGCCCGCCCGGTGAGGATACGGCATGTAAGCGCTCGTTTCATTTCGTGACACGCCCGCAATAATCGAGAAACAGTCGCGCCTCAAGCTGCGGACCGTCAGGCAGGTCGACCAGCGTCTGCCGAAACGTGAAGAGTTTGAGGAGCGTGCATGAGGAACAAACGCACCGTATGTCTCTGGTCGCTGACAGGACCACACGACGCGGCATTCCGCGCGAAGGTCCTAATCGCACTCGGCATCGCAGCCGTGATGTCCGTGCGCTCGGTGCGTGCGCAGGAATCCGGAAACGAGCCGGCTCACGATGCCGCGGCCCATACAAAGAGCCCATGGTGGCCGCCAATGGATCTCGCTGTTGGAGTAGGGTTCAAGTCGCAGTTCCCCCTGGAGCAGACGGCGTCGAACAGCACGATCGTTGAAGTCATCGGCCGGCCTTCACCTCGCGCTAAGGTCGGAATCATTCCACAGGGTCGGATGGGCATGCCGGCGAGGACGACTGCAGTGGTGAGCGGAAACGGGGCTGGCGCACAGGGCTTCGGTGAGCTGCGTCTCCGTCCAGTCATGGCTGGTCTTGGTTGGGTTCAACCGATCGGGCCACGGCTGTCACTCGTGACATCCGGCGTGGCAGGGTATTCATTCAACAGCGTCGACCAGGCCAAGACACCCGCCCGGGCTTCGCGCCTGGTTCTCTCCGAACCCGTCGATCGAATCGACAACAGCTTCGCCTGGGAGCTCGCCGGACGGCTCTGGTACGACGTGCATCCCAGGATTTACCTCATGGCAGGCGCCTCCTTCCTGCGCACTCGGCCGACATTGACACTGGCCAGCGGATCGCAGCAGTCCTGGAAGGCGGACCACTTCCGGATCGAGATGGGGGTGGCCGTTCTCGTACTCAAGCGGCCCTGAACGCGATTCGAGGTTGTTTCAATTCGTCACATTGTTGAAATGACTCAGAAACGTGAGCTCTCGACACTCGCGTCAGGGAAGTCGGCGTGAGAAGGATTGCCATTGCGGTCGTTGGGCTGTGCGCCGTGGCCGCGGTCGCCTTCCTGTGGGGTCGAGTCGCTTGGACCAAGACCGACAGGGACACCGATCGCGCGCAGGTCGCGCGCGTCGTGAGGCGCGACATCGGGCAGGTAGTCAAAGCGACGGGGATCATCAAACCGCGGGTGGGCGCCGAGGTTCGTGTGGGCTCGCGCATTTCCGGTGTTGTCAAACGCCTGCACGTCCGAATCGGCGATCCGGTCAAAAAGGGACAACTGCTCGCGGAGCTCGACGACCGCGACTTCGTCGCCCGTCGCGACGAGGCAGCGGCGGCGTTGCAGCAGGCGGATGTGAATCTGAGCTACGCGAAGATCGATCTCGCCCGCAAGCGCGAGCTCATCGCGGTCAACGTGCTCGCGCGGAGCGAACTCGATGCTGCGGACCGCGCGGCCGCCGTGGCCGACAAGCAGCTGACAGCCGCCCAGGCGAGTCTCGACTACGCCGCGACGCAGCTCGCCTATACGCGGGTCACCGCGCCGATCGCTGGCGTCGTCGCGTCCGTCTCGACGCAGGAAGGTGAAACGGTCGCCGCGAACTTTGCGGCGCCGACCTTCGTGACCCTGATCGACCTGTCTCGCCTCGAGGTCTGGGCCTACGTCGACGAGACCGACATCGGACGAATCCGCATCGGACGGACCGCCCGATTCACTGTGGATACGTACGGTGATGACGAGTTCGAGGGTCACGTGACTGCGGTGTACCCGAAGGCGGAGATTCGCGACAACGTCGTCAACTACGTCAGCATCGTGCGATTTGATCCGCCCCGCGATCGGGTTTTGCGGCCGGAGATGACGACGACCGTGCGGATTCTGCTCGACACTCGTGAGCACGTTCTCTCGCTTCCGGTTCGCGCGGTCCGCCACGAGGGGAGCCAGACGTTCGTGCTCTCGAGACGCGGCGGCAGTATCGAGCGGCGCCAGGTGACCACCGGCACCAGGGACGACACCTACTGGGAAATAATGGACGGCGGGCGCGAGGGCGACGAGGTGTTGATTGGCGATGTGAAGGGGCAGGGGGAACAACGATGATCGAGCTGGACGGGATCAGTAAAACGTACCGGCGGCCGACTGGCGAGGCGGTGCACGCGCTGGCCGACGTCTCACTGCGGATCGAACGCGGCGAGTTCGTGGCGATGGTGGGCGCCTCCGGATCAGGCAAATCGACGCTCATGAACATTCTCGGGCTCTTGGACGCCCCGACCGCCGGTCGGTACGTGTTCGACGGCCGCGACGTCTCCGGCCTCGGCGTCGCCGATCAGGCACGGTTTCGGAACAAGAACGTGGGATTCGTCTTCCAGGCGTTTCATCTGCTCCCGAGGACAAGCGCGCTCGAGAACGTGGAGCTGCCGCTGCTGTATTCCGATGGACCCTCCAGGGAGGGCCTCGGTCGGAAGGCCCTCGAGGCGGTCGGCCTCGCCGATCGCATGCGGCATACGCCGTCCGAATTGTCCGGCGGCCAGCAGCAGCGTGTCGCGATCGCACGGGCGCTGGTCAATGACCCGGAACTCTTGCTCGCCGATGAGCCGACCGGCAATCTGGACGTCGACGCAGCCGCAGAGATCGTGCGAATCTTTCAAGCGCTGCACGACTCCGGCCGCACGATCGTTCTCGTCACACACGATCTCTCTGTCGCTGCGCACGCCCGTCGAATCGTACGGCTCGAGAAGGGCCGCGTGGTCGCCGACGGACCGTGTGCGCCGCTGGCGAACACGCAAGACCGTTTCGATGAAGCCGGGATCCGGGAGGTTCAAAGATGACAACCCGTCTGATCGCGCACAGCGTCGGCGTGATGGCACGATATCGGCTCCGGAGCGCGACTGTGATGCTCGGAAGCCTCGTCGGCGTGACGGCCCTTACGCTCGTCGTCTCTCTTGGTCAGGGGATGGAAGCCAAGGTCCTGAAGACGGTGGGTCCGATGCTGGGTGATTCGTCCATTCTCATCGTCTCGGGCGGGAGCCGTATCATGGGAAGTCCCCGCGCGGGCGCCTCGCGGCTGACGATCGACGAATTGACTGCGTTGGCCGCCGAACTCGGCGACATCGAGGCATGGGACCCGCAGCAAGAGGTTTCGAGCGTCGTGCGGTATCGCGAGACCACGGCGCCCGCGCCCGTGCGCGTCCTCGGCCAGTCTGAGCGGGGAGAACGCGTGTGGGCACGAACCGTCACTCGCGGACAATATTTCGATGCCGCCGCAGTCTCTACGTCCGCGCGCGTCGCGGTCATTGGCGACACCGTCGCCCGGAACCTGTTCGGCGACAGCGAACCACTCGATGCGGAGATCCGAATCGGCGCGGTGCCCTTTCGTGTCATCGGTGTGCTCGAACCGTTTGGTAACGATATGCACGGCATGGACCGAGACGACGAGATCGTAGTTCCGATTTCAACGTTGATGCGGCGCCTCACGAACGTCGATACCGTGTCAGCGGCCAGATTGGTGGTGAACGACCCGGGCCGCGAAGAAGAGATCGCGAGCGAGATCGGGCGCATCCTGCGCGCGCGCCATGCCCTCGCGTCGGACGAGCCCGACGATTTCAGGATCGTGACGACGGTGGAAGTCCGCGACACCGTCGCGTTCATCAGCCGGGTCTTGCGGCTGTATGTGCCGTTGGCAGCGGCGGTGGTGCTACTGGTGGCAGGCATCGTCGCAGCCACGTTGATGCTCTCGTCCGTCAACGAGCGCGTGGGGGAAATCGGCCTGCGGCGCGCGATCGGCGCCCGGCCTGAAGACATTCGGCTGCAGTTCGCAACCGAGACCGCGGTCTCGGTTCTCACTGGCGGGCTGGGCGGTCTGCTGCTTGGGTATGTCGCCGCGCGATTTGCGGCGACCAGGCTCCAACTCGGTGTTGCATTTTCCTGGAAGGCTGTACTGATCGGACTGGTGGGGTCGGCGATCGCCGGACTCCTGGCCGGCGTCCTCCCGGCGCGGCGCGCGGCCCGATTGCAGCCCGCTGACGCGCTGAGATGAAGCACCGCCGGAGTCTTCGCCCGTCGCTCAAGGCGCTTGCGACGCACCGCGTTCGGGCGGCCTTGGCCGTCTCGAGCATCGCGGTCGGCGTCGCCGCGCTTATCGTAGCGAATGCGATTGGCACGGGCATCCAGCGCGATATCGGGCGCCAGATCGACAACACGGGCGCAAACCTGCTCGTTGTCAGACCAGCGTTCGTCAAGCGGGTCGTCGCCCGGAAAGACGTCAAGGGCACGGTGAGAACACTTCGGTTGGATGACTTCGATGCGATCGCGGAGCTGGCTTCGGTCGCCGAGGCCATTCCGGCGATCGAATCGCCCGTCAAAGTGAAAGCCGGCCCGGCGGCCACGAACACGAAGGTACTCGGCACGGGGCCGGAGTTTCCGGCGGTGCGGCGGTTCCGCATCCGGGCTGGCCGATTTTTCGACGCGGACGACGATCGCATGGCTCGCCGCGTGGCGGTCCTTGGTGCGCGCGTTGCCAACGCGCTCTTCACTGAGAATCCGGTTGGTCAGCCGGTTCGGATTCGCGGGGTCCCGTTCGAGGTCATCGGGGTGCTGGCGGCGAAGGGTGTCGTGGCCGGCGACGATGAGGACAACCAGGTCGTCGTGCCAGTCCGGACGGCCCTTCGCCGCCTGTTCAATGCAACCTGGCTCAACACGATCTTCGTCAGCGTGGATGAATCGCGTGGAATGGGCGAGGCGCAGCGCGAGATCGGCGCGGTGCTCGTAGATCGCCATCGAATCGGGCCGGATGAGCAAGCGGACTTCGAGATCCAGAACATGACGACGTTCCTGGCGCTGCAACAGCAGACCGCGGGCACGCTGCGTCGAGGAACCAGTGCCGTGGCCGGAGTCGCCCTCGTGGTCGGGGGAACGGGGATCCTCGCGCTCATGTTGCTCGCGGTCAAAGAGCGAACGGGCGAAATCGGTCTTCGCATGGCCGTTGGCGCGCAGCCGCGCGACATTTTCCTGCAGTTCCTCTTCGAAGCGACGCTCCTGGCGATCGGAGGCGGGACGAGCGGAATTATCGTGGGGGTTGCCGGAGCCGCAGTCGTGGCGTTCAGCACCACGTGGAAGATCGCGGCGCCCTGGGAAGCGCTCGCCGTCTCCTTGGGAGCGACTCTGGCGATCGGCATTGGGATCGGTGCGCTCCCCGCACGACGGGCTTCACTGTTCCCTCCCATTCAGGCGTTGAGGACCGAATGACCCGCGAGGAGAATGACGCTTGACCACCGCCGCGTCCGCGAGCACGCGCGTGCTCATCATCGACGATGATGAACGGCTGAACGCGCTGCTGACGAAGTACTTGTCCGGTTTCGGCTTCTCGGTCCGCGCCGTCACCCATCCCGACGCCGGACTGCGCGCGTTCAAGTCCGACCCACCCGATCTTCTGGTGCTTGACATCATGCTGCCGGACACGGACGGATTAACAGTCTGCCGCAAAGTCCGCGAATCCAGTCGCATTCCCATCATCATGCTGACGGCTCGTGGCGATGTGGCCGATCGCATCGTCGGGCTCGAGCTTGGCGCCGACGACTACTTGCCGAAACCGTTCGAGCCGCGGGAACTGGTGGCGCGGATGCAGGCGGTGCTCCGGCGGGGGGTGCACCCGGACGAGGAGATTGTGCGCGTCGGATCGCTGGAGATGAATTGGGCGAAACAATCGGCGTCGCTCGCGGGACGCCCGCTCACGTTGACGACTGCTGAATTCGAGTTGCTCGGACTCCTCGTACGGAACCGCGGCCGTGTGCTCACGCGAGATCGCATCATGGAGGCGATGAAGGGGATCGACGCCGAGGCCTACGACCGTTCCATCGACGTGCTTGTCAGTCGCGTGCGCCAGAAGCTGGGCGACGACGCGAAACGGTCGACATTCATCCGAACCGTCCGGGGGATCGGCTATAGCTTCACCGGAGGCGGTCGTGAGTAAACACGTCTCGACGTCGGTGTTCGGGAAGCTCGTGGCGGTCATGGTGGCGATGGCCGCGAGCTTGCTGCTGCTCGTGGGCGGTTTCTTCTGGGTCATCGTCAGTCCTACCATTCGCGTAGCGACCGATCGCGCACGGGAGGAGCTTGCCCGCACGATCGCTGCGGAGTCGCCCGATGTCGAGACGGCCAGGCAGCTAGGCGCTCGCCTCGATCTCGAGATGCGGTACGAAGGCCCGCGGGGCGGGTGGTCGACGATTGACGATTTGCCCCGGATCGAGGACGTTCGCAAGCAGGGCGTCACCGGGTGGACTCCGCTGCTGGGGGGACGCCATTACTACATTGCGGCGGGTCCAGACGGCGGCGCGTACCTGTTCGCCTGGAACGCCCCGTCGGGAATGCAGGCGGCCCACCACGCGCTGCTGATCCTCCTGCTGCTCGTGATGACTCTGGTCGTGCTCGCGGCGCACAGGATCCTGAGACGGATGTTGCGCCCGCTACGGGATCTGAACGAGGGCGTTGTGCGACTGGGGACGGGCGAGCTCGACGTGGCGCTGTCGAACCCGACGGATGACGAATTCGGCAGCTTGGCCGCCGCATTCAATGAGATGGCAGCCCGGGTCCGGGAGATGATCGCGGCCCGCGACCAGCTGCTCCTTGATGTCAGTCACGAGCTCCGGTCGCCGCTGACGCGCATGAAAGTTTCGCTCGAAATGCTTCCGCAGAGTCCGCAACGAAACGAGATGGGGATCGATGTCGAGGAAATGGAGCACGTGGTTGCGCAGCTGCTCGAATTGGAACGGCTTCGCGGCGGGCGCGGTGTCACGTTCGTGCGCCGGGACCTCGTGCCCATTCTGCATGACGTCGCACGCACCTTCGAGAACAAGCCGCCGGGCGTTCGGATCGTGTCGGCGTTGCAGAAAATTCCGCTCGATATCGATGCGGAGAAGGTTCGGATGGTGTTCAGGAATCTCCTCGAGAACGCGATGAGGTACTCCATGGCGCAGAGCTGGCCCGTGGAACTCTCGGCTGCGCGCAACGGCGACGCGATCGTCGTTCGTGTCACCGATCACGGGCCGGGCATTCCCGAGGCCGACGGCAAGCGGGTTTTCGAGCCCTTCTTCCGCCTCGATCGGTCTCGAACCAAACACACCGGAGGATATGGCTTGGGCCTGAGCATCTGCAAACGCATCATGGAAGCCCACGGTGGAAGCATCCGAGTCGAATCTGCAGAACACCACGGGGCTTCGTTCGTCCTGACGTTTCCAGACGCGGGTGGTTCGGGCGGCACTGAGCCGGACGCAGGGGACGCGCCAGCGTGAGCCCGTACGTTCAGTCACCTTTCAGAAACGAAAGGCGGCGCTAGACGTTTAACGGCCGCGTGTTTCGGCGAGACGGTCGAGCAGACTCGCTTGTGTTTACCAACCGCCAAGCGCCGTTTGATCCATCAAAACGGTCTTGCGGGTTGGGCGCACCTGGTGGGCGCACTTCGTGTTTACCCGCATAAACATTACGCCAACTTTCCTCTCAAAAAAGATCGAGGACCAGTTGATTGTGGCAGACTTTGCGTCGTTCCGCGAGGCGCTGGTCGCGGCGAGTCTCCGCTGGTC
>DATKHR010000378.1:0-11939 GCA_035510155.1 Vicinamibacterales bacterium
GCGCCCACCCGATCCCCTGCGCGGCGCCGCCCTGGATCTGTCCCTCGACGAAGCTTGGATGCACGGCTTTGCCGACGTCCTGAAACGCCGTGTAGCGGACGACCCGGCTGCGCCCCGTTTCAGGATCGACCTCGAGGTCGCAGATGTGCGCGCCGAAACCAGGTCCAGCCATCGGCGCATATAAAGACGCCCGTCCGACAATTGGCCCGCCCGTGTGAGTCATCTTTGCCGCGAGATCGTTCACCGAGAGCGGTTCCGCCTTTTCGGCGCCTTTGGGTGGAACGGCGTGGCCCTTCTCCCAGGTCACGCTTGCCACGTCGACGTTCCAAATCTTGGCGGCGCGGGCCCGCAGTTGCTCACGCACATCTTCCGCCGCTCCAATGACCGCCATCCCGGTCGCGTAGCAGACCCGGCTTCCTCCGGTGACGTCGGTGTACCCGCTGCTGTCGGTATCGCCCACGCCGGGCCGAATTCGCTCGACCGGGATGCCGAGCTCCTCGGACACCATCAATGCCTGGGCCGCGCGGGTCCCTCCAATGTCAGGGTTCCCGGTGACCACCGCCGCGCTGCCGTCCATGTTCAGGGTGACCGTCGCGCTCGAATTCATGCCCGCGTTGAACCAGAACCCGCACGCCACGCCTCGCCCCTGGTTGGCGGCAAGCGGCGTCTTCCAGTGCGGATGCCGGCGCGCAGCTTCGAGCAGCGCCTTCAAGCCAATCGGTCCGTACGCGGGCCCAAACGGCGCGGCGTCGCCTTCGACGACGGCGTTCTTCAGGCGCAAGTCGATGGGGTCCAAGCGGAGCTCGCGCGCGAGCTCGTCGATGACCGATTCGATCGCGAAGCTCGCCGTGGGCGAGCCGGGCGCCCGATAGGCTGCGACCTTGGGCTTGTTGACGACGACGTCGAATGCCTCGATCACGAAGTTCGGAATCCGGTATGGCGCGACCAGGCACATCATCCCCGCGCCTGCCGGCGACCCGCGATACGCTCCCGCCTCATAGTAGAGAGACGCGTCGGCGGCGACGAATGTGCCGTCTCGGGTTGCTCCGAGCTTCATCCGGATCCTGGTTCCCGATGTCGGGCCGGTCGCGCGGAACACTTCCTCGCGCCCCATGACCATCTTGACCGGCCTGCGAGCCTTGCGCGACAGCGCGACAGCGAGCGGTTCCAGATACACAACGATCTTCCCGCCAAAGCCGCCTCCAATCTCGCTCGGGATCACCTTGACTTGCGCCGCGTCCATGCCAAGGACAGCCGCGCACTGGTCGCGAACCGCGAACGGCCCTTGAGTCGAGCACCAGACGAACGCGCGGCCGTCCTCGCCCCAGCGGGCCACGCAGGCATGCGGCTCGATATAGCCCTGGTGTACGGTGGGCGTCCGGAACTCGCGCTCGACGACCACGTCTGCTCGCGTAAAGCCGTTCCCGACGTCGCCGCGCTTGAGCTCCATGCGCGCGGCCACGTTGCTGGGGGCCTTCGCGCCGTGTTGCCCTTTCGTGATCATGTCGCTGTGGAGGATCGGCGCGTTGGCCGCCAGGGCCTGTTCGATCGTCATCACCGGTTCGAGCACCTCGTAGGTGACCTTGACGCGTGCGGCGCCCTCGCGCGCCGCGTCCAGAGTCGTGGCCGCAACCGCCGCAACCGTGTGGCCGTGATAGAGCACCTTCGTGCGCGCCAGCAGGTTCTCACTGATATCGCGAAGGTCGAGCGCGCCCTCTCCGAGCATCAGCTTCGCCCGCGTCTCCGGTATGTCTCGAGCCGTGACGACCGCCAGGACGCCCGGCACCGCCTCGGCCTCGTGTGTATCAATCGAAACGATTCGTGCGTGAGCATGCGGGCTGCGCACGACGACCCCGTGCAACATTCCAGGCAGACTGAAGTCTGCGCCGTAGTTGGCGCGCCCGGTGACCTTGTCCATCCCGTCATGACGGACTGGTCGCGTGCCGACATAGGTGAATGTCCGGTCGCTCATACCGCCGTTTTCCTCATCTCGGCGGCCGTGTCGAGCACCGCCCGAATGATCTTGTCGTACCCGGTGCAGCGGCAGAGGTTGCCCGCGAGCCAGAACCGCGCTTCCTGTTCGGTCGGCTCCGGCTGGCGATCGAGCAGCGCCTTTGCCGCGACGATGAATCCCGGCGTGCAGATGCCGCATTGCAGCGCGGCGTGCTCGAGAAACTTCCTCTGCAGCGGGTGAAGGGCGTCGCCGAGGGCGAGCCCCTCAATCGTCGTCACCGCGCGGTCCTGCGACTCCGCCGCGAGGACGAGACACGACGGCACGAGCCGCCCGTCCAGAAGGATTGAACAGGCCCCGCAGTCGCCCGTCGCGCAGCCCTCTTTGGTGCCGGTGAGGCCCAACTCGTTTCTGAGCGCTGCGAGGAGGGTCTCATGCGGCTCGCACAAAAATTCGGCGGCCTCACCGTTGACGGTCGTGTGCACGTGGAGCTTCGCCACGTCAGTGTCCCCTCGCGCGTGCGGCGGCGGTGCGAGCCGCCCGCCTCGTGAGCACGCCCGCGGTCGTTCGACGATAGGCCACTGTGCCACGCTTGTCGTCAATCGGCTTCGCCGCGGCGCTGGCTGCTGCGCCTGCCCTCGACAGCGCCGTTTCATCCAGCCGCGATCCGACGAGGGCCCCCGCCGCCTCGGCCACCAGGAGGGCAGTTGGCGCAACGGCGCCGATAGCGACGCGCGCGGCCGAGCACGTGCCATCAGGCGCCAGCGTCACACTTACGCCGGCGCTGACGACGGCGATGTCCATCTCGCTCCTCGGAATCAGCCGCAGATAGGCATCCGCGGTTCGAGGACCCGGACGCGGTATGTGAAGAGCGACGAGGAACTCGCCGGCGCGGAGCGCCGTCTTCCCGGGGCCCGTGCAGAATTCATCGACCGGCAGTACGCGCTCCCCTGCCGGTCCGGCGATCGCGCACGTCGCGCGGTTGACGATGAGGGCGCACGTCGTATCGGCCGCGGGCGACGCGTTGCAGAGGTTGCCGCCCACCGTGCCGCGGCCTTGAATCTGGGTCGAGCCGATGAGACGGACTGCTTCGACGAGCCCCGGCCACAGGCGTTTTACCTCGGCGTGCTCGCAGATGACCGCCGCAGCGGTCGCGGCTCCCAGCCGCAGCCCCCCGTCGTCAAGCGTGATGCCGACGAGCTCGGGAATCCGCTTGATATCGATGAACGCCGTGGGCCGGCGAAGCCCCGCACGGAACTGGACGAGAAGGTCGGTGCCGCCGGCGAGGATTCGCGCCCCGGGGTCTGCCTGCATCAGTCGCACCGCGTCGGTCACCGACCGCGGCGCTTCGTAGCGAATAACGTGCATTCCAGAACTATACCCTCACAGCGGATTGCGCCGCCCTACCTCGCGCGCAGGCATTCCGACCGCGATGGTTCCCGCGGGCACGTCCTCGCGGACGACCGCGCCCGCGCCGATGATGGCGTGATCGCCGACGCGCACCCCGTCGAGAATCTTGGCGCCCGCGCCGACCCAGACGCCGTCGCCCAGTGAGATCCCCGCGGAGATGCGCGACTGCGCGAGTACCGGCAGCGACGGATCGGAGAAGTCATGATCGCCTCCGATGAGGTAGGTGTACGCCGCCAACAGCGCGCTCTTGCCGATGCTCACGCGACTTGCGGAGAACACCTCGCAGTTGAAACCGAGGTTCGCGGCGTCGCCGATGTCGATATCGCCGTTCTTGCACGACAGGATAGTGTTGCGACCGATGAAGGCGCCGTCTCCGATCGTGATGCCTCGATTGCTCGTCCCTTTGGCGTCGAGCAGACAATTGTCATCGATCACGATGTCGCGCCCGAGATGGATCTTGTGGGGATGCCGCAGCACCACGTGCTGACCGAAGATCACGTTGCGGCCGCACGATCCCAGGAGCACGGGATACAACGCCTTGCGGAGTGCCAGTCCGACCGCGCCCGCTCGTCCCTGGGCGAGCATGATGATCGTTTCGTACTGGAGCAGCCTGGCAAAGCCAGAGCGGCCGACAACGAGCTCGACGTACTTCGCGCGGCTCGACTTGCCCGGCGCGAAGAGCTGGGATTGGACCGGTGTGGCCACCGGCGCCGGGCGCTCAGAGCCAGCCATGGGCTCGGTACCATTCGAACGTCCGGCGGATACCGTCACGCAGGCTCACTTGCGGACGGTAGCCGATCTCGGCGCGCGCCCGCGTGATGTCGAAGGCGCGGCTCTTCGTGAAGAAATCGACCCGCCGCCGATAGAGCGGCGGCTCGATCCCAAAAGGCGCACAGAGCGCTTCGCACGCCGCCCCCGCCATCCAGACCGGCCACACGGGCAGATGCACCCTCGGTTCCGGCACCTCGGCTCCATCCGCCACCAGCTTTACGAGCGCGTTCAACGTCGTCACTTCCCCACCGGCGAGAATGTAGGTGCGATTGGCGGCGTCGGGATGCTCCCCGCACAACACGAACCCATCGACCAGGTCGTCGATGTAAGTGAGATGGTAATAGATCTCTCCGCGGCCGAGCGTGATCCAGCGACGGCGGGCAATGCCACGAAAGAGCTTCAGGAGCCGGCGGTCCCCGGGGCCGTAGATGCCTGACGGCCGCGCGATGGTCACCTGGACGCCAAAACGCCGGCCGGCTTCGCGGGCCAGGCGCTCGCCTTCGAGCTTCGTCCGCTGATAGATGTCGCCTGGCTTGAGCGGCGCGTCTTCGTTCGCCGGAGGCTGGTCGATGTCGCCATGCACGCCGACGGTACTGCAATGAACGACGCGCCGGGCGCCGCCGCGGGCGGCGGCCTCCACCACTTGCCCGCCTGCCGTGGCGTTGATGGCTCGGTAGGCTTCGCGCGGCAGCCCAGCCTGACGGTAAACCGCGGCGATGTGGTAGACGACATCGACGCCGGCGGCAGCCTTGTCGAGCGCCGGCTGGTCCCGGACGTCGCCCATGACCGGGATGACGCCATCGCGTACGAGCTCAGCCGAAGAGGGGCCGTTGTTCCGGATGAGGCCGCGGACTTCGTGCTTGTGTCGCGCGAGCGATCGTGCCAGATGACCGCCCGCAAAGCCCGTCGCGCCGGTTACGAGAATGCGCACCGCTGGGCGACAATCGAGACGGGGGACCCGAAGATCTTCGAGAGCCTGGAGCGCTCGAGCACGGCTTCGACTCTGGTCGTGAAGCTCGGCGACCCGATGGCCCTGTGCAGCGCGATCGGCAGCACGAACTGTCGGTGCACCGATCGAATCCTGAACCCGCAGTCACCGAACGCCTTCGCCATCGCGCTGTCCGTGAAGACTCGATAGGGCTCGGTCTTCCGACCGAGTTTGGACAGCATGCGGCGGGACAATGACTCGAGGAGCGCGAAGCTGGTCGCTGACGGATAGTCGACGACGACAAGCCGTTCTGCGACACGACACAGCTCGGCAACCGATCGGTGCCAGGCCGGGGTGTGCATCAGCAGGCGGAGGCACACGACCACGTCGAACGTGCGGTCGGGAAAATCGAGCGCGTGGGCATCGCCAACCTGGAACCGGACGTTGACGCGTTCGGCTGCCGCCTGCTGCCGCGCCACGGCGAGCATCGCCTCAGACGCGTCGACCGCCGTCACGCAGGCGCCGCTCTTCGCGAGCCATAAGGCGGCGCGTCCCGTGCCGGTCCCCACATCCAGAACCTGTCGCTGGTCGACGGCTCCAATGAAGTCAGCCAGCACGCGCGCTTGCGTCCCGGCCACGAGCTCGCCGATGGGGCCGCCGAAGCGGCAGCTGTCGAACGTCTGCGCGGTCGCGGGATCGGCGTAATGGCGGTAGCTGTAGTGATC
The DNA here is from genome assembly GCA_035510155.1 of Vicinamibacterales bacterium. Taxonomy (GTDB): domain Bacteria; phylum Acidobacteriota; class Vicinamibacteria; order Vicinamibacterales; family CAVVIG01; genus DATKHR01. Next base: position 5,786 of record DATKHR010000378.1, read on the forward strand.
GGGGGCCGGGGGGCCCGTCACGCCACCTCCTTATTGGCCCTTGGTGCCTGGTCCTTGGTGCTTGGTGCGTCATCCAGGGTGCACGGTTTGAGCGCCTCGCAGACCTGCCGCGTCTTCTCGAGGTAGGCTTCGTAGCTGTACTTCGACTCGGCCAGCTTTCGCGCTCGTTCCCCGATTGTCCGCGCCCGTTCAGGATCCGCCAGGGCAGCGAGGATGCCGCCCCCGAACTCCTCGGGCGTGGCGCCGGTCAAAATGGCCGTTTCGTCGCTCAAGACCTGGGTGTGGGTAAGCAGCCGCGTGGCGACGATCGCCCTCCCCGAACGCAGATACTGGTAAATCTTCAACGGCGTGTTCGTTCCGCGCGAGCGCGGAGAGACCAGCACGTCGCACGCAAGCAGGAACGCCGGGATCTCCGAGGCCGGCCGCTCTCCCGCGAAAACGACGACGTCGTCGACACCCGCGACCGTGGCTTCGTGCCGCGCGAGCGCTACCTGATCGGGCTTGCCGCCTGCGAGCACCAGCCGCGCGTCGGGGCGCATGCGCTTGACGAAGACCATCGCGTCGAAGAGGAGACTCAGACCCTGATACGCCTCGAACGTGCCGGTGTAGAGCGCAATCGGGCCCGACGGCGTCAACCCGAGCGACTGCCGCAGCGCGGCGGCCTGCTCGAGCGTCGCGCGCTCCTCGCCCGCGCCAGGCGCATTCTCGATGAGCACCGCGCGGGCGCCCGGGTCGATCTCGCGAACGGTGTCCTGGAGCGATGGACAAATGACGATGACGACACGCGAGCGTCGAATCATGAAACGCTCAATCGCCACAAACAGGCGCCGCATGATCCGCGAGCGGCTGAACGCGAAATTGGTCAGTTGCTGCGGCAGACTCGAGTGCATGTCGTACACATGCGGCACCCCGAGGAGCGCGGCCAATGGAGCGCCGATGAGCCCGCCCTCTTCATGCGAATGAATCGCGTCGTATCGGCCGCCGACGGCCCGGCGAATCACGGTCAGCGTCAGCAGCGCGTCGAGCGGGATCTTCGCGAGAGAGGGACCGACGCTCACCCGCCGGATGAACGGCGGCCTCGCGCTCCTGAAGAGCCGCAGGCCGGTCATGGTGACGTTCTGACCGAACGGGTACGTCACCAGATCTACTTCATGGCCGAGCGCGACGAGCGCCCGGATGCGATGAAATTCGCTGAACGGGGTCCCGCGCGGTTCAAAGAACGGCTCGGGCGCGATCATCAGGATGCGCACGTGTCCCGTGATTTTCGCACGAAATCGTAGTACCCTAACCTGTTCCCCTGGCTCGTTGAATTCGATTGAATGACGCTGTCGCCGCCCGCTGAGCAACCGTCACCGCGAGCCGCGCGCCGCTACACGCTCTTGGCCGCGAAGCTGGCCGTGAGCGTTGCGCTGCTCGCCCTGCTCTTCTCACGGATCGACGCGGCCAGTCTCTGGGCCGGCGCGCGCCGGGCGTCACCCGAGTGGCTGGTCGCCGCGCTCGCGATCTACTTCGTCAACATTCTGGCCAGCGTGTGGCGCTGGCACCTGTTGCTCGACGCCCAGGACATCGATGTGCCCTGGCGAACGCTGCTCGGATCGTTCCTGGTGGCGACCTTCTTCAACAACTTCCTGCCGAGCAACATCGGCGGCGACGTCATGCGGATCAGCGACACAGCGAAGGCCGCGGGCTCGAAAACGCGGGCGACGACCGTCGTGCTCACCGACCGCGTGATCGGCCTCATCGGCCTGGTGTTCGTCGCGGCAACGGGCGCGACCATGGTCGCGAGCCTGGCGGGCCACGTGGCGTCGCCGATCTGGCCGTCCTGGCTCTGGGCGGGATTTCTCGGCGCGATGATGGTGACGGCGCCGGCAGTCCTGGCGCCGTCCGGCGTGGGCCGGCTGCTCCAGCCGCTGACGGTTTTTCATCCTGAATGGGTGGGCGATCGCATCGACAGCGTGACATCCGCGCTCTCGCGTTTTCGGGCACGTCCGAGCGCGATTGCTCGCTGCTTCGCGGGCGCCGTGTTCGTGCAGGTGACCGTGGTGATTTTCTATGCGGCGGTCTCGCGCGCGGTGCACGTCCCCGTCGTATCCTGGGATCTCGCCGTCATTGTCCCGCTTTCGTTCGTCGTGCAGATGCTGCCGGTGTCGGTGAACGGGTTCGGCGTGCGTGAGGCCACGTTCTCGTTCTACTTCACGCGGGTGGGGCTGTCGATGGAGTCTGCGCTGCTGATGTCGCTCGTCGCGACGTTTCTGGCCATGCTGATTTCGCTGTCGGGTGCGGTCATCTGGTTCCTGCGCGGGCATAGGACAACTGGTCGCCCGTAGCTCGACGCGGCGACCGAGCGACGAGTACCGAGCTACGGCGGAAACCCGACAATCTCGTACAAGCGCGTTCCTTCATCCGCATACAAAGGTCGAAAGTATTGTCGAAGCTCCTCGAGCCGGACTTCGATATCGTGACGGTTCTCGGCGTTGTAGCCGTACATGTGAAAGACGGCGTAGCGCACCTTCAACGGTTCCAAGAGTTTCATCGCCGGCCGTGTCGGAAACGGCGCGAGCGTCATCACGTTCGCGACGAAATCCGGTGGAATGTAGTCGCTGTAGCCGTTGACGAGCGGCATCCAGTGCGTCGTGGAGTTCAGCATGTAGCGCGTGTGGAGCGGAAACATGCCTTCGAGGTAATAGAACGGGAGCTCGATGACCGGCGCCTTCGGCAGCGTGGCCAGTGTTCGATACACCGGTTCGAAACCGCCGAACTCCCTCAGGTTCGACGGGACGAGGAGCTCGACGCCGGCGGCGAGCGCGAGGATGGCGCCTGCTAGGCAGGGTTTCGAGAAGCGCTGCGCGAACGAGGAGATGGCAGCCCCCGCCAGCACTGACAAGGCAAAAGCGACGATCAGGCCGAAGCGGGCGGGCGCTCGCAACCATGCGAATGGGGGCAGGGTCTCGTACAACGCGGTGTAAAGCCCGCCGGCAGGGCCGAACGACGCCCAGCACGCCAGGAGTGCGAGCCCTCCGTAAATTGCCAGGAGCTCGCGACGTTGGCGCGTGCGCCCTATCCAGAACGCCGCGACCCCGAAGCCACCGGCCACGAAGCCTGGAAAGACGACTTCGACCCACGGCGGCAGCCATGCGAGCATCCGCACGTGAACGTAGGATGAGCTGGCGAAGTAGTCGCTCCAGTTCGACGAGTACAGACGGGCCTGTGCGAGCTCGCGATGAAAGCCCTGAACGCGCTGGAGGGTTCTGTACGGCAGAAACGCCGGCAGCACCAACAGGGCGGACACGACAGCTCCCGTGGTCAGGCCCAGCCAGTAGGGCGCGCTCCCCCACCAACGCCTCATCATCGCAATCACGACAGCCGCATACCCGATCATCAGAATGACGAACACACCGTAGTAGCCGCAGCTGAGAGCCTGCGCCGCCATAACCGCGCCGAGGGCGGCGCCGCGGCCGAGCGACACCTTGTCGGTGAACCGATGGAACATCCACATGCTGAAGGGCAGCCCGGCCGTCATGAGCAGCTGGATGTGCGCGGTGTGCGCGAACACGTACGGCGTAAACGCAAAGCAGACCGCTGACGCCGCCGCGGCGCCGCGATCCGCCGTCAACCGGCGTACGAGATAGTACGTGCCTGTTGCCGTCAGCACGAACCCGAACAGGACGGCGAAATTGTGAGCAGTGAAGGGGTTCTTCGTCGCCCAGTACGCAGGGATGGCCAGCGCGCCGGCGCCGAGGTTGCTTTCCGAGTACGCCAGCGTGTTCTTGTGGGGATAAAAAATGTTGGCGTCGAACACGTGCATTGGGTCGACCACCAGCGTGCGCGCGACCCACGCCACATTCCAGATCGACAGGTTGCCGTCGCCGTTGTCGATGCGGCCGAGGCGGCCGATCTTGAACGCCAGCGGCCACGTCATCAGCACTGTGACGGTCGTCGCCAGCAGAAGAACGATGGACAGTTCGCGCAGCTTTGCGGTCACTGGGCGCCGGCTTCGGCTCTGACGATCACTCGGTGGCCCGCTTCGGGACGCCAATTGGGGTTGGGGCCGGTTTCGGGGCCGACTTCGGTACGGCGGTGAAGCGAATGAGCACCCCCAGGTTTCGCTTGTCGTCTGTGCTGGGATCCTGCAGATGGGGCGTAAAGCCGCCGCTCGACCGTGCGCTGAGTAAATACGCGTAGCTCCGGAGGTCGCGCACGCCCGCTGCCGGGACGTCAAACGTTCTCGGCTTGTTCGGCTCCAACCGGACTTGCGATTCGGCTTCGCCCATCGAGACGAAGAAGATCGTCGGAATCCGGGACTCGGCCGTCATCATCAAATGATCGATCGGCCACTCGCAGCGGACCAGGATGTCGGCGCGGCCGTCGCCCGCAATCCACACGCCCTGGTGACCGTCCGAATCGATCCGCTCGGGGTAATACGCGTGCTCGTCGAGGAAGTACATCAGGACGTCGCTGATCCAGGCGTGCGCCCGCAGTCCTTCGAGCATGATGGGCAGGTCGTTGGCCATGGTCAGCTCGACCGGCAGCTTGCGCGCGAACCCTCGCTCGGTCGTCTGATTGGGAAACTTGGCGGCGACGAAGGGGTTCACGAGCATCTTTGCCGTGAACATCGCGCCACCCACCCACGCGATGAGCGGCGGGATCGCCGACGCCAGCGGTGGCGTGAGAAAGAACATCGCTGCGTAAACGCTCATGAAATAGCGATTGCCAGGCGGTCCGCCCCCGCCGCTCCACGTGAAAGGCGCGAAGACGATGAGCACGAGCGCGGACGCGACCACGGCGAGAAATATCAACTGGCGCCATGGCCGAACCCGTTCCGGGGAGAAGATCCAGAGCGCGACCGCGATCACGCCGGGAAAAAAGTACGGGACGAAACCGAAGTGGCGGCCGACGAGGAAGTACTCGACGTTCAGCGTAAAACGGTTCACAAAATCACTCAGAACGTTTCCGGCGTCCGAGTCGTTGGTACTCATTTCGATGCCGCGGGCGTCCCACGCGTCGGGCGTCGCGCCGTCGAACGGGAACCTGTCGTAGAACGCTTTGCGATCGCCCCCCTGGTAGTTGAATTCGCCGCTGTTCACCGCCGTCGCGCCGTACAAGGCGGCGGTCGCGATGGTGAACACCGCCCCGATGATGACTCCGTGGAGCAGGCGCCGGCGCCACCACGCCCAGAGAATGAGCGGCGCGACGAGGAAGATATGCGTCGGCTTGGAATACGTCACGGCGCCGAGAAGCAGCGCCGCGAGGAGGTCGCTCCCGGCGCCTCCCAGGAAGCGAGATCGTTCGGGAGCCACTTCCTTGTAGAGCCAGGCACAGTACGCCACGGCGATGAGCGAAAAATTCAGAATCTCGGGCGCGAGGAACACGGTGTAGACCGGCACACAACTGGCGAAGACGAACGCCAGCGTGAACGCGAGCGCCGGGCCCGGCCTGGATCGTGCAGCCAGGAACACATACGCGCAGGTGCTCGCGGCGAACAGCAGCAGGACATGGAGAACCAGGAAGCCATTCAGCCCGAACACCCTGACAAACGGTCCGGCGACCACGCCGTAAAGCAGCGCCTTGGCAAAGTAGAGTCGATCGGTGCGCGTGTCGGGCAGCTTGACGAGGTGAACGAAAGGCGGTGTGCCGTCGGCGTGGAGCCTGAGGCGTTTGCCGCGCTTGAGGAAGATCCCTTCAGGTCCAGCCCGGTACAGGCCGAAGAATCGCTCGAGGTCTTTTCGCTCGTATGTCAGGTCGCCGTCAAAGGCCATGCTCAACCCGGACGACACGTAGGTCGCCTCGTCGCCCTTGATGCCGAAGCCGGTCTTGACAACGTCGACGGAGATGGCGGCCGCCAGACACACGACAAGCAGGACTCCGCCGATCATGGCGGCATCGCGGGAAGTCACGCGGGCCATGATAGTCCAATACAATTACTCGGTACTCGTGGCTCGGCACTCGTTACTCGAATGTCCGACTCTTGGATGTCGTGTCCGACGCGTCTCAATTCATCGCCGAAGCGTTCCTGATCGTGCTCGGACGCGAGGTGTCGCCGATCGAGCTGCGCGACACGGCGCGCAGTTTTGGTGCGGGCGACGGCAGCGCCAGCCGCGGCGCGCTCCTTGTCCGGCTGCTTTCCTCTCCAGAGTTCAGGCTGCTGCACGACGCG
>DATKHR010000379.1:0-79496 GCA_035510155.1 Vicinamibacterales bacterium
CTCCGCCGGTCGGGTGAACTGCGGAAAGTCCAGCAGGCCGCGAGTGAACGACTCTGCCGCCACCGACTCTTCGTCGCCAACGACGCCGGGCACCAGCCGCGCGACGGCGTCGAGCACCACGAGTGCCGGCAGCTCGCCGCCCGTGAGCACGTAGTCGCCGATCGACAGCTCCTCGGTCACCCGGGACCGGATCCGATCGTCGAAACCCTCGTACCGGCCGCAGAGCAGCACGATATGCGGTACGCCACTGATCCGCCGAGCCTCCCGCTGGGTGAAGCGCGCCCCTTGCGGCGACATCATAATCACGGCCAACGGCGCGCCCCGGTCCGCCTCGATGCGGTCCAGCGCGCGAAAGACGGGGTCGGGCTTCAATACCATCCCCGGCCCCCCGCCGTAAGGCACATCGTCTACGACCTTATGGCGATCGGTCGTGAAATCACGTAAGTCGCGCACTTTCACGTCCAGCGTGCCGCGCTCGATTGCCCGCCCGAGAATGCCCGCTGCCAGCGGCGCTTCGACCATCGCCGGAAAGATCGTGACGATGTCGAAGGTGATGGTGCTCACCTGGCGCGTTCACCCGTTCAGGTCGAGCAATCCTGCCGGCGCCTCGACCACTATCCGCCGCGCGCGGATGTCAACCGCCGTGCAAATCTCCGCAGCAAGCGGAATGAGTATCTCACCGTTCTCGCCTTCCACGACGAGCCGGCTGCCCCCCAAGGTGCCTTCGACGCCCTTCACGACTCCTATCAAGCGGCCGTCTCCCGCTTCCACCCGACACCCCATGAGGTCGTGGTGGTAGAACGTTCCTGCCGGCAGGGGAATCAGTTGCCCTGCCGGGATCCGCAGCTCGAGACCGGCCAGCGCGGCGGCATCCGGTATCCCGTCGATGCCGGCCACCCCTATCACCGGGCGATCGTTCTGGAACCGGACGCTGGTGATGGTCAGCTTCTCTATCGCTCCCGACCGCCGAACGAACAGCTCGGCGCCTGGCCGGAAGCGCTCGCCTGGAAAATCGGTCTCCAGATTCACGATGAGCTGTCCCCGCAGGCCGTGCGCGCGGGCGATACGCCCGACAACCGCCATCTCATCCCAGGCTGCCTGCATCGCGCGGTCGCTCACCGGCTCTCGCGGATTTCCAGCGTAACGTCCTTGCCTTCGCGCTCGCCGGCTGTGGCCGCGAGCGTGCGGAGCGCCGCCGCGGTACGGCCCTGGCGTCCGATCAGCTTCCCCACGTCGGTTGGCGCGACAAACAGCTCGATGAGCGTCTTGTGCTTGTGCTGCGATTCGGTCACTCGAACGTCGCTCGGTCGATCAGTCAGAGCCTTCGCCAGGATCTCGACGACGGCTCGAACGCCGGTGCCGGTTGGATCGGTGCTGGCGCTCATGGCCTTCTACTTCGCCTGCGCGGGCGCGGCGGTCGCCGGAGCGCTGCCAGCCGGCGTCGCAACCCCCGGGGCCGGCGTCAAATGCCGAGCGATCAGCGTCCGAACCGAATCCGACGGTTGCGCCCCCCGGCTGATCCAGTAACTCACGCGCTCCTTGTCGATCTGCACGACCGCCGGCCTGCTGCGCGGGTTGTAGTGACCGAGGATCTCGACAAACGAGCTGTCGCGCGCCGCGCGCGAGTCGGTGACGACGACGCGAAAGAACGGACGTTTTTTCGATCCCGCGCGCCGCAAACGGATGGCTACCATGACGTGTGCTCCTGAATGGCGTCCGAGCTCGCTCCCGATCGCCTGTTTCGCTTCGATCGCTGGTTCCGGGGGTCGATTCCCCGGGCTCGCGTGACGAGGCCGCCGCGATCAGCGACGGTTTCGAAGCATCTGCATCGCCTGGCGGCGGGCTCTCTTCCCGCCGCCAGCCAGCCCGGTCATCCCTCCGAGCTGCTTCAACATCTTCTGCATCTGCACGAACTGCTTCAGCAGACGATTCACTTCCTCGACCGACGTCCCACTGCCTCTGGCAATCCGCTTGCGGCGGCTGCCGTTGATGATGTGCTGTCTCCGCCGTTCGTCCGGCGTCATCGAGCTGATGATCGCTTCGACGCGGGACAGCTGATCGTTATCGGGCGCGTTCCCGGCCAGCGCCTTGAGGTTGCCCATCCCCGGCAGCATCCCCATGATCGACTCGAGCGGTCCCATCTTCCGGATCGCCTTCAACTGATCGCGGAAGTCCTCGAGCGTGAACTCATTGGACCGGATCTTCTCCTCGAGGCGCTCGGCTTCCTCGTGGCTGATCGCGGCTTCGGCCTTTTCGATGAGCGAGAGAACGTCGCCCATCCCCAGAACGCGCGAGACCACGCGCTCGGGGTGAAACGGCTCCAGATCATCCAGCGTCTCGCCGCTTCCCGCAAACGCGATCGGCACTCCGACAACCGAGACCACAGAGAGCGCCGCCCCGCCTCTCGCGTCGCCGTCCAACTTGGTGAGCACGACACCGGTAACGCCCACCCGCGCGTTGAACTCGCCGGCGCTCCTGACAGCGTCCTGCCCCGTCATCGCATCGGCCACGAACAGCCGATCGGACGAATCGGTCGCCTCTCTGACGGCGACGAGCTCCGCCATCAACTCGTCATCGATGTGCAGCCGTCCGGCCGTATCGACGATCACGGTGTCGAAGCCCAGGTTCGCGGCCTCGGCGACCGCGCCGCGCGCGCGCGCGACGGGATCCAGCAGGCCGGCGGGATCGTGCACCCGCAGGCTGCCCTTGCGGCCGACAACGTTCAACTGCTCGATCGCGGCGGGCCGCTTGACGTCGGTTGAGACAAGCAGCGGATGCTTCCCTTGCTGCGTCAGCCACTTCCCGAGCTTCCCTGCCGTCGTTGTCTTCCCGGCGCCTTGCAGGCCGAGCAGCAGAATGACGCGCGGCCGCCTGGCGGACGGCTGCAGTCCGCCTTCAACATTCCCGAAGAGCGCGACCATTTCGTCGCGGACGATTCGGACGACCTGCTGCGACGGCGCGAGACCGCCCAGCAGGTCTCGGCTCTGCCCGGTCGCCGCGTCCATCGCGCGGTCCCGCACGCGATCGACGAATGCCTTGACGACCTTGAAATTGACGTCTGCCTCGAGCAGCGCGAGGCGGATCTCGCGCAGCGCCGCCTCGATGTTCTCGGGCGTAAGCCGCGTCTCGCCGCGAAACGACTTGAAGACGTCCTGGAGTCGTCCGCCGAGCGACTCAAACATTATGGAAGCCGCGCCAATCTTCTGGAGCGCAAACCCCTAAGATAGCACACATCCTCGACCGAAGCCGACTCACACCGTCGACAGCTTGTGCCCCAGCTTCTCCTTTTTGGTCTTGAGATAGCGACGCGTCGACTCGGATGCCGGGATCTCGAGCGGCAGCCATTCGCTCACCGACAGACCATAGCCTTCGATGCCCACGAGCTTGCGAGGGTTGTTGCTCAACAGCCGCATCGAGCGCACGCCGAGCTCGCGCAGAATCTGCACGCCCATACCGTAGTCGCGCTGGTCCGCTTTGAACCCCAGACGCTCGTTGGCCTCGACGGTGTCGAATCCCTCGTCCTGGAGCTCGTATGCGCGAATCTTGTTCGCGAGGCCGATGCCCCGGCCTTCCTGGTGGAGGTACAGGAGGACGCCGCGGCCCTCGGCGGCGATTCGCCGCATGGCGGTGTCCAGCTGCGCGCCGCAGTCGCATCGCGCAGAATGAAACACGTCGCCGGTCAGGCACTGCGAGTGCACGCGCACCAGGACGTCCTTGCCGGTGCTGATATCGCCGCGGACGAGCGCGATGTGCGTCTGCATGTCGACCTGGTTCTCGTACGCGTAGACCTTGAAGTCCCCATACTCGGTCGGCAGATCCGCAGCCGCTACGCGCTTGACGAGGGATTCGGTCCGGATGCGGTACTTGATGAGATCCGCGATGGTGATGAGCAGCAACCCGTGCCTGGTAGCGAACTTCGCAAGCTGCGGGACGCGAGCCATCGTCCCGTCCTCGTTCATGACCTCGCAGATCACCCCCGCTGGATACAAGCCGGCGATCCTCGCCAGGTCGACCGCCGCCTCGGTCTGACCTGCGCGAACCATGACGCCGCCGGTGCGCGAGCGCAGCGGAAACATGTGGCCGGGGCGAGCCAGATCCGACGGCCGCGTCGCCGGGTCGATCGCGGTGAGCACCGTCGCTGCGCGGTCAGCCGCGGATATTCCGGTGGTTGTCCTCCCCTTCGCCTCGATCTGCACGCAGAACGCCGTGTCGAACGCGGACGTGTTTTTGGAGACGACGAGCGGGATCTCGAGCTCGTCGAGCCGCTCGGGCGTCATCGACAGGCAGATTAGGCCGCGCCCGTAGCGCGCCATGAAGTTGATCGCTTCTGGCGTCACCTTCTCGGCCGCGATCGTCAGATCGCCCTCGTTCTCCCGATCTGCATCGTCAACAACGATGACCATGCGGCCAGCGCGAATCGCCTCGATGGCGTCTTCGATGCGCGCGAACGGCGTCGGCTTCTTCCTGGCGATCGCGAGCGGCCGCGCGCGCTCCCCGTTCCTCGCCGGCTTGCTCTCGTCCTTGTGGGTTGTGCGCTTCATCGTTGATCCTTGGTTCTTGGGCCTACGTCCTCAGTCCTGCCAGCTCCGCCGAACGGACGACGTATTTGCCGACCATGTCGCATTCGAGGTTGACGCAATCGCGGGCCCGCGCGAGCCGAAGGTTGGTGTGCGCCATCGTAAACGGCACGATCTGCACGTCGAAGCGATCGGTTTCGAGTCGAGCGACGGTCAGGCTGATGCCATCCACGGCAATCGATCCCTTGGGGACGATGAGCACCGCCAGTTGCGACGGGAAGCTGACGGAGAGCCGGTGAAAATCAGCGTCTGCGCCGAGGCCTTCGATTCGGCCGATCCCATCGACGTGACCCTGAACGAAATGTCCTCCCAGACGGCCGTCTGCGCGCAGCGGCCGCTCGAGGTTGACGATCGTGCCGGGCACCAGCGAGCCGAGCGTCGTGACGCGTATGGTTTCCGGACCGATGTCCGCATGCACTTCTCGATTCTCGGCGCGGACGACGGTCAGGCAGACGCCGTTAATCGCGAGGCTCTCGCCGGGTGAGAGCTCCGGCGCGAGCGAGGACGCGATCCGCAGGCGGAAGCCGCCGCCCGCAGGCGCGCGCTCCACGATCTCGCCAACGGCTTCAACGAGGCCCGTGAACATAACCCTCGATCAACACATCGGGTCCCAGCGCAGCAACGCGGCGATCGATGAGCGCCGCCGACGAGAAGCCGCGATCCGGCAATAGGGCCACACCGCGGCCGAGGATCCGCGGCGTGACATACAGCCTCACGAAATCCACCAGGTCTTCGTCCCATGCGGCGCCGTGAAGCGTGGCGCCGCCTTCGAGCAGCAGGGACGCGACCTGCCTCATGCCGAGGCGGCGCAGCGCGTGACCGACCGTTCCATCGGTCACCCATACTTCAGCGCCGCGCGATTCGAGCGCCCGCCGCTCGGCGCCGCGGCTGGCCGCGCGGTCACTTGCCACGATAATGACAGGCCCGGCGTCCAGTGTCGAGAGCAGGCGCGCGGTGGGCGGCATCCGCAGAGAGCGGTCGAACACGACCCGGATCAACGAGCGCTCGCGGTAGGCGCTTCGCGCGGTCAGCGCGGGGTCGTCGGCCAGAATCGTCCCCACCCCGACGCCAATCGCATCCACGGTCGCCCGCAACCGGTGGGCGTGACGATTCGCCGCGACAGATGTCAGGGACATGGGCCGGGCTGGGGAATCGGAGATAAAACCGTCGGCGCTCGTGGCTGCCTTCAGGATGACAAACGGACGCCCTTCGCGTATCAACGTGAAGAACGCCTGGTTGAGCGCCGTGGATCTCGCCGCCCCCAGTCCGACGTCGACGTCGACGCCATGAGCGCGGAGGTACGCGAATCCACGTCCCTGGACCAGCGGGTTGGGATCCTGCACCGACGCCACGACTCGCGCGATCCCGGCATCCACGATTCGCTTTACGCACGGACCGGTGCGCCCCTGATGCGCGCAGGGCTCGAGCGTGCAGTACAACGTTGCGCCGCGGACCTGCGATCCCGCTTCCGCCAGCGCCAGGACCTCAGCGTGCGGCTCACCGGCCCGCTCATGGTACCCCTGCCCGCGCACGACGCCGTCCGGCGACACCACCACCGCCCCAACCAGAGGATTCGGGCTCGTGCGTCCCGCCCCGCGAGCGGCGTGGAACAGCGCGCGATCCATCCACCGTTGGTCGCCCGCGCTCACCACTTTTCCTCGAACAGTCCGTCGACGTACTCATCCGCTGAGAACGTGACGAGATCATCGATGCCCTCGCCGACGCCGACGTAGCGGATCGGCAGTTTCAGGTCGTTGGCGATGGCAACGGCAATGCCGCCTTTCGCGGTGCCGTCCAGCTTTGCAAGCACGATCCCGTTGACGCCCGCGACATCCATGAACGCGCGCGCCTGCTGGACGCCGTTCTGCCCGACCGTCGCGTCAAGCACCAACAGCACTTCCTGCGGCGCTCCCGGGACTTCTCGCGCCGCGATCCGCCGGATCTTATCCAGCTCGTTCATCAAATTGGCGCGCGTGTGCAGCCGGCCGGCCGTGTCGACAAGGATGGGATCCCGCCTCCGCGCTTTGCCGGACGAGATGGCATCGAACACCACGGCCGCCGGATCCGCACCCTCGCGCGCGCGGACGATATCGACGCCGGCGCGGTTGGCCCAGATCTCGAGCTGCTCGACGGCTGCCGCGCGAAATGTATCGGCGGCGCAGATGAGCGGCGCCCGGCCCTCGCGCTTCAGGAGGCTCGCGAGCTTGCCGACGGTCGTCGTTTTTCCTGTGCCGTTCACGCCAACGATGAGCGTGATAACCGGATGCTCGTCGATGGCGACCGGCCGGTCGACGCCGGCGAATACGTCCTTGATCTGCTGCTTGACGAGGTCACGGAGACTCGCCCCCGAAGGAGGCCGGTCCTTGACGGCCCGCAGGATGCGGTCAGTCGTCGCGACGCCGATGTCTGCCGAGATGAGCAGCTCTTCAAGCGCCTCGAGCGTCTCGATATCCACCGGACGGGATCGACGAGCAGGCTCGTCGGCGCGGCCGACGATGTCTTCGAAGCGATCGACGATCTGCCGCTTCGTCCGGGCAAGCCCCTCCTTAATTCGACCGAGAATCGTCACCCTGCCTCCGCCTCCGCTCTCTGCCGTCTGAGCATCAGCGCCTCGATGGCCGACCGCACGTTGGTACGGCCGGCGAGCACTTCGGCCATCTGGGTCGCGATCGGAAGCTCGACTCCGTGTCGGGATCCGAGGGCCAGCGCTGCCCCCGTCGTTCGAACGCCCTCTGCGATCATCTTCATACTCGCGAGAATTTCCGGAAGCGGCCGGCCGCGCGCCAGTTCGACGCCCACGTGCCGGTTGCGACTCAGTGACCCGGTGCACGTCAGCACGAGGTCTCCCAGGCCGCTCAGTCCTGCCAGCGTCTCTCGCCGTCCGCCCAACGCGCATGCCAGCCGTGTGATCTCCGCCAGACCGCGTGTAATGAGCGCGGCGAGCGCGTTGTGTCCGAGGCCCAAGCCCTCGACGACGCCGGCAGCGATTGCGATGATGTTCTTCATCGAGCCCCCGATCTCGACCCCCACGACATCGTCGCTGCCGTAAAGGCGAAGCGCCGGTCCCCGAAACTCGGCCTGCACGGCCTCGAGCGCGGCCAGATCCCTCGACGCCGCGACGATGGCGGTCGGCAGCTGCCCGGCCACCTCGATCGCGAAGCTCGGTCCCGACAGGACGACAACGGGGTAGCGCGCGGCTGTCTCCTCCGACACGACCTCGGACATCCGCAGCAACGTGTCGGACTCGAGCCCCTTCGTGGCGCTGACGAGCACGGCATCCGGCTCGACATATGGCGCGGCTGCCCTCACGACGGCGCGACATCCGTGGGAAGGGAGCGCCGAAACGACAATGGTTGAACCGCGAAGCGCCTCGCTCAGTTGGTCGGCCACGCTGACCGTGGCCGGCATCGTGACGTCCGGCAAGTAGACGGCGTTCGCGCGGCGAACGCGCATCTCGTGAACCAGCCCCGCGTCTCGCGCCCACAAGGTGACGTGGTGACCTACACGCCCGAGATGAACGGCAAGCGCCGTTCCCCAGCTGCCCGCGCCAAGAACGGTGATCGCCCTCACGCGCGCGCCCCGAGGCGGCGTTCCGTGCCGGCCCGAAGTCGGACGAGATTCGAGCGGTGTCGGAAGAGGATCAGCGCGGCAGCCGCGACGGCCGCCACGACGGCTGGAGCGGGACTCCCGATGGCATACGCCACCGGCGGGAGCGCCAGCGTAGCCAGAATCGATCCCGCCGACACATACTTGGTGAGCCAGACCGCTGCGACGAACAGAACGATCGCCGGCGGCACGGCGGCAGGCGTCAGCACGGAAAAGACGCCGCAGGCAGTCGCCACACCCTTGCCGCCTCGAAAACGCAGCCAGACGGGGTAAATGTGGCCGACGATCGCTGCCACGCCGGCGATCGCCGGGCCCGACGAGTGATCGCTGAAGCGCGCGGCAATCATGACGCTGAGGGCGCCCTTCGCTACGTCGAGCGCCGCGACCAGCAGTCCCGCCACCCACCCGGAGGCGCGCACGACGTTCGCCGCGCCGAGATTCCCGCTTCCCGTCCTTCTGAGATCTGCTCCGAGGCGCCGGGCCATGATCAGAGCGAACGGGATCGAACCGATCAGGTAAGCGAGGGCGATAGCGAGGGTCATGTCCCTGTCACGTTAACACGTGCGCGCTCCGTGTAGATTGGACCGGCGGATGACAGGCGGCTCTGATACAACGTGGCATGGTCGACGCTGACATACGCGAGCGGTTTGGGCAACTGGATCGACAGCAAGCTCGATCGGTCGCCGGATCTCGACATCTTCCAACGCGCGATCGTCACGTGGGAGCTGAAAGACCGCGAATCGAGCCGGAGACCCACACGGTCCAGACGCCCGGCAATCTCGCTCCGCAGATCGTTCAGCTGCGGATCGTGGGATTCGATCCATAGGGTTCTCGGCGCACCGCGGGGCGGAAAAACGCCCAAGCCGCCAAGCCGCAGCTCGAATGGGGCCTGATTGATGGCTGGAGCAAATATCGCAACGATCGCGTCGACGCGGGCATCGTCGACCTCGCCGAGAAACGCCAGGGTGATGTGCAGGTGTTCCGGACGGACCCAGCGGAGCGATGCGCCGGGGACCAACGTGCGCAGCCGCGCCTGTTGTCGAACGATAGCCGACCGCGCGGGTTCGTCGAGATCCACCGCCACGAACAAACGCATGGTTGTTCGCTAGCCGGACAGCATCAGGCGCAACATGTTCATCGCCGCCTGCGCCGACTGAAACTTGACCATGTCGCGGCCACCGAAAAGCTTCAACGTCCGGCACTTCGTGACGCCATCGACGGTGACCGCGACCACGACGGTGCCAACCGGCTTTTCGGGCGTGCCACCGTCGGGACCGGCGATGCCGGTCACGCCGATACCGACGTTGGTCTTCGAGCGCGCCGCCACACCCTCGGCCATCGCGATGGCCACAGGTTCGCTCACCCCGCCCTGATCGCGAATCAACTGCTCGGAGACGCCGAGCAACTCGATTTTCGCGCGATTGCTGTAGCACACGATCCCGCGATCGACGTACGCGGAGCTGCCCGGCACATCGGTCAGCCGCGACGTCAAAAGCCCGCCGGAACACGATTCCGCGACCGAAATCGTCAGCTTTCGTTCCTGCAACATCTCGCCAACGACCGCCTCGAGCGGCCGGCCGTCTATGCTGTACACGGACGGGCCAAGCACCCCGTGCAACTCGCTCACCGCCCGGTCCAGCGCGATCTTCGCCGCCCCGCGATCACGCGCGGCCGCGGTCAGGTGCAGCTCGATCTGCCCCAGGACTGCGAGAATCGTCGTCGAAATGGAAATCGCGTCGGGCGTTTCTGCCTGGAGGGGCCCTCCCCCCTTGTTCACCCACTTGGAGTAGACGGGCTGCGCGACCGCGTCGACCTCTGATTCAGGCCGTCCCGTGATTTTCAAGACGCGCCGAAAGAGCGCCACGCCGCCTGCCTTCTGTGCGAGGCGATCACGGATCAGGGCGTCGAGCATCGGCGTCATCTCCCGAGGCGGTCCAGGCAGCAGGACGAGATCGGTCTTGCCGCGCGCCAGCAGAAGACCTGGCGCCGAGCCGGCCGTATTCTCAAGCACTGTGGCGCCCCGCGGGACCATCGCCTGGCGCCGGTTGTTGTCAGGCATGTTCAGGCCACGCGTTGCGAAGCGCTGGCGGAGGCTCGAAACGATGGCTTCGTCGGTGTCGAGCGGCAGGTCGAGGACGCGGGCCACGGCTTCCCGCGTGACATCGTCTTCGGTCGGGCCGAGCCCCCCCGTCACGATAATGAGCTCTGCCCAGCCTATTGACCCTTCGACCAGCCGAGCGATTTCATCCACGTCATCGCCGACGACGGCCTTCACACGGACATCGAAGCCGATGGCGTTGAGCCGTTCCGTGATCGCAAGCGAATTGGTGTCGACTTTGAACGGCGTCAGCATCTCGCTGCCGACGGCCAGGATGCACGCTTTCATAGTGCGAATGTGGTTATCACGAGTACCGCGCCGCAAGCAACGACACCGCCCGAACCGCGATGTTGGCATACACGCCCGCCATCGCGTCGTCAGCCATGATGCCGATACCGCCGTGGAGCCGTTCGAGGCGATTGGCAGGGTACGGTTTCACGATGTCGGCCGCGCGGAACACGAGAAACGCGAAGAGCGCTCCCCATCGCCCGACCGGATTCATAAAGAGCGTGATGAGCATTCCCATCACCTCGTCGATCACCGCCTGGCCCGGGTCGGTGCGTCCGAAATGATGCTCGGCGACGCCGCTGCTCCACGATCCAATCACGAAGAGCACCAGGATCGTCACAGCGTGCGCGATCGCAGACGAGGGTAGAACGGCCCACAACGCGACCCCCGCTGCGGATCCGAAGGTGCCGGGCGCGAACGGGGCATAGCCAATGCCGCACGCGGTCGCGATGGTCAGCGCCGGGACTGTTCGGAGCGGATCCGGGATTCGGGATTTCACACGGACGCGCGGACGACACGCGTGCCGGCGCAACGGTCGTGCAAGCCGCGATGATCGCGGCCGAAGAGGGTCAGGAACCCCAGGCCTGCCGGGATTGCCAGCATAATCCACACAATCGTGCGGGTCATGGCCCGAGGGATATCGAGGGTGTCGGCAGGCTCCTCAGCCACGATGCGAATGCCAGCCACCATTTTGCCGAGCGTCTGGCCGCCCGCCGTGAAGGCGACGAGGTACCCGCCGTTCTGCACCACCAGGAATGCGATGAGCGGGACCTTCGGCAACATGCTGAGCTCTCCGGGCGAAATGCCGCAGATCTGCATCGTGAAGTAGACGACGACGACGTCGACCGCAACGAGGATGAGGATGTCGATGAACGCCGCCGCCAGCCGCGCGGCGATGCCGGCGGGTTCAACTTCGTCAGCAGGCTCGACCAACCGCGGAGAGGGGCGCGCAACCACCGATCGACTCGCCAGGTCGCCTTCCGCACGTGGAGACGACACGACTCGGGCGGCGAGCGGAGACAGGGTGGCGCGCGGCGAGGACTGAAGGGCTTGGGCGTGGGACGAGATCTCGGGCGAGAGGTCGAGGGATTGTGCGCGGGGCTGCTCTGGACGCACGCGTGGCACTTCCGGCGTCGCCCGCCGCACAGCCAGTGGCGCTCGTGGCGGAGACGGCCGCGTGATCATCGGTTCGTGGTCGAGAGGCGCTGGGCCAAAGAGCGGCAGTTCGGCGTCCGTTCGCGCTGACCCCGGGTGCGACGCTGGTTCCAGGGGCACCGGCCGTGACGCCATCGCGGAGTCAACCAGCGACAGATCGTCGAGCGGACCGGGCGTTCGGCGATCGCCTTGCAGCGGCAGCTCGAGAAGCGGGGCAGGGGTCAGCGAGAAGTCGTATCCGCAATTGCGGCAACGCGCCACATCCTCGAAGCCGAGATAGCCGCATTTGGGGCACTTCATGGCACGCGTCGTTCCGAACCGGACGCAGGCGGCGCCGGCATGGGCGTCAGCGCGAGGAGCTGGTGCTGAATCTCCGCACGAAGGCGGTCTGCCTCCTCCCTTTGCGGATCCGTCGCTCGAACCTGCGCCAGCACCGCGAGCGCCTCGTGAAGCCGTCCGCCGGCCATGAGCGCGCGGCCCCGCGCGAGCGCCATTTCACCTCGCCGCGGAAGCGGGAGTGTCAAGTCCTGCGGCACGGGAGCCACAGAGGGCGTGGAGGCTGGCTCAGCCAACGACAGGAACGGCAGCAGCAGCTGCCAGTCGGGTCTACTCGCGGAGACGATGTATCCCCCAAGCGCCAGGATGGCGAGGAGCGGCACCGCCACGAGCGTCAGCCGGACTCCGCGGCGAGATCGACGCGCCGATGAGTCAGCGTTGATCCGGGCGCGCCCCCGCTGTGGCGGCGAAGATTCCTCCGCGGCCTGCGCCCCCGCTGAGGCGCTCCGGTTGATCCGCTCGAGGACCGCCAGCGCTTCGTCCGTCGGCGCGCCGCCTTCGATGGCCGCTTGCAGAAGCCGCCGGGCTTCGTCGCCCTCTCCGCGGTGAAATGCGGCGACTCCGTCGTGCAGCAACTCTTCCGACTGGCGTTGGCGCTCGGCGAGCGCGGTCCGCGCCCGTTCGATGTACGCGCGGGCGCGCGCATGATTGCGATCGAAAAAGAGCGCGCGCGTCCAGACGTTGATCGCCTGATCGTACTGCCCCGCGAAATAGTGATCCAGACCGGT
The DNA here is from genome assembly GCA_035510155.1 of Vicinamibacterales bacterium. Lineage (GTDB taxonomy): Bacteria > Acidobacteriota > Vicinamibacteria > Vicinamibacterales > CAVVIG01 > DATKHR01. The sequence goes on from DATKHR010000379.1 coordinate 12,789, forward strand.
GAGAAGGAGCTGTTCGATTTTGGCGTCGCGATCGGCTTCCGAGGCGGCGCTGGCATCACCGCTCGCGTGAACATCGCGGCGCTGATTCTCGGACAAAACACGCAGAGTATACTCGATCATGGCTCTCATCGAATGCATCCCGAACGTCAGTGAAGGCCGTCGCGCCGAGGTCATCGCCGGCATGACCGACGGTCTGCGAGCGATCACCGGCATCCGGCTGCTCGATGCCTCGTCGGATCCGTCCCACAACCGATCGGTGTTCACGCTTGCCGGCGACGCCGCCGGCGTCGAAGCAGCTGTGCTGGCGCTCTTCGAACGCGCCGTGGCCGAGATTGACTTGCGGACGCACAAAGGGGAGCACCCGCGGCTGGGCGCCGTCGACGTCGTGCCGTTCGTTCCCATTGAAGGCGTCACGATGGCCGACTGCGTCGCGTTGGCGAAGAAGGTTGGCGCGTCGGTTGCGGAGCGTTTCGGCGTCCCGGTGTACCTCTACGAAGAAGCGTCGACCAATCCGGCCCGCAAGAACCTCGAAGACATCCGGCGCGGCGAGTTCGAAGGCCTGGCCACGAAAATGCGGACGGCAGCGTGGATGCCTGACTTCGGGCCGAGCACGCCGCATCCCACCGCCGGCGCCTCGGTCGTAGGCGCGCGGATGGCGCTCGTCGCGTACAACATCAACCTCGCGACGAATCGACTCGACGTCGCCAAGAAGATTGCGTCCGCCATCCGCCAGAGTAGTGGCGGCTATCGGTTCGTCAAGGCGGCCGGGTTCATGCTCGACGACCGTGGCATCGTGCAGGTCTCGATGAACCTGACCAATTATGAGAAGACCCCCATCTTTCGCGTCTTCGAGACCGTCAAGCGCGAAGCGGAGCGCCACGGCGTCACCGTCCTGGAAAGCGAGATCGTCGGTTTGATTCCGTCGGCGGCCCTTCTGAGCGCGGCCGAATACTACCTGCAGATCGAGCGCTTCAAGCCCGATCAGGTGCTCGAGAACAGGCTGAGAGAGGTCAGATAAGTCGGTGGGGTCCGCGGATGGCTCTCTAGGCTGGCTCCGTCTCCTCATCGGCTCGACGCGAGGGCGCGATGCCGAACGCTTTCATCTTGCGGTACAAATTGCTGCGCTCGACGCCGAGGGCCTCCGCCGTGCGCGACATATTGCCCTGCTGCTCCGCCAGCGTCCGCAAGATGAGATCGCGCTCGAACCGGTCGCGCGCCTCGTGAAGCGTGAGCCGCTCGGCGCCCGTCTCAGGCACCGCCTGCGATGTATCAGCCGGGCTGCTCGAGTCGAGAAAGCTCAGGTCCGATGCCGCAATCCGATCCCCAGGCACCATGATCATGAGCCGCTCGATCACGTTGCGGAGCTCGCGGACATTGCCCGGCCATGGGTATCGCTGAAGCGCGATCCGCGCGCCGGGCTCGAAGGTCTTGAGCCGCCGGCCGTCTTCCCGCGCGAGCTCCGACATGAAGTGATCGGCGAGGATCGGAATGTCGTCCTGACGGTCCCTGAGCGGGGGCACGAAAATCGGAATGACATTGAGGCGGAAGTACAGGTCTTCGCGAAACTGCCCCGCGCGAATCTCCGACTGGAGGTCCTTATTCGTGGCCGCCAGTACGCGGGCGTCAACCTTGATGCGCGTGGTGCCGCCCACCGCCTCGAGCGTCTGCTCCTGCAGGACCCGCAGAACCTTCGCCTGTGTTTTCAAGCTCATGTCGCCGATCTCGTCGAGGAAGATGGTCCCTCCGTCCGCGGCCTCGAACTTGCCACGCCGATCCGCAACGGCTCCAGTGAACGCGCCGCGGACATGGCCGAACAGTTCGCTCTCGATGAGCTCTTCCGGAATGGCGGCGCAGTTGACTTCGACGAACGCGTGGTTGCGCCGCCGGCTCAGACCGTGAATGGTGCGGGCGACGAGCTCCTTGCCGGTGCCGTTCTCGCCGTAGATCAGCACGCGGCCGTTGGTCGGCGCCGCCATCGCCACCTGCTCCCGCAGCTGCCGCATGGCGTAGCTGTCCCCGACCATCGTCTGGGCGCGATCCACTTTCGCGCGCAGCGCGCGGTTCTCCTGCTCGAGGCGCCGCTGATGGAGCGCGTTGCGGATGACCAGGACAGTCTTTTCCAGGGACAGCGGCTTCTCGACGAAATCGAACGCGCCCATTTTGATCGCCCGAACCGCCGACTCGATATTGCCGTGGCCGGAGATGAGCACCACCTGGGCGTCCACCTGCCGTTCCCGCAGCCGCGCGAGCGTCGCGAGGCCGTCCATGCCCGGGAGCCATACGTCGAGCACGATAAGATCCACGGCGCCGCGCGTAACGCGCTCAAGGCACGCTTCGCCGCTCGACACGGCCTCGACGCCGTACCCTTCGTCGCGCAACACGCCGCTTAACGCGGACCGGACGCCGGGCTCGTCGTCAACGATGAGGATCGTGGGCTTCACTGGACCATCAACGGCGTGATCCGGGGCTTCGGATTCTGGATTTGGGGCGTGAGTCGGGATTCGGGATTCGGGATTCGTGCTCGCCGAAAGCTCGGAACCGACTGCCGAATCACTTGCGCTCCGCAATCCTCGCCTCCCCGCTCACGAGTCCCAATCCCCGATGACGAATCACGAATCCATCCGAATCCCCAACCCCAATCCCGAATCCCGAACCCCGAATCCGGACTGCCTAGCAAGGTAACTCAATCGTGAACCGCGTCCCGTGTGGCGCGTTGCCCCCCACGTCGATATTTCCCCCGTGCTCGGCGATGATCCGTCGGACGATGGCCAAACCCAGGCCGCTGCCGCGCCGCTTGGTCGAATAGTACGGCAGGAACAGCTTCTCGCGCTCTGCCGGGGGGATCCCGGGCCCGTCATCGGACACCATGACGCGAACGATCGCATTCGACGGATCGAGCTCGGTTTCGACCAGGATTTCGCCGCGCCGCTCCATCGCCTCGATCGCGTTGTCCACGAGATTGATGACGACGCGGCGGATCTGTTCGGGATCCAGTCGAACCAGCGGCACGTCCGGAGCGAAGCGCCGATCGATGTGCACGTCGGCAAAAATCCCGTCGTAGAGCGCCACGGTGTCCGTGATGAGCTGCGCGAGATCGGTCGGCACCGTCCGGGGCGACGGCATACGTGCGAACTGCGAGAATTCGTCGACGAGCCCTTTGAGCGACTCCACCTCGCCGACGATCGTCGACGTGCATTCGTCGACGAGCGCGCGCGCCTGGGCGGACGCACCGGAGAAATGGCGCCGCAAGCGCTCGGCGGACAGCTGGATGGGCGTCAGCGGGTTCTTGATCTCGTGCGCGAGCCGCCGCGCGACCTCGCGCCACGCGGCGACCTTCTGCGCGCGGATGAGCGGCGTGACATCGTCGAGCACGACGACCACACCGTCAGGCGTGCCGCTGTCGCCTGAGAGCACTGTCGCCGCGACAGCGAGGTGCCGTTCCTGCCCCTCACACGGGATCGCAAACTCGTGGGCCGCGGATTCCGACTTGCCGCGCGATGCAGCCGCCACGAGCTTGAGCAGCGGTTGAAGGTCCGGGCGATCGAGCACGACCATCGCCGGCTGGCCGATGATCTCCCGGTTCAGCCCCAGCAGCCGCGCGGCGGAACTGTTGATCGTCGTGATGGCCCCTGCCGCATCGAGCGACACGACGCCGGTGGAAATACGCTCCAGGATCGTCTCGATGTAGCGGCGGCGCCCTTCGACCTCGACGTGCTTGCGCTCGAGGGCGATCGTGCCGCGCTCGATGCGGCGCCGGCTGGTCGCGAGCTCGCGTGCCATGGCGTTGAACGCTTCGACGAGCGCGCCGAACTCGTCGTTGCTCTGCGGCTCCACGCGCTGGTCGAGCCGCCCCGCGCCGATTTCGCGGGCCGCGGCCGCCAGGGCCTGCACGGGTCTGGTGATCCGCTTCGCGATGTAGAGACCCATCCACGTCGCGCCCACGAGGATGAGCAAGGTGGTCATGAGGAAGAACGAGAGATAGACGCCGGTCAGCGGCCGCTTCAGCACGCGCAACTGGTTGTAGTTCTCGAACGCCTGTGTCATCCGCCTGGAACGCGTCACCAGGTCGCCTTTGAGGTAGTCCGTGATCACGACGACGCCCGTGGCCTGGCCGCCCGGTGACACGATGGCGGCCGCGGCATGCAGTAAATCGCCGCCGTCACCCAAAGGCTCGATGGATCGGGTCACCGGCCGCGCGGAAGGGGCTCCCGGCGCGGTCGACGCCGCGTCGAGCGCCTGCGCCGCGAGGCGGTCCGCCGCCACGCGGCTGTAGCCGGGCGGCAACGCCGGGGCTGCCACGTCCACTACTGGCTCCAGATGTTTCGCCGACCCCGATCTCGACGCGACCCGATAGACGTCGACCATCTGGACGCTTTGTGATGCCACATCGGGGGTGAGCCGATCGCGGATCAGTCGAAGATCACTTGCCGCCAAATCGGCGGGTGCCAGAGAACGGGCGATGCGTGCTGCCTGATCGCTCAAGACGCTCTGACGGTCCGCGTAGTAGTCAGCCGCGATCTTGTTCGCCGACGAGAGAATCTCGTCCATCGGCGCGTTGAACCACCGGTCGACGCTGGTGCGAATCAGCTCGCTTCCGACGATGAGCACGAGTACTGCCGGAACGAGCGTCATGCCGAGCAGCAGGACAACCAGCTTTGCACGAAAACGGGCGAACGGCAGCGCCTGCCGTCGCTCGACGAACAGCTTGACGATGTTGCGCGCCAGCACGAATACGAGCGCAGCCAGCATCGTGAGGTCAGCCGCTGAGAGGCCGTACAGAACGAACTCGCCCAGGAAGTCAAAAGAGAACCGGGACGAGTTGGCGGTCGCGAGGAGCGTGACGAGCAGCAGCAGCAGGATGACGATGCCGGCGAAGATCAGGCGGGGATTGTCGCGGAACGGACGTCGGCGCGGGCGGCCGACATCCGCGGATCCACCCGCCTCTGCCCGAGTGGCCATGGTCGCGCTGACGGGCATCGCTGGTTCAGCCATGACGGTTCATGGCTCCTTCGGATTCAACAGATCCTTCAGCTCGTTCGCAAACTCGTTGATGTCACGGAAATGGCGGTATACGGACGCAAAGCGGACGTACGCCACCTTGTCGAGGCGCTTGAGCTCCTCCATCACGAACTGACCGATCTCGACCGTCGCAATCTCCTTCTCCGGCCGCTCCTGCAGCGTTGCTTCCACCCGGTCCGCGAGCCCTTCGAGCGCGGCAACGCTGACTGGCCGTTTCTCGCACGCCTTCAGCAGCCCGGCGACGAGCTTCTGCCGCTCGAAACGCTCGCGCGTGCCGTCCTTCTTCACGACCATGTATGGAATCTCGTCGATCCGCTCGTAGCTCGTGAATCGTTTGCCGCATTCGAGGCATTCGCGGCGGCGGCGGATGACCTCGCCTTCCTTCGACTCGCGTGAATCGACGACCTTGTCGCCAAGGTGCGCGCAGTATGGGCACTTCATATGATCACGCGGTGTGTCCCTGCTCGGCCTGACCGGCCAACCGGCGCATGCCCGCGATGTTCAGCCCCTCTTGAGCGGCGAACAGCAGCCCGAGCAACAGCGCGGGGCCGATCGTGAACACGTGGAGCACGATGGCCGCGCCAACCGCAGCATCGTCGGGCGCGCCGAAAAAGGCGACCGCGCCGTACCGGAATGCGGCATGAAACCCCCCAACCGCACCGGGCGTCGGCACCGCGACACCGAGGACGAGCAGGCCAATCAGGAGAAACGTGCCGGTGAACGGCATCGCAATTTGAAATGCCACGGCCCCGGCCCAAAGCCCAGCGGCGATGGATAGCCAGAGGGGAACGGACCATGCGAGGGCGACCATCAGGCGACCTGGGCGCCGGATGGCTCCCAGGCCGCGAGCAAATTTTTCCGCGATGCGGGCGATCAGGCCGGCGAGCGTCGACGGCAGCACCTTCTCGAGGCGCTCCATCGTCCGTCGAAGCCGTTCGGGATCCCCGGCCAGAACGAACAGCACGACGAGCGCGCCAATCGCGCCGGCGGCGGCAACAGCGCCGGTCCACTTCAGGCCGGCGAACATCAGCGGATTCGTACGGCCGAGGTCGCGTCCGAACACGAACACGTAGGATGCCAGCAGCCCGAGCACGGTCAGGACGTCGAGAAGCCGCTCGAGAATGATCGTGGCAAACGCCCCGGTGGCGGTCATCCGGTTCGAGCGCTTTTCGCGTCGCGCGAGAAAATACGGGCGAATGACCTCACCAGCCCTGGCGGGCAAAAGACTGCTCGCCGCAAACCCGACCGCAGTTGCGCGGAAGGCGCTGCCAAATGTGGTCGGGCCCAGCGGATCGAGCAAGTACCGCCACCTGAGTGATCGGATCGCCAGATTGGCGAACATCGTGCTCAGCGAGAGCGCCAGCCACTCCGGCCGCGCGCGCAGAATGTCCACGGCCACACGCCAGAGGTCGACGTTGCGCAGAAACAGCGCGACGAGGCCGATGGCCACGGCGAGCACGATGGCGCTGCGGACGTACGATCGCATCTGACTTGAGCGCCTCTTACTATACCGCCCCTACATGTTGTTGTTGTCCCGTGACGCGCCCAGCCTGTAAGATCCGGAGCTTTCCCAAAAACAGAGGAACTTGTTGTCGCTCGCCCCGCCCGTCCTCCAAACGACGCTTGGCCGCCGTCGACCCGATCGACAGGGCAAGGTCCGCGACATCTATGACTTCGGCGACCGACTCGTCATCGTCGCGACGGATCGCATCTCCGCCTTCGACTATGTGCTTGGGTCGGGCATTCCCGATAAGGGGCGGGTCCTGTCGCAAATCTCGGCGTTCTGGTTCAACCGAACCCGCGGGATCGTCAGCAATCACATGCTCTCGACGGACCCGTCCGACTTTCCAGCGGAAGCGAGAGAAGCTGAAAGCGCGATCCGGGGGCGATCGATGCTCGTCGCGCGCACGGAGCCTCTCCCAATCGAATGCGTCGCCCGGGGTTATCTGTCCGGCTCGGGGTGGAGGGATTACGTCTCCACCGGCGCGGTCTGCGGCCACGCCTTGCCTCCCGGTCTGCGCGAGTCCGAGCGGTTGCCCTGCCCGATCTTCACGCCCGCGACCAAGGCACACAGCGGACACGACGTCAACATTACGGAGGATCGCGCCGCGGAGATCGTCGGCCGACCCGTGGTCGAGCGCGTCCGCGACCTCACGCTTCGGCTTTACGCCGAAGGGTCCGCACACGCTCAATCACGCGGCATCATCGTGGCCGACACCAAATTCGAGTTCGGCCTGCTCCCCGATGGCGGACTCATCCTGATCGACGAAGCGCTGACGCCAGACTCCTCGCGCTTCTGGCCGGCGGACGCGTACGCCGTAGGCGGGCCCCAACCGAGCTTCGACAAACAGTTCGTGCGCGACTACCTCGAGGACATCCGCTGGAACAAGCTGCCGCCGGTCCCCTCGCTCCCCGAGGAGGTTGTCAACCGAACGCGCGCGAAGTACCTCGAAGCGTTTTGCCGCTTGACCGGTCAGGAGCTCGCGTGATCGCCGACAGACTCGAAAAGCTGGTCGAGGAAATGGTCGACCGCGGGGTGCAGTTCAACGATGCGGTCCGCGAGTTCGAGAAGCGCTTCATCGCGCGCGTGCTCGGCCAGTGCGACGGCAGCTTGACAAAAGCCGCCTGCACGCTCGGCATCCATCGCAATACGCTCACGCGCAAGATGGAGGAATACAAGATCAAAAAACGGGCAGGATAGGCGGGACTGGCAGGAGAGGCGGGAAAGGCCGGAGGGCGCCCTGCCGTAGCCGCTATCCCGGCCCTTCGTCCCCGCTAGCACTCGACGATTGACACTGCTAGGAGTCCCTACTATAGTTAGCAGTCGTTCTGCATGACTGCTAACCTCGCAGCCTAACAGTTATTGGGAAACTTCTCTCGACAGACGGAGTAGACAGCATGAACGTCAGACCGCTTCACGACCGCATCATCGTGCAACGACTCGAAGAAGGGGAACAGAAGATTGGCGGAATCATCATCCCCGACACCGCCAAGGAAAAGCCCCAGCAAGGCAAAGTCATTGCCGCCGGCAACGGCAAGGCGAAAGACGACGGCAAGCGCATCCCGCTCGACGTGAAAGCGGGCGACACCATCCTGTTCGGCAAGTACTCCGGGCAGGAAATCAAGATTGACGGCGAGGAGTACCTCATCATGCGCGAAGACGAGGTCCTGGCCGTGGTGGAGAGCGGCGACACCAAGAAGAAAAAGTAGCCGCCGGCGTCGGCCTGATGGCTACCGGCGGGATCACGGCTCAGAGCTGAACGCTCAAAGGCGGAGAGCAACAGGAGAACAACGAGATGGCAAAACAGATTGTGTACGGCGAGCAGTCACGCCAGGCGGTGTTGCGCGGCGTCAACCAGCTGGCCGACGCTGTGAAGGTTACCCTCGGCCCGAAGGGACGCAACGTCGTCCTGGACAAGAAATTCGGGTCGCCGACGATCACCAAGGATGGCGTGACGGTTGCGAAGGAAATCGACCTCAAGGACCCGCTCGAAAATATGGGCGCGCAGATGGTGCGCGAAGTCGCCAGCAAGACCTCCGACACGGCCGGCGACGGCACCACGACCGCGACCGTGCTGGCGCAGGCGATCTACCGCGAAGGCGCCAAGAACGTTGTCGCCGGCGCAAACCCGATGGACATCAAGCGCGGCATCGAGAAGGCGGTCGATGCGCTCACGGGCGAACTCAAGAAGATGTCGAAGCCGGTTAGCGGCAACATGGTCGCCCAGGTCGGGACGATCTCGGCGAACAACGACGAGACGATCGGCAAGATCATCGCCGACGCGATGGACAAGGTCGGCAAGGACGGCGTGATCACGGTCGAGGAAGCGCGCACGCTCGAGACCTCGCTCGACGTCGTCGAAGGCATGCAATTCGACCGCGGCTACCTCTCTCCCTATTTCGTGACCGACCCCGAGCGTATGGAAGTGGTGCTCGAGAACCCGGTGATCCTCATCCATGAGAAGAAGATCAGCTCGATGAAGGATCTCCTCCCGGTGCTGGAGCAGGTGGCGCGGCTCAGCCGACCGCTGCTCATCATCGCCGAGGACATCGAAGGCGAGGCCCTGGCGACGCTCGTCGTCAACAAGCTGCGCGGCACCCTGCAGGCGGCCGCCGTGAAAGCGCCCGGCTTCGGCGATCGCCGCAAAGCGATGCTCGAGGACATTGCCATCCTCACCAACGGCCGCGCGATCACCGAAGACCTCGGCATCAAGCTCGAGTCGATCAAGCTGGATGATCTGGGTAAGGCCAAGAAAGTCACCATCGACAAGGACAACACGACGATCGTCGAGGGGGCGGGCCAGCCGAGCACGATCGAAGGCCGCGTGAAGCAGATTCGCACGCAGATCGAGGACACCACGTCCGAGTACGATCGTGAAAAGCTGCAGGAGCGGCTCGCCAAGCTCGTCGGCGGCGTCGCCGTCATCAAGGTGGGCGCTGCGACCGAGACCGAGATGAAGGAGAAGAAGGCGCGCGTGGAAGATGCGATGCACGCGACGAAAGCCGCGGTCGAGGAAGGCATTGTCCCCGGCGGTGGCGTCGCGCTCCTCCGCGCGGCGAAGGCGCTCGATGGGATGCATCTCGGCGGCGACCAACAGATTGGGGTCAACATCGTCAAGCGCGCCATTGAGGAGCCGATGCGCTGGATCGCCACCAACGCCGGCCACGAAGGCTCCATCGTCGTCCAGAAGGTACGCGACCTGAAGGACTCGGAAGGCTTCAACGCGCTGAGCGATACCTACGAGGATCTCGTCAAGGCCGGCGTGATCGACCCGGCGAAGGTCGTCCGTTCTGCGCTGCAGAATTCATCGTCGATTGCGTCGCTCCTGCTGACGACAGAAGCGCTCATTTCCGAGATTCCTGAAGAGAAGAAAGAGACTCCGGCGATGCCTGGCGGGGGCGGAATGGGCGGGATGTACTGAGTCGGAACCCTCCGAAGTCGGAGTTCACGCTCCGGGATTTCGTGACTTCAGGCCCGGCAGGAGCGATCCTGGCCGGGCCTTCGTTTTCGGGCCGATTCCAGAATCGTTCGTCCAGCTCAGTCGCTCGTGCGCGCCCGCTTCGAGGGGTTCTCAGCGCAACGTGAAGGTAAGCTCGATGGAGATCACGACGGACACGGGTTCGCCCATGCGCGTGCCTGGCACGAAGCGCCACCCCTTGGCGGCTTTGATGGCCTCTTGATCGAGACCGAACGTGGAATCGAGCGACCGCGTGACCTGGATGTCGCCGACGGTCCCATCGGGGCGCACCACGCATTCGAGGACGACGATGCCTTGCACTTTGGCGCGCATCGCATCGGACGTGTAGTTCGGGCGGACCTCCTTGAGCACGCGCGGAACCGTCACGCCGTTTCCCGGCCGATAGACCCCGCCGCCCGTCCCGCCTCCGCTGCCCGGACCAAGGCCCGATCCGGTGCCGGGACCGATGCCCGTGCCGCTGCCCGTGCCGGCGCCTCCCCCTGAGCCCGATCCCTGCGACAAGGTCGGTGGCCCAGGTGGTGCCTCGATCGCGCCGAGGAGCGCCTCCTGCCCGACCGCCAACGGCTTGGCGGGAATATTCAGCTGTGCCACCGGCGGGGGCAGGTCGTTCTTCGGCACCTGCTCTTCAAGCTTCGGCGGCTTCTGCACGGGAACAGTGATCTTGTCCTTGCCGGGCATCTCCGCCTTGCGCGGCGGCTCTTTCATCTGGTTGCCACCGCCACCACCGCCGCCGCCCGGCCCAGGCTCCGACAGCCAGATGATGTTCGTGTTCGGAGTCTCGGGTAGTACCGCGGCGACGTTGTACGGTTTGACGGGGAGACGGCTCGCCCAGATGAGCAGCCCGGCGAACAGCACGTCGAACGTCAGCGACGCGGCGAGCGACACGGTCAGGCGCTTGGGCTCCTGGTCAAAGAGAAACGGCACCTCGGCGGGGTGGGCGCCTTCGACGTGGACGGACAGGTGCCCTGCGGAAGCGTTGGGCTGCACATCCGGCGACTGGGGTACAGACTGGGATCGATCGTCCATTGGGAACGAACTTGGGCTTACAGAAATATTCTCCCGCACAGGGTCGCGGGAGGCAACTGCAAAAGCAATGCCTCCAATCTCTGGCTTAGGGAGTCGGCTTCGTGGGAGTAGAGGAACTAGACCCGTCCGGTCCAGGCACCAATTGCGGCGTTGCCGCCACCGTACGAGTGCAGGATGGCCAGGGCATCGGCGGCCCGCGGCTCGGATCTGATCGCCACGAGCACACCGCCCCGCCCGACCAGCGTTTCGAAGATCCGGCCGTCATGCGGCTGAAAGCCGACACGACGCATCGCCGCTGCAAGGCCCAGCTTCGACAGGTCCTGCGACACGCCTTGTAACGCGCCGAGCAGCCGGCCCCGCCCGATTACAGCGCCCACACCAGCCAATTCGAACCGGTCACCAGCGTTGCCGAAGGTGCTCTCCAGCAACCGAGCGGACTCGGGGCTCTCCTTGGCGAGCAGTGACAGCGCTTCCTTCGGGAATCCTCCCTTCTTGAGCGCGTCGATCGCCTTCCCCGCCCAAGCGGCGTCCTGAAACACTGCAACCGTGAAGAGACCGCTCTCGACGTCAATCATGCTCCTGGCTCGCTTCTCGTTGCTCCGGGCTCGCGGCTCGCTTCTCGTGGCTCGTAGCTCGTGGCTGGCGGCTCGTTCGAGTCCCGAGCTACGAGTCCCGAGTCCCGAGTTGCGAAGATAATCTATCACGATGCACGTTGCCATCGTGGGCGCGGGTCCGGCCGGTGCGTGGGCCGCCTATCAACTCGCGCGGCGCGGCGCGCGAGTGACCATGTTCGATCACTCGCACCCGCGCGAAAAACCGTGTGGGGGCGGGGTCACCGGCCGCGCGCTCGCGCTCGTGGCCGGCGCGCTTGCGGAGGTGCCAGCCCGCGGCGGGCTCCGGCGCGGAGGGGTCTGCGGCGTGGGAAACAACGAGCTGCCGCTCGCTGTCGCGACGATCCGAACCGCGCGATTCACCGATTCGGTCAACAACACCCAGGCGGTCGTCCCCCTCGCAGAACGCGCACTCTTGGTCGCCAGCCGCTCGGCGTTCGATGCGGCGCTTCTGAACGCAGCCGTGCGTGCGGGCGCGTCACTCAACACCGCGCGCGTCGTCGACGTCACGATTGGCGCATCGTCAATCGACGTCCACACACGCGAGACGGCGTGGGCCGCCGACTTCCTCATCGGTGCCGACGGCGCCAACAGCATCGTGCGTCGGCGTGCCGGCCGGCGCTTCAGTCGCGAACAGTTGTCGATGGCCACGGGGTTCTTTGCGCAGGGTGTCACCAGCGACGAAATCGTCATCGAGATGGTCGCCGACCCGCCCGGATACATCTGGTCGTTTCCGCGCCCTGATCACCTGGCGATTGGCATCTGCGCCCAGGCGGATGCCGGCGCGCGGCCCGAGGCTCTCCGGGCGCGCGCCGCGGCGTGGGTCCGCGCGAGGCGCCTGGCGGACGGCGCGCCTCTCATCCCGTACTCGTGGCCGATTCCCTCGCTCGGTTCGCGCGACCTCGCGTCGCAACAGATTGCCGGGGCGCGCTGGTGCTTGGTGGGGGACGCCGCCGGCCTGGTCGATCCCATCACACGCGAGGGTATTTACTTCGCGCTGGCGTCAGCGGGATGGGCGGCCGAGGCGATCACTGCCGGCGGCGACTGCGCGCGCGCGTATTGCGCGCGGGTGCGGACCGAAGCGGTCTCCGAGTTGTCCCGCGCCGCGCGCCTCAAAGCCGGATTCTTCCGTCCAGCGTTCACAACGTTGATGGTGGACGCCCTCGGCCACAGCGCCGCGATTCGCGCGGCAATGGCCGACCTCATTGCCGGGACCCAGACCTATCGCTCGTTAAAGTGGCGTCTGCTCAGAACATTCGAGCTCGGGTTCGCCCGCGCCCTCTACGCGAGCGCGTGGACTCGCACGGCGTGAGGGTCTGCTCGGAAGCTCCGCGCCGCCCGCCGGTGTCAGCCCTACTGACCGCGTGTTCAGACGTTCCGCTTTCGTGAGCCGGAGCTCAAAGCCGATTCCGTTCGCGGCGATCTCACATCGGCCAAAACGGCTTTGCGCGACCATCCGCTCGAGTTGTTCCCTGGTGTACGCGCGCTTCAACAGCAGCAATCGAAACGTCCAGCGGGTCATCAGGGCGTTGAGCGCCGAAAGGCCCATGTGGCGTATCTCGAGATCGATGTCTTCGTGCGACGCGTCCTTCCGCAGGTCGAAGACCGAGGCCCCGCCTCCGGGTCGCAGGACTCTGTGCATCTCGTTGAGCGCGCCGACCGGATCGCTGAAGTTCTTGAACGCCGCCGTGCAGACGACGAAGTCGAACGCCGCGTCGGCAAACGGCATCTGCGCCGCGTTGCCGCGGCGGATGTCGACGGGAACGCCGGCCTTCCGAGCGCGCTCGCGTGCAATCCTGACGAACGACTCGCTGATATCGAGCCCCGTCACTCTGTAACCGCGCGTGGCCAGCTCGATCGCCAGGTACCCGGGTCCGGGCGCGACCTCGAGCACGTCGCCGCCGGGACGCGCGCGCTCGGCCACAAGTCGAGCCGTCTCCGTGAATCGCCTCAGATCCCGGCCGGTATTCTGCGTGTACCACGTGGCAATCGCGCCTTCCATCCCGATTCCCTTGTAGGCCTTTGCCGCGGTCATCTGACCCTCCAGTCTCCGAAAACCAGTATGTGTGTGTCCAAATGCCGAGCGCGCGTGAACGTCGTACCCATTTGCTAACGACGTTAGCTTAGTGCCAACACTGTTGACTAGTCAAGCCCGCGTTGCTACGATGCCCCGCGGCAGCCACAAGCCACGTGGGCCTGGTGAGCGCATGAGCATCGTTCCGTTTCGCAAGGCCGAGCGCCGTCGGAAGCGCCAGCCGCTCGATCAAGCCCAGGTGGTGCGGGCGGCTCTCGTCCTGCTCGACGAAGTCGGACTGGACGAGTTGACGATGCGCCGGCTGGCCGAGGGGCTCGGTGTCAAGGCGGCATCCTTGTATCGCCACGTCCGAAACAAAGATGAGTTGCTGGCGTTGCTTGGCGACGAGATCAGCGCCGAGATCCCGCTCCCCCGCTCGTCCGGGACCTGGCGGGAGCAGTTGACGGAGAGCGCCTGGAACGTGCGGAAGGGATTGCTCGCCCACCGCGATGCCGCCCGGGTTCTCGCCGGCACGCCACCGGCGGGGCCGCGGCGCCTGCGGCACATCGAGGCGGTTTTGCGGATCCTGAGGGCCACGGGTCTGAGGGACCGGGATGTGGCCCACGCCGCGTATCACCTGAACAACTTCGTGACGGAATTTGCCGCCGATGAAGGGCGGCTCGCTCGGTGGGCTGCGCTCGCGGGCTCGAGCCGACGGAAAATCCTCGCGGAGGCCCGCCGTCAATTCAAATCGCTCCCGGCCGACGAGTACCCGACCATCGTCGCCCTTGCGGATCATCTGACGACCGACGCTCAGGACGAGCTCTTTCGATTCGGCATCGACATGTGCCTGCGCGGGATCCAGGCGCTCGTGAAGCGCGGGGCCCGACAAGGCTGAGAGGCGCGCGTTCGCCGAAGCCAGCAGTCGGCTGCCCTCAGCGACCAACATAGCCGTCGCGCGCCCTGACCCGCAGGTTCGGACGATGGACACGCACGTCGATGGCATGCCATCCGGGACGCCGGCCGGCGTTTTCGGCTGGAGCGTATCCAATCAAATACTGCACCCGCAGCTCGCGCGCCAGGCCCACCAACGCGTCATCGAGCCGCTTCGGATCGGTGACGAACAGCGAGCGGCCGCCCGTCACCCCGGCGAGCTCCGCGAAGATCGGAGGTCGATGCTTCGCGAGCGCGACCGGATACACCAGGACGTCGCTGCGCCGGGCGAGATCGATAAGATCGGCCGCCTTCGTGTCGCTCCCGCGGTCGTCGCCGTCGGAGAGAAGAAGCAGGGCGCGCCGGCCGCGACGTCCGTGCACCAGGTCGATGGCCTTCACGGTCGCGTCGTACAGCGGGGTCGTTCCCCACGGACCGATCACCTCCCACGGCGTTCTCACCGCGTCTCGCGCGGGAGTGGGCGGTGTGACGGTCTCTATCTCGCTGCCGATTGCAACAACCGTCACTTCATCTTCGTCGCGCAAGGCTTGGATGAAGGCCACGGCAGCCCGCTTGGCGAGCGCGAGACGCTCACCCGACATGCTGAAGCTGCGATCGATCGCCACGACGACCGACAGGGGGAACTCGCCCGGTGCAAACACGGTAATACGCTCCGCGACGCCATCTTCCGATACCTCGAAGTCCGCGGCGGTCAGCCCGGCGACTGGTTCACCGCGTGCATCGGTGACCGTCGCGTACACCTCGACGAGGTCGACGCCGGAAGCGAATTGCGGCGCGCCAAGCCCGACCGCGAAGAGTGGTACAATCAGGCCTTCAAGGAGCATCGCCATGGGACGTGTCGGGCTGCCAGAGCTTCTCGTCATTCTGGCCATCGTCGTGATCATTTTCGGCGCCAACCGGCTGCCCGAGCTTGGCCGCGGCATCGGCAGCGCCATCAAGAATTTCAAAGACGGCATGAAGGACGGAAACCAGTAAGCCCTCCCCCGAGCACCGTGCTCCGCCCGTCCTCAGAGCACGATGCGCGAGTCGCCCGACCGCCGGGTGACCCGTTCCCTGTCCAGGTACTCGAGCAGGGGAATCGCAAACTTCCGCGTCACGCCATACCGCTCCTTGAACGTGGCAACGTCGATCCGCGCCGGCGCCCCTTCCCTTTTCATCGCCGCCACGCTGGCCTTCAACTGCTCGAGTGCTTCTTCATGGAACCAGAGACTGTCGAGGCGCACGAGCACTCTCTGCCGCTGGAGGAGCCGGAGCATGCGGTCGGCGACCGCGCCGCTAACGCCCAGCTCCACGGCGAGCGCCGGCGGATCCGGCGGCTTCAGGCTGGCGGCGCGGTAAGCGCGCTCGATAGCCTCCTTCGCGCGTGATTCCTCCGGCGACAACGCGAGCTGATGGGTCGACAACGCGACCCGATCGCGCAAGGTAATCTTCCCGGCGCTCACCAGCTCCGCGAGAGCGTGCTCGAATACCCGTTGGTCGCCGCGACGGAAGCGTTGCGCCCGCAGCTCCTCGCGCGACACGCCCTCCGACAACGGCTGCGCGCGATGATGTTCGGCCAGTGCGGAGAGGATCGATTCCTCCAGGCGCACAAGCACGGCACGGTCGACGAGTACCCCCTCGGCCGCGGCGATCAGGCCACCCTCGACCAGCTCGCGGACGCGCACCTCAAGCGCGGCGGGATCGACGCCGACCCTGCTCACGAGCGCCGATATGGGGAGTCCTGCAGGACCGGCATCGGCAACGAGCACCGCCGCTGCCCTTCGCTCCGACGTGCCGCGATCGGTTGAAGCCCCGTCGAACCCGAGCGCTCGGCAGCGGTCGGTCGCGGCCGCAGCGCGGATGCGATCGCGCGGCGGAAACGGATCGAGCACGACGCCGCCTGCAATCGTCACAGGCGGCGAGTAGGCCCGGAGAATGTATCGGTCGCCACGCGCAAGAACGGCCGGCGACTCGAGCCGGAGACGCGCGCATCCGTGGCCGCCCGGCTGGACCGTCGTCGCTTGCGGATCAATGATGCCCACGCGGCCCATCACTTCCGCCGTACCCTGATGAAACCGGACACGCGCGCCATGCTGGAGCGGCTTGGCCTCGCCGAGCACCTCAATCGCGACGTCGACGACGCGAGTCTCAACAAACGCATCCGGCGTCACCAGACTCTGTCCGCGCGCGATCTCGTGAACGTCGATCCCGGCCAGGTTCACTGCGCACCGGTGCCCCGCGGTCGCCTCCGCAAACTTCAGGCCGTGCACCTGGACGCCCCGGACCTTCACGGGGCGCTGTCCGGGCGCGATCACCAGCTCCCGCTCCGCTGCGACTGTTCCGGAAACCAGCGTGCCGGTGACGACCGTCCCAAATCCCTTCATCGAAAAGACTCGATCGACCGGCAGCCGTGTCACGGTCGTCTGCGCGCGGCCGCGCACCCGCGCGCTCGCCTGCATCAGCGCCGCGCGCAGGTCATCGAGGCCGCTTCCGGTCCGCGCCGACACCGGGACGATCGGGGCGCCGTCGAGAAACGACCCCGCCACGAGCTCTCGCACCTCGAGCCGCGCCAGCTCGGTCATCTCCGCGTCGGCAAGATCGGCTTTCGAGAGCGCCACCAGCCCGGCCGGCACACGCAGCAGCCTGCAGATCTCAAAATGCTCGCGGGTCTGCGGCATCACCGACTCGTCCGCGGCGACGACGAGAACGACGAGGTCGATGCCGCCGACGCCGGCCAGCATGTTCTTGACGAATCGCTCATGGCCCGGAACGTCGACGAACGCCAGATGCAGGCCCTCGACTGTCGTATGGGCGAAACCGAGATCGATGGTGATGCCTCGCGCCTTTTCCTCCTTGAGCCGGTCCGGATCGGTGCCGGTCAACGCCTGCACGAGCGCGCTCTTGCCGTGGTCGATGTGGCCCGCCGTTCCGACGATGACTGATTTCATCGACCTCCGCGCCTCCGCTGGCGCTCCCGCCGGCCCGGCCTCGGCGCCCGCCGGCCGTTGGCCCGACGGGCGTGCTGATCCCGGGGACCCCTTCCTCCAGGACCTTTGCCGTGACGGGGACGGTCGCTCCGCGACGCTCTGTCTCCCTGACGCACGCGGTCGAGAATCTCGACGAGGCCGAGATCGATCTGCCGGTGCTCCATGCTCACCCGAATGACCTGCACCTGGACTCTGTCGCCCAGCCGGTAGACCTTGTGGGTATTTTCCCCTCTCAGCAGATGCCCGCTTTCGATGAAGCGGTAGTAATCATCCGCCATCGTTGAAACATGAACGAGCCCTTCGACGAAGTGCTCCACCAGCTCGACAAAGAGCCCGAACGACGCCACGCCAACGACATAGCCCTCAAACTCATCGCCGACTTTGTCGGCCATGAACTTCACTTTTTTCCACTGGACGAGCTCACGCTCCGCGTCGTCCGCGCGCCGCTCCATCTCAGAAGTATGGCGGGCCGTTTCGGGCAGTTCTTCGACGAGCTCCTCTCTGAGCTCGGGCGTGATCGCCGCATGCCGCGCGGCGCGCAGCGTGCGATGGACCACGAGGTCGGGATACCGCCGAATGGGAGAAGTGAAATGCGTGTAGCTCGCCGCCGCAAGCCCGAAGTGCCCGAGATTCTCCGGCGCATAGCGCGCCTTCTGCATCGTTCGAAGCATGAGCAGGGCGATCGGCTTCTCTTCCGGCTTGCCGTGGATGCGTTCGACCAGCTTCTGAAAATGGCGCGGACGGAGCGCCGCCACCGGAGCCCCCAGGCTGTAGCCGAACCCGGAGATGAACTCTTCGAACTTCAAGACTTTCAACGGATCAGGATCTTCGTGCACCCGGTACAGAGTTGGCACCTTGTGCGCTTCCAGATATGACGCCACCGTCTCGTTCGCGAGCAGCATGAACTCTTCTATCAGTCTGTGCGCGACGTTGCGCTCGAGCGCAATGATGGCCTCGACTTTCCCGGCGTCGTCAATGACGACTTCGGCCTCATTCAGGTCGAAGTCGATCGATCCGCGCCGCCTGCGGGCGTCATTGAGAATCTGGAACAATTCCCGCATCAGCTCGAACATCGGCACCAGAGCCGCGTACTCCTTCAGCAGCTGGGGATCCCGGTTCGTCAGGATGCCGTTGACCGCGGTGTACGTCATCCGCGCGTCGCTGTTGATGACGCCGTCGTGGAACTCAGCGCGCACGACCTGACCCTGCCGGTTCACTTCCATCAGAGCCGATTGCACGAGCCGATCGACCTGCGGGTTCAAGCTGCACAAGCCGGTTGCAAGCTCCGATGGGAACATGTGAACGGCGCGCTCGGGGAAGTACACCGACGTCCCGCGCTCATACGCCTCGCGGGCGAGCGCGCTTCCTTCCTGCACGTAGTGCGAGACGTCGGCGATGTGAACACCGAGCCAGTAGTGCCCGTTCCGCAGTCGCTCAATCGTGATCGCGTCGTCGAAATCGCGCGCGTGTTCGCCGTCGATTGTGACCGTGGGGACGGACCGGAAATCCGTGCGCCCGCGAACATCACGATCGGCGACGGCGGTCCCGAGACGCGTCGCCTCGTCGACCGCCTCCGGCGAGTGGACGTCGGGAATGCCGTGGGTGCGAATGATGATCTCGGTGTCGACGCCCGGCGCGTTGATGTCCCCGAGGACGTCGACCACGCGCCCCACCGCGCCCCGGGTCTGGGTAGGCCATCTCGTGAGCTCGACGACGACCATCTCGCCGGCCTCCGCGCCGCCCTCCTGGCCCGGCGGGATGAAGATGTCCATGAGCACGCGCCGATCGAAGGGGATCACGTAACCGATTCCGCTGTCCCGCACTGTGGTCGTCGACCGGGGCAGGTCGCCGCGGTCGTAGCGGCCGATGATGGACTGGTTCGCGCGCTCCAGGATTCGAATGACGCGCCCTTCGGCTCGCTTTCCGTCCTCGCCCATTCCGGGCGCGGCTGCCCCCTGGTTCATACGCTCCACGCGGACGACGACGCGGTCCCCGTGCATCGCCTCGTTGAGATGGGGTCCTGACACGTAGATGTCGCCGCCCGATCCGGCCGGCAGCGGCTCGCTGAGAAGGCGATCAACTGGTCGATCGGGCGCCACGAACCCATAGCCGGCGGGGTGCATCTGAAGACGGCCGACGTAGAGATCCATCTTCTCCGGAAGGCCGAATCGATGGCCCCGGATCTGAATGAGGTCGCCCGAGGAGACGAGCGACTTGACGTGCCGCTTGAACGACGTGCGCTCGTCGTGCGGCACCTTGAGAACTTGGATGAGCTCGCGCATGCCGGCCGGGTGGTGGACCCGGTCGCGCATCAGCGCGAGGACTTGATCCCGCGAAAACATGTGAAGTTAGGCTAACAGAATTACTTGAAGGTCGCCGACGTTCGTGCCGGTTGAACCGGTGCGGATGAGATCGCCGAGCGAGTCGAAAAACGCGTAGCTGTTGTTGTCCGCGAGATACGGACCGGGGCGGCGACCCGCGGTGAGCGCCCGGTCCACAGTGGTCCAATCGGCGTAGGCGCCCGCCGCGTCGGTTGGGCCGTCAATCCCGTCGGTGCCCGCGCTGGACACAGTGCCCGCGGCAGGAACCCGACCGAGGACCTCGGCGGCCGCGAGCACAAACTCCTGATTGCGACCGCCCTTGCCATGCCCAGTCACTCGGACGGTCGTCTCGCCGCTCGACACGACGCACAGCGGTCGCTTCATGCCGGCCGCGCGCGCGAGCACCGCGCGTAGGTGCGAGGGAGCCGCCACGCGCGCTTCGCCGACCACCGGGTCATCAACGAGGAGAGTCCAGTAGCCGCGCGCCGCGGCTTCCGCCACTGCGCCGTCCATGGCGTCGCGCCGCGATCCGATCACCGCCGCATGAGTGTGCGCCAGCAGTGGATCGCCGGGTTTCGGCGTTTCGGCGACACGCCCGGCCACGCCCGCCGTGAGGTGCTGCACAACCGCGCGGGGGAACCGGTCTTCCCCGCCGAATCGCCGGAGGACGTCGAGCGCGTCGTGGAAGTGGCTCGCATCCGCCACGGCCGGTCCGGACGCAATGACGCCCAGGTCGTCGCCGACGACGTCGGAAACGACGAGCACGTCGCAGGTTGCGCGCGTCGCTGCCGCCAGCCGCCCGCCTTTGATGGCGGACAGATGCTTGCGCACGGTGTTCAGGGCATGGATGTCCGCTCCCGCCTCGAGCAGGGTCGCCGTCGTGGACCGCTTGTCTTCGAGCGAGAGGCCGTTGGATGGAACAGCCATGAGCGCCGACGCGCCGCCGGAGAGGAGCAGGAGCAACCGGTCGTTCGTGTCGAGCGACCGCGCGAGCGCGAGCGCTCGACGCCCCGCCTCTTCGCTCGCCACCGTCGGTACAGGGTGGCCGCCCGCGACGCGCACCAGCTGAGCCTGATCGCCCGCGCCAGGCGGGCCGCCAGCGTAGGCGATCACAAGGCCGCCGGCCAGGCCCGGCTCCCCTGAATGGCCACGAACATGCGCCGTGGCCGCCGCCGCCATGGCGTCGGCCGCCTTGCCGGCGGCAAGGATCCAGCTTCGGCCGCCACGCGTCGCCTCAGGCCCGCGTTGGAGTCCGGCTCGAGCCAGCGCGCGCGCTGTCAACAGCCCGGCGTCGGCCGCACGAATGCCGCCATGAATGATCGCGAGAGTGTCGCTTCGAAGCTCGGCGAGTGAACGGGTCAGTGTGAACGCTTGGGATCCGACCAGGCCGATAAGCCGGTTACGACGTCGAATTTCTTGAGGAGGGAACTGACAAGCTGAGGCGCGTTTGCCTGCGTCGAGAGCTTTTCGAGCTGGCCCATGATGTTTGCGAGGGCCGTCTCCACATCGGTGATGGCGCTCTCTGAATAGTACGCTCGCTGTCGCTGAAGACAACGATGATGCTTTGCAAATTCTTCTCTGTAGAACTCTGCGATCGGGTGCTGCGCGCTAATCGGCCTCGAACTGGTCACGAAGCGTGGCATGCAGGTCCTCGGAATAAACTGTCCGTACTGACGATTCCAGTGTAGTGCCGCGCCAAAACAGGTGTCAAGATTCCTGCACCTCCCGCCTATCCGGCCCCTCCTGTCTCGATGGCGCGCCTCAGTAGCTCGTTCACGCGTTTCGGGTTCGCCTTTCCACCCATCGCCTTCATCACTTGCCCGACGAGGAACCCAAAAGCGTTGGTCTTTCCGCCGCTGAATTGTGCGACGGCATCGGCGTTTCTGGCCAGAACGTCGGTGATCACCGCCACAATCTTCGACTCATCGTCGATTTGGGTCAGACCCTCGGCCTCTACAATCTCGCGCGCCGAGCGGCCCGAAGCGAGCATCCTGCCGAATACCTCTTTGCCGATCGTGTGGCTGATCGCGCCGCGCTCTATCAGGACAACGAGGGCTGCCAGCGCGGGTGCCGGCACCTTGGCGCGCACGACGTCCACATCGTCGGTGCCGAGCTCGTTCAGGGCGGTCCGGACGGGCCCCATTACGAAATTGGCGGTGGGCTTGGGGGGAGCGCCGGCGTCGACGGCGTCCTCGAAGTATCGGCCGAGACCAGGCTTGAGCGTCAGCGCGACGGCATCGCTTTCACCCAGGCCGCGATCGAGCTGGAGGCGCCGGCGCCAAGCCGCCGGCAACTCGGGCAACGCGCGCCGGATCGCGTCGATCCGCTCCGCCGGCGCCAGGAGCGGCGGCAAATCCGGCTCCGGAAAGTAGCGATAGTCGTGCGCCTCCTCTTTGCTTCGCATGGCGAACGTTCGTCCGCCCGCGGCGTCCCACAGTCGCGTTTCCTGCACCACACGGCCGCCCGCACGAAGCTCCTCGATCTGACGGCCGATTTCGAAGTCAATTGCCTTCTCGACGAACCGGAAAGAGTTCAGGTTCTTGATTTCCGTCTTCGTCCCGAGGGAGGCCGTGGCGTCGGGACGGACCGACACGTTGGCGTCACACCGAAGGCTGCCCTCTTCCATATTGCCGTCGTTGACGCCGATGGCGACCAGCAGCTCCCGGAGGTAGCTAAAGAATGCCGCAGCGTCGTTCGCCGATCGGAAGTCCGGTTCGGTCACGATCTCGATGAGCGGTGTCCCGGCACGGTTCAGATCGACGTAACTGTGCGCGTCTGAATCGCGGAAGCCTTCGTGCAGCAGCTTCCCGGCGTCTTCCTCCAGATGAACGCGTTTGATACGGATGTCATACTCCGGCGCCCAGTAGTCGCTTCGTGCGGCAATACGCCCATCGGTCGCGAGGGGGCGCTCGTACTGCGAAATCTGGTAGCCCTTCGGCAGATCGGGATAGAAGTAGTTCTTGCGCGCGAAAATCGACACGTGGTGAATCGTGCAGTTCAGAGCGAGCGCGGCGCGAATCGCCGCGTCAGCGGCGGCGTGATTGAGCGCCGGCAGCGCGCCGGGCAGGCCCAGACACACCGGGCAGACGTGGGTGTTCGGCGGGGCGCCGAACCGCGTGCTGCAGCCGCAGAAGATTTTCGACGCCGTCAGTAGCTGCGCATGGATCTCGAGCCCGATAACAGGCGCGAAGGAGATCACGGCCGGAGCGGCCCGCTCGCCTCATTCATTCCGGGACATCTCGGGGCCCGGCTGCGACAATGTCCGCGCCCACGCTCGATTCGAAGGTCTTGAAGTTGTCGCGGAACATGCGCGCCAGCCTCCACGCTTGCGCGTCGTAGGTCGCGCCATCCGCCCAGGTGTCCCTCGGACGCAGCACGTTCGGCGGGACGTCGGGACAACTCGCCGGCACGTCGAGGTTGAAGATCGAATCCTTGTGATACGGGACTGAGTCGAGCGCCCCCGACAGCGCCGCGCGAATCATGGCGCGCGTGTGCGCGATCTTCAGCCGCTTGCCGACGCCGTAGGGGCCGCCGCTCCACCCGGTATTGACCAGCCACACGCGAGCGCGGTGGCGCGCGATCTTCTCGCCGAGCATCGCCGCATAACGGCTCGGCGCCAGCGGGAGAAATGGAGCGCCGAAGCAGGTGCTGAAGGTCGCCTTCGGCTCCGTTACGCCCTTCTCCGTGCCGGCGACCTTGGCCGTATACCCCGAGAGAAAATGAAACATCGCGGCGGCCGGCGAGAGGCGCGCAATCGGCGGGAGCACCCCGAACGCATCCGCCGTGAGCATGACGATGTTGGCCGGATGTCCGCCCTGCCCGGACGGCACGGCGTTGCCGATGAACGAGATGGGGTAAGCGGCGCGCGTGTTCTCGGTCAGCCGGTCGTCGTCGAGGTCGAGCGCGCGCGTCTCGGGATCCACAACGACGTTCTCGAGCACCGTGCCGAAGCGTCGGGTGGTTGCGTAAATCTCTGGCTCCGCTTCCACGGAGAGTCGAATCGTTTTCGCATAGCAGCCACCCTCGAAGTTGAACACGCCCCGCTCGCTCCAGCCGTGCTCATCGTCGCCAATGAGCCTCCGGTGCGGATCGCTCGAAAGCGTCGTCTTGCCCGTACCGGACAGGCCGAAAAACAGCGCGACATCGCCGGCCACCCCAACGTTCGCCGAACAGTGCATCGAGAGGACATTCCGAAGGGGCAGCAGGTAGTTCAACACCGTGAAGATGGATTTCTTCATTTCGCCCGCGTAGCTGGTGCCGCCGATGAGCACGAGCTTCCGGGCGAAGTTCACGGCAATCACGACATTGGAGTTCGTTCCGTGGCGAACCGGATCCGCATCGAAGCTCGGCGAATCGATGACCGTGAACTCCGGCGCGCCCGCCGCAGCTGCCGCGGGATCGTTGATGAACAGGTTGCGGCAGAAGAGGTTATGCCAGGCGAGCTCGGTGATGATCCGGACCGGCAGCCGGTAGGCGGGATCCGCGCCCGCATAGCAGTCCAACACGAACAGCTCCCGGTTGCGGATCGATGCTGCGTACTCGCGGTACAGCTCGTCGAACTGCTCGGGACTCATCGGACGATTGACCAGGCCCCAGTTGACGTTCGCGTCGCTCGATGGCTCGCGCACGATGAATTTGTCGTTGGGCGAGCGGCCCGTATGCTGGCCGGTTCGGCACGCGAGAGGACCTTCGGCGGCAATCACCCCTTCCTGGCGGCGGATGGCTTCCTCGTAAAGCGCGGCGCTCGACAGGTTCCACCGAACGCGATCAACCGTTATCCCGTCCCCCTCGAGCCCCCGTTCACGGTCAACCTGCGTGCTCATCCAAGACTCCTGCTCCGGCGCCGTCGGCCATCCGATCTCGCGTCGGACCGCCGGTGGCTGAGAGCTGATTGCTAAGTATATGAAAGTCCAATCACATACGAAGCCGTAGATCCTAACCCTGCCGATCGGTCGAGTCAATCAAATGTGACACTTCGAGTACACTGTAAACATCAACTTGGCAGTATCGTAATGCCCCAATGAGTGCAGACCACCAGACGCAGCGGCGGGCCAACAACGAGAGCCGGCGGGCTGCGGCTCGGGAGGAAGGGAGCCTTCGGACTGCTCCCAACCCCACCCTCCAGCCGCCCGCTCCGGGGGCTGGCGTCCGTCAACAGCCGGGCGGCCCGGAGAGGTCCCACAGCCCTCATACCCCGCTCAGCGACGATACGAGGCTTGCGGTCGATATCCGCGGCCGCGTCGAGCGAGGGGCGATGGACGAGGCGCGCGAGCGCTTCGAAGAACTGGTCGCGTTGCATCAGCGTCGCGCGTCACGAATCGCCTATCAGTACCTGCGAGACGCGTCGGAAGCGGACGAGGCGGTTCAGGACGCCTTCGTCAAGGCCTTCAGCCATATCTCGTCGTATCGCGAGGCGTGGCCGTTCGAGGTCTGGTTTACCCGGATTCTGGTCAACGGCTGCCTGGACCGCCGCAAAGCGCGGGGCCGGCGCGATCGCTGGTTGGTGCCGGGCGAGGTGTCACGCGCGGATGAGGCAAGAGCATCGGCGGCCCATCTCGCGAGCGATCCGGAACAGCAGCTGCTGGCCCGTGAGCGCCGGGAGCGAATCGCCGCGGCCGTCGATCGCCTGGATGGACGACAACGGACCGTCTTCATGCTGAGCCAATACGGCGACTGCACGCCGAAAGAGATCAGCGCCATCACGGGACTCAATGAATCGACCGTGCGCGTTCACCTGTTCCGGGCTGCCCGCAAACTTCGCGGATTACTGGGAGGCACGCCGTGAACCATCGCGCGCATCTCGCCGAAGAGCAACTGTTTGATTGCTACCTCGCCGAGCGCAACGGCGAAATCGTGGATCCGCCGGCCGCCGAGCACCTCGCTGATTGTGAGCCTTGCGCGGCCAGGTATTCCGACCTCGCCCGCTTCATGGACGGTTTGACTGAGGAGGCCGTTTTAGGGGCGGACGCGGTGTTTACTCCCGAGCGCCTGCGCGCCCAGCAGCAGCAGATCGCGCGGCGCCTGGAACGTCTCCGGCAGCCGGCGCGCATCATCAGCTTTCCCAGTCAATTGGTTCGCCGAACGATGACGGCGTCCCGCTCGCACGCGACGCCGCGGTGGGTCGCGGGCGCGGCCGCGGCCGGCCTCTTTGTCGGCGTCGCCGTCGGCGCGTCGTACCAGCGCGGATCCCACATCCGCGGCGTGGAGCAGACGCTGGCGAGGCAGGCGGCGACCAACCGCCTGGCGCCTGTTGCGGCCCGTGGAGGGAGCCCGGCCCAAATCGCGGCGGACGAAGCGTTTCTGTCCGATCTGGAAGTGGCACTCGAACGGCCGCACACGCGTGAGCTCGTTGCGTTCGATGCGCTGACGCCGCACGTGCGCGAGGTAAAGGCGCCGTAGGGCCAGGGACCACTGATTGCCGTCTCTGATCTTCCGCAAGGGGCTCGATCTCAAACAGGCCGTCGCGAGCGTGCTCTCCGACAGCTACCACAGCGACCTGGTCGAGCGTGTCAAGGCGGACAATTTCACCTATAAGGCCGGACGCCTGACCGTCCACCTGGCGCGCGAGTTTGGCTTCTGTTACGGCGTTGATCGTGCTGTTGATTACGCCTATCAGACGCGCGCGCGTTTTCAGGATCGGCAGGTCTTTCTGACCGGTGAAATCATCCACAACCCGCACGTCAACGAGAAGCTGCGGGGGCAAGGCATCCGATTCTTGAGCGATGACCCGACGGCCATCGATCGCCTGGGTCCGGACGATGTCGTGATCATTCCTGCGTTCGGCGTCACGGTATCGATGCTGCAACGGTTGGACCGGAGTGGGGCCACGCTCGTGGACACCACATGCGGATCGGTGCTCAACGTCTGGAAGAACGTGCGCCGCTACGCGGAGGGCGGCTATACCTCGATCATTCACGGCAAGGTCTGGCACGAAGAGACGCAGGCGACGGCGTCGCACGCCGTCGAGTTCGGCGGGCGGTACCTCGTCGTCTACGACCGAAGCGAGACGGCGTCGGTCTGCGACTACATTCGACGGGGCGAGGACGCGAAGCGTCTCTTACAGAGATTTGCGAACGCCGTCTCGCCCGGTTTCGATGCCGCAAGCGACCTGGAGCGGATCGGCCTCGCCAACCAGACGACGATGCTCATGAGCGAGTCCCTTGAGATTGGGGACATGCTCCGCGCGGCCATGCAGGATCGGTACGGCGAGAGCGAACTCGAAGCGCGGTACACGGCTTTCGACACGATCTGCAGCGCGACCCAAGACCGGCAGGACGCCGTTGTCGGCCTGCTCCGGGACGAGCGGATCGATCTGAT
This sequence comes from Vicinamibacterales bacterium, assembly GCA_035510155.1. Taxonomy (GTDB): domain Bacteria; phylum Acidobacteriota; class Vicinamibacteria; order Vicinamibacterales; family CAVVIG01; genus DATKHR01. The sequence goes on from DATKHR010000379.1 coordinate 39,996, forward strand.
GCTCGTGATCGGCGGGTACAACAGCAGCAACACCGCCAACCTGGCGCGCCTCTGCGCCGAACGGGTCCCCACCTATCATGTTGCCGACCCGGAATGCCTGCTCTCTGCCAGCGAAATCCAATACCGCCCGGTCGGTGCGAATGCCGAGGTGAGGGCGAGCGGCTGGCTTCCATGCCAAGGCCCAGTGAGCGTCGGCTTGACTTCTGGGGCCTCTACGCCAGACAACCTCGTCGGGGCCGCCATCGTCAGGCTGGAGGCGTTCTCCCGATAGGGGCAAAGAGGCGCCCGCACCTGACGTTCCCTCGTAAAAATTTGTCACCCCACTAAATAACGGTTGAGGGTTTGTCGTATTCCCTGAAGTAACTGTATATTCAGAGGTTTACGAATGACGCATAGATGGCGGTCCGGGGCGGCGGTTGCGCTCTTGCTGCTGGCACTTGGAGCGCGCGTTCGCGGACAATCGTTCGGTTTTCCGTGGTGGCGGGATGCGCAGTTTCAACGCGACCTCTCCCTGACCCCGGAGCAAAGTGCCAAGATCGACGCGGTCTTCCAGCAGACCATCCCGAGCCTTCGGGAGCAGAAAACCGACCTCGACGCACAGGAAGAAGAGTTGTCCCGGATGATCGCGGCCAACGCTGACGAAGCGGCGGTGACGCGGCAGGTCGACAAGGTCGAGGCCATTCGGGCCAACATGAACAAGAAGCGGACACTCATGCTCCTCCATATGCGCCAGGTGCTGTCGCCGGAGCAGCGGGTCAAGCTCAACAAGCTGCACGATCAATGGGAAAAGGATCATCGCCGCGAGCGCGGCAAATGAACACGGGGAGTGACATGGAACGGAGAGGACTCACGCGGTGGCTCACGACCGCTCAGACGATCGTCGCGCTTGGAATCGCGGCGACGGCGCACGCGCAGTTGACTGAGGCGCGCATACAGGAGCTCATCAAGCAGGCGGCCGACAACGCGGCGCGGTCCGGGGATCGCCTCGCAACGAATCAAACCGCGCAGACGCAAGCGGCCGGCCAGGCGCGCCCGGTTGTCCAGTTGACGCTCGAGGATGCAGTGAAGTTCGCGCTCGACCGGAACCTCGACATAGCAGTCCAACGGCTCAACCCGCAGGTCAACGATATTTCCATCGCGAGCATCCAGTCCACGTACCATCCGGCGCTGACCTCGACCCTCGCCACACAGTCTACGGTCACACCTGCGAACACCACGCTGGCAGGCACGAATCTCGCGGGGACGCCGATCACCGCCGGTTTGTCAACTTGGAACGGGGGGATAGGCCAGAATGTCCCCTGGGGGGGCGGTTCGTACAGCATCTTGTTGAACAACAACAAAACGACGACGACCAGCTTGAACACGTTGTACAACCCTGCGTACAACACGAATTGGTCCGCCACCTACACGCAGCCGCTGTTCAGAAATCTGCGCATCGATTCGACGCGGCGGTCACTTCAGATCACGAAGGTGAGCCGCGACATCTCGGACGTGCAGCTTCGCGCGACGATCACGAACACTCTCTCGAACGTGCGCAATGCGTACTGGGATTATGTCTACGCCGTGCAAGCGGTTGACGTTGCGCAAGAGTCGGTGAACTTGGCCAATCAGCTCGTAAAGGACAATCAGACGCGCGTGGAGGTCGGGACCATGGCGCCGATCGACGTCGTGCAGGCGCAATCGCAGTCGGCGACGGCCCGTCAAAACCTTGCCACGGCTGTTCAAGCCCGCGACACGGCGGAGCTGGCGCTCAAACGCCTTCTCGTCAGCGGCACGCAAGACGCGAACTGGAGCGCGCATCTGGATCCTGTCGATCGCCCGGACTTTAGCCCTGAACCGATCGACGTGCAGGCGGCGGTGCGCCGAGCGCTCAGCGAACGGACCGATCTCGACATCGCGCGGAAGAACGAGGAACAGAACAACGTCACGTTGAAGTACCTCAACGACCAGATGAAACCACAACTGGATGTCGTCGGTACATACGGACTGGTCGGTCTTGGAGGCGCGCAGTACACATATCCTGAGGGCACAACCGGCATAAACCGCGTCCCGAACGGTTCCATTCCCGGCGCCTTCGGCGACGCGCTGTCGTCTCTTTTTACGACCAACTATCCACGCTGGACCGCCCAGCTGAACTTCAGCTATCCGCTCGGGTACAGCGCCCAGCAAGCCTCAGTCGCCCGCGCACGCGTGCAATTGAACCAAGTACAGGCGCAAGTCAAGCAGATCGAGCTGCAGGTGGCAACTGACGTCACCAACGCGGCAATCAACGTGCAGAGCGGCATCGAGCGCGTTCAGGCGGCCCAGGCCGCGCGCGAGCTGGCGCAAAAGACGCTGGAGGCGGAACAGAGCAAGTTCGAAGTCGGGATGTCGACGAACTACAACGTGATTCTGACGCAACGCGACCTGTCCACCGCTCAAATCAACGAACTGCAGGCCGTGCTCAACTACCGCAAGTCGCTCGTGGAACTCGAGCGCCTGCAACAGACGACGCTGCAGAATCTGAACGTGACCATACTGAGCCCGACGCCGGCGGGGACGATCACAGTCGCGCCACAATAGGTTGCACTCAACAGGAACGACCGAGACCCTCTCATGAAGCGAGCGACTACGGTTCTCCTCCTCATTGCCGCCATCGGGGCCGGGGCCGGCGCGTTTTACTACAGGCACAACGGCAACGAGGTTCAGGTGAATACCTCCTCGGTTTCGCGTGGCGAAATCGTCGACACCGTCGGCGCCACAGGGACGCTGCAGGCAGTGGTCACCGTGCAGGTCGGGAGTCAGGTGTCGGGCACCATCAGCTGGCTGGGGGCCGACTTCAATTCAATCGTCAAGAAGGGCCAGGTGATCGCCAGACTCGAGCCGTCCTTGTTCGAGGCGGAGGTGGCGCAGGCCAAGGCGAACCTGATCAAGTCCCAGGCGGACGTCGAGCACAACAAAGTGGCGTTGACCGACGCCCAGCAGAAGTACGCGCGCACCAAGGAGCTCGCTGCGAGGAACCTGCTGCCGCAGAGCGATCTCGACGCGGCGAAGATCGCGGTGGACTCGGCGGCGGCGATGTTGCGGTCGTCCGAAGCGACCGTCGAGCAGGCGAAGGCCACGCTCAACCAGAACCAGGTGAACCTCGAGCACTCCATTATCGAGGCGCCGATCGACGGCATCGTGACCCAGCGCAGCGTCGACGTCGGCCAGACGGTGGCCGCGAGCATGCAGGCGCCGACGCTGTTCATCATCGCCGCAGACCTGACCAAGATGCAGGTCAACGCGAACATTGACGAAGCGGACGTGGGGCGCATCCGCCCGCATCAACACGTGACGTTCCGCGTGGACGCGTATCCCACCGACGTCTTCGAAGGCACGGTCGCGCAAATCCGCTTACAGCCGGTCGTCGTGCAGAACGTCACGACTTACGGCACCGTCATCGACGTGCCGAACGCGGAGCTGAAGCTCAAGCCGGGGATGACCGCGAACGTCAAGGTCGAGATTGCCAGGAAGAGCGACACGCTGCGCATCCCGAACACGGCACTGCGCTTCAGGCCGACGACAGACATGTTCACGGCGCTGAACCAGGCCATCCCGCCGGAGGTTCAGTTCGCAGGCGGCGGGCGGACCGGACCGCGTGGCCCGGGTGGGTCGGGTCAGTCGAGTGGGTCGGGTGGGTCGGGTCGGTCGAGTGGAACGGGCGCGTCCAGTGCTTCCCCAACGCTCGCGACGCCCCAGCCGCCTCAGGTGGCCAAAAGGCCGTCCGAGCTGCTCAAACCCAAATACGGCAGCATCCAACAGGCCCAGACGATTGACGCGTTGTTTGCGCCCCTGCCGACGGTGGAAACGCGCGGGCGGGTGTGGTTGTTCATCGATCATCAGCTCAAGCCGGTCAATCTCCGCCTGGGGATTACCGATGGCACCAACACGGAAGTCTTGAGCGGAGAGCTGCAGGACAAGACAGAAGTAGTCACGAGCATCACCGGCCTCGGCTCGACCCGGGGGACCGCCAACACAGGTACAGGTAACCCGTTGATGCCGGGAGGGCGTGGCCCGGGCGGATTCGGCGGCGGAGGCCGAGGCGGCCGATAACCATGCCTCCCGTCATCGCGGTCAGGAATCTCGTCAAGACCTACGTGGTCGGCGAGGTGGAGGTGAGGGCGCTTCGCGGCGTGAACCTCGAGGTCCAGCCGGGAGAATTCGTTGCGGTCACGGGGCCGTCAGGATCCGGCAAATCGACGTTCATGCACATCGCCGGGTGCCTCGATCGCCCCACATCGGGCCAGTACCTCCTGGACGGTCAGGACGTCTCGCGAATGTCGAAAGACGCCCTGGCGGCCGTCCGCAATAGGAAGATTGGCTTCGTGTTTCAGGGTTTCAACCTGCTGTCGCGCACGTCCGCGCTCGACAACGTCGAGTTACCGTTGTTATACGGCGGCCATACAATGAAGACAGCGGATCGCCACAAGCGGGCGATGGCCATGCTCGAAGCCGTTGGATTGGGCGAGCGGTCCGACCATCACCCCAATCAGCTGTCGGGCGGCCAGCAGCAGCGCGTCGCGATTGCGCGCGCGCTGATCAATAACCCGGCGATTCTGCTGGCCGACGAGCCGACTGGGAACCTCGACACGCGAACGAGCATCGAAGTGATGGGACTCTTTCAGCAGCTCAACCTGCAACGCGGCATCACGGTGCTCCTCATCACGCACGAGATCGATATCGCCGAGTACGGCACGCGCGTCGTGTCATTCCGTGACGGGCTGGTTGTCGCCGACCGGGCGGTCACGAGTCGCCGCAACGCGGTCGAAGAGCTCGCCAACCTCCCGCCGGCCCAGGACGTTCCCGAAAGGGCCGAGGCCAATATGCTTCAACCAGCGGACGCCGGCTAGTTGCCATGTCAGTTCTCATGGTCTTCCGGATCGCCTTCAAGGCGCTCGGCCGCAACAAGATGCGGACCGCGCTGACGATGTTGGGCATGATCATCGGCGTCGCGGCGGTGATCACGATGGTGGCGCTCGGTACGGGCGCGCAATCTTCGATCGAGTCGCAGATTCAGTCCGCCGGGACGAACATGATCATGGTGAGCGCCGGCAACTTCTCACAAGGCGGCGTGCGGCAGGGCCAGGGCAACGCCAGCACGCTCACGCCAGACGACTCAACGGCGATCCAGCAGATCCAGGGCGTTCAGTACAAGGCCTCGGGCGTCAATACGCGCGGTCAGGTCGTCGCCGGCAACTCGAACTGGGGCACCCAGATTCAAGGCACGGACGTCGACCTGCCCCTCATTCGCTCGTGGCCGACGGTCCAGGGGTCGTTCTTCACGCCCACCGATGTGGCCACTGCCGCGAAAGTGGCCGTCCTCGGCTCGATCGTTCGCGATCAGCTGTGGAGCCCCGACTTCAATCCGGTGGGCCAGATCATTCGCATCAACAACCTGCCCTTCACCGTGTCGGGGGTGCTGTCGAGCAAGGGTCAATCGGGCATGGGCACCGATCAGGATGACGTGGTGTTCGTCCCGTACACCACGGTGATGAAGAAGATGCGCGGCATCACCTTCATTCAAAACGTGACGGTCTCGGCGGCATCAGCGGGCGACACGAGTGCGACCGCCGACCGCATCGCCGCGCTCTTGCGCTTCCGCCACAAGATTCAGCCGGGCGACCCCGACGATTTCATGGTGCGGACGATGGAGGAGATGGCGAGCGTGCGCGTCCAGGCCACGCAGACGATGACGGCGCTCCTGGCGAGCATCGCGGGCGTATCGCTGCTCGTGGGCGGCATCGGCATCATGAACATCATGCTCGTGTCGGTCACAGAGCGGACGCGCGAGATCGGCCTGCGTCTGGCGATCGGCGCGCGCGGCCGCGACGTGCTGCTCCAGTTCCTGGTCGAGGCTGTGGTCCTGAGCCTGTTCGGCGGCACGATTGGCATCGGGCTCGGCTTCGCGCTCTCGAAGGGCGTGACGCTTTGGATGTCCTGGCCGACGGCGGTGTCGCCGCAGGCGGTGCTGGTTGCGTTCGGATTCGCGGCCATCACTGGCGTGTTCTTTGGCTTCTATCCGGCGCAGAAAGCCGCAGCGCTCGACCCGATCGACGCGCTCCGGTTCGAATAAGCATGCGTATTCATTCCACAATTTCCTTGCTCGCCATCGTCGCAGCGCTGTCGGGCGCCTGCTCGGGGGAAGCCCTGCAGCAGACGCCGGCACCGGGGAACGGGCGCGGCGGCGGCCAGGGCCCAGCGGTGCCCGTCACGATTGCGGCCGCGGCCCAGAAAACGGTTCCTGTCGACGTTCAGGCAATCGGCACCGCCATCGCCGCATCGACGGTCGCGGTCCACGCGCAGATTACGGGCGAGCTGCAGTCGGTCAACTTCAAAGAGGGCGACGACGTGAAGCAGGGGCAAGTGCTCTTCACACTGGACAAGCGGCCGTTCGAGGCGGCCCTGCTGCAGGCGCAGGCCAATCTCCAACGCGACCAGGCCCAGGCGCAGAACGCCAGGGCATCCTCCGTCAGGTACGACGACCTCCTGAAGCGCGGCATCGCCACGCAGGAGCAGGTCGACCAATTCAGGACGCAAGCTGCGGCGCTCGACGCCACGGTTGTCGCCGATCAGGCCGCCGTTGACAGCGCGAAAGTGCAGCTTGATTACGCAACGATCGAGGCACCGATCACCGGCCGGACCGGCCTCCTGCAGGTCCATGCCGGAAATCTGGTCCGCGCCAACGATACGACGCCGATCGTCATCATCAATCGCATCCAGCCGGTCTACGTTTCGTTCGCGGTTCCTGAAGCGATGCTTCCCCAGTTCAAGCACTACCTCGCGGCGGGCACGATCCGCGTGGAAGCCAAAGCGCCGAACGAGGAGGGGGCGCCGTCCACCGGCCGCATCGATTTCATCGACAATGCCGTTGACGCCACGACGGGGACGATCAAGGTGAAAGGCACGTTTCCGAACGAGGACCGGCGGCTCTGGCCGGGCCAGTTCGTGAATGTCACGGTCACGCTGACGACCGAGCCGAACGTCACGGTTGTCCCGACGGCCGCCGTCCAAAGCGGCCAGCAGGGGGACTACGTATACGTCGTCAAAAGCGACCAGACCGTTGAGCTGCGGACGGTGTCGGTGAGGCGAACGCGCGGGAACGAGTCGATCATCAAGGACGGGCTCAGGCCCGGCGAGACCGTCGTGACCGACGGGCATTTACGGCTGGTTCCAGGAAGTCGCGTCAGCGTCAAGACCGCAGACGCGCAGAAGGCAGCGTCATGAACCTGTCGGAGCTTTTCATCAAGCGGCCGGTCACGACGACGCTGCTCGTGCTCGGGATCATGGTGTTCGGCGTCATGGCATATCGGCTGTTGCCCGTGAGCGATCTGCCGACGGTGGATTTCCCGACGATCCAGGTCAACGCAGGCCTGCCGGGCGCTAGCCCGGAGACCATGGCGTCCGCCGTAGCGCTTCCGCTCGAAAAGCAGTTCGCGACGATTGCCGGACTGAATTCCATCAACTCCACGAGCTCGCAGGGCAGCACGAACATCACGCTCATCTTCGATCTCAGCCGGAACATCGATGCGGCCGCCCAGGACGTGCAGTCCATGATTGCCAAGGCGGCGCGACTGCTGCCGCCGCAGTTGCCGACGCCCCCGTCGTATCAGAAGGTCAACCCCGGCGACCAGCCCGTGCTGTTTCTGGTGCTGCACTCGCCCACACTGCCGTTGTCGCTGATCGACGAGTACGCGGAGTCGACCCTCGCCCAGCGAATCTCCATGGTCAGCGGCGTCGCACAGGTCAACATTTACGGCGCCGCGAAATACGCGGTGCGGATCGATGTCGACCCGCGCAAACTCGCCGCGCACGGCATCGGCATCGATGAGGTCGCCGACGCCGTCAACAGCGCGAACGTCAACCTGCCGACTGGGACGATTTACGGCGACGACAAGACCTTTGTCGTCCAGACCAACGGCCAGCTGCTGCGCGCCGCGGCCTATGGTCCGACGATCATCGCGTACCGGAACGGCAACCCGGTCCGGCTGAACGAGGTTGCGCACGTCTTCGACGGCATCGAGAACGACAAGAGCGCCGCGTGGTACAACGGCGAGCGCACCATCTACCTCGCCATTCAGAAGCAGCCGGGCACGAACGTCGTCGCCGTCTGCGATGCCGTGAAGGCCTTGCTGCCGACGTTCCGCGAGCAGTTGCCGGCGTCGCTGGCGCTCGACGTCAGGACCGACCGATCGATTCCCATCCGCGAATCGGTCGCCGACGTGAAGTTTACGCTGATGCTGACGATCGGGCTCGTGATCGCCGTCATCTTCCTGTTCCTCCGAAACGTGTCGGCGACGATCATCCCGAGCCTGGCCCTACCCGCGTCGATCCTCGGCACGTTCTCCGTGATGTATCTGCTCGACTACAGCCTCGACAACCTTTCCCTCATGGCGCTCACGTTGTCGGTCGGCTTCGTCGTAGACGACGCGATCGTCATGCTCGAGAACATTGTTCGGCACATGGAAATGGGCAAGCCGCCGATGCGGGCGGCGTTCGACGGCTCGAAGGAGATCTCGTTCACGATCATCTCGATGACGATCTCGCTCGTGGCCGTCTTCATTCCCGTGCTGTTCATGGGCGGGATTGTCGGCCGCCTGTTGCACGAATTTTCGGTCACGATTGGCGTCGCCATCCTGGTCTCGGGCGTCGTGTCCATCAGCTTGACGCCGATGCTCTGCAGCCGCTTCCTCAAGCCCCCGCACAGCCAGCAGCACAACTGGCTCTACAACGCCACGGAGCGGATGTTCGACAGCTGGCTGCGGCTGTACGACTGGACGCTCGGGCTGAGCTTGCGCTACAGCGCCGTGACGATGGCGATCTCGATTGCCCTGATCGCAGGCACCGCCTACTTCTTCATGATCGTGCCCAAGGGCTTCCTGCCCAGTGAAGATCAGGGCCGGTTCCAGACCACCACCGAGGGCGTCCAGGGCATCGGATTCGACGAGATGGTGCGCCACCAGATGCAGGTTGCCGCGATCTTCGAGAAAGATCCTGACATCGTGAGCATCAGCAACAACGTGGGGCTGGGGCCTGGCGGCGGCGCGCTCAACTCCGGCCGCCTCAACGCGGACCTGAGGCCGCGGTCGGTTCGGAAGCGCTCGGTCGACCAGATCATGGCGGACCTCCGGCCGAAGCTGGCGGAGATTCCCGGGGTCCGCGTCTACATGGTCAATCAGCCGCCGATCAATCTCGGCGGTCAGCAGGGGGCACGGAGTCTCTATCAGTTCACATTGCAGGACACCGACACCGCGGAGCTGTACAAGTACGCGCCGCTCCTCGAAGCCAAGATCCGCGAGATCCCCGGCATCGAAGACGTGTCGAGCGATCTGCAGATCAAGAACCCGCAGGTCACGCTCTCAATGGACCGGGACAAGATCTCGGCGCTCGGGCTGACGGCCAATCAGGTCGAGACGGCGCTCTACAACGCGTACAGCACGCGCCAGGTCTCGCAAATCTACGCGCCGAACAACCAGTACCAGGTGATCCTGCAGGTGGCGCCGGAGTTCCAGAAAGATCCGGCAGCGATGTCGTTGCTCTACGTGCGCTCGGCGAAAGGGTCGCTGATTCCGCTGAACACGGTCTCAACGACCACGACCGATGCGGGCCCGCTGACCGTCAGCCACACCGGTCAGCTGCCGTCTGTGACGATCTCATTCAACCTGAAGCCGGGCGCCGCGCTCGGCGACGCCGTCGACTCGATTCGTCAGGTCGCGGCGGCGACCGTTCCGGGGACTATCTCGACGATGTTCCAGGGCACCGCGCAAGCGTTCGAGGATTCACTGCGCGGCCTTGGGCTGATTCTCCTGATGGCTGTCGTGGTCATCTACATTGTCCTCGGCATTCTGTACGAGAGCTTCACGCACCCGCTGACGATTCTGTCCGGCCTGCCCTCTGCGGGATTCGGCGCGCTGCTCACGCTTCTCGTGTTCAAGACCGAGCTCAGCCTGTATGCGTTCGTCGGCATCATCATGCTCGTTGGCTTGGTGAAGAAGAACGGCATCATGATGGTGGACTTCGCGGTCGAGGCCCAGCGCGAGCATGGCAAATCGCCGCGGGAGGCTATTCATGAGGCGTCCCTCGTGAGATTCCGTCCGATCATGATGACGACGATGGCGGCGCTCGTCGGCACGCTGCCCATCGCCTTGGGGGTGGGGGCCGGCGCCGAATCGCGGCGCCCGCTCGGTCTGGCCGTGGTCGGCGGTCTTCTCGTATCGCAATTGCTGACGCTCTACATCACGCCGGTCTACTACGTGTATATCGAGCGTGCGCGTATGTGGCTGGCGCGTGGGGGCAAAGACATGCACGGCGCGACCGTTCCTTTCGCAGATGCGTTGGGCAGCGCCGAGCCGCATCGTGGAGCTGACCCGGCGATTGCTCTGCAGACCGCCGGGAGTGGCCGCGGGCGGGGATAACGCGGCCATCCTTCGGCTCGCCACCCCTTCCCCGCCTGTCCAGCACCTTCTCCCCTCCCTGTCAACCTTCCGTAAGCCAAGCGCATCCAATCGGTTGTAACGGTGATACGTTGGCAGCTTCGGTGATGGCGCTGACCGGCCACGCCCCGATCCGACCCGCGATGGATTCCGACGTGGCGTCGGCCGCGCGGGGGGATTCGTCGGCCTTCGAGCGCCTGTATCGGTCGCACGTGGCAAAGATTCACAGCTTGACGCGGCGTATGCTGGGCACGCACGAGGCCGACGAGGTCACGCAGGATGTCTTCGTGCGTGCCTGGCAGAAACTCGGCCAGTTCCGCGGCGAGTCGGCCTTCGCAACCTGGCTCCACCGTCTCGCGATCAACGTGGTCATCGAGCGGCGGCGGTCATTTGCGATCCATCGCGGGCGGATCGCCGACGACCCCGGCGCGCTCGACCTCGTGACCGTGGCGCCAGCGCGGGCGGATCTGGCGGTCGACTTCGAGGCCGCGGTCGAGCAGCTGCCGTCCGGCGCGCGCGCGATTTTCGTGCTGCACGACGTCGAAGGCTACAAGCATCGCGAGATCGCCGAACGCCTTGACATCACCACGGGTACGTCGAAACGGCAATTGCACCGGGCGCGCATGCTGATGCGAAGACACTTGAGCGGGCAATGACGATGCATGAGGAATGGACGGACAGACTCTCGGACTATCTGGACGGGGAGCTCGCACCTGGCGAGCGTGCAGAAGTGGACGGCCACCTGAGAACCTGCTCAGAATGCACGGCGGTCTTGAACGATCTGAAGCGCATCCTCGGGCAGGCGCAGGCGCTCAGCGCGCGCCCTCCCCAGAGGGACCTCTGGCCGGGTATTGCCGGCCGCATCGAGAAGATCGCAGCGCCGCGGCGAATCTCCTTCACGCTGCCCCAATTCGCTGCAGCTGCTGTCGTGTTGATGGCGATTTCCGCAACGATCGCGGTCAAGGTGATCGCGCCGGCCACGATGAACGAGATAGCGGGAATGCGCCCGTCCATGGCTCCACCAGCCGCGTCACCGGGGAGTGGAGCTCCCGGGGCAGGTGATGACCGGGGGGCCTCGCGCGATCTCGCCGCTCTACCCGTGAGCCTTGCCGACGCGCAATACGATGCCGCGGTGGCCGATCTCGAGAAGGCGCTGAAGAACGGGCGCGGAAAGCTCGACAAGGCCACTATCGAGATCGTCGAGCACAATCTCCAGATCATCGACCAGGCCATCGCGCAGGCACGCGACGCGCTCGCTGTCGACCCGGCCAACGCATACTTGAGCGGCCATCTGGTCGAGACGCGGCGGCGGAAGTTGGATCTGCTCCGGCGCGCCGCGGCGCTCGCAGAAACGGACTGAGGACCAACGATGATTCCTGCACTCCTGATCGCGACGATGGCGGTGACGGCGACGGACCAGACCGTTCAGGTCGCCAAAGGCACAAAGCTCGTCGTCAACAACTTCGCCGGCGACGTGAACGTCAAGACCTGGGACAAGGACAGCGTCCGAGTCGAAGTGAACCATTCCGATCGCGAGACCATTGACATCAAGCAAGTCGATCAGACGCTGAGCGTGCGATCGCGATCGACGCGCGGCGGGCCGCCGCGCTCGCTCGACTACACGATCACGATGCCCGGATGGATGTCGATCGGCGTCAGCGGCACCTATGCGGACATCGTGATCGAAGGCGCGGGAGGCGACGTCAGCGTCGAAACGACGCACGGTGACATTACGGTCCGTGGCGGCTCCGGCTTCGTTTCGCTGAAGTCGGTGCAAGGCGCGATCGTCGTCGAGAAATCCAAGGGACGCGTCGAAGTGCGCGCCGTAAACGAGGGCATCCGCCTCGCTGACATCAGCGGCGACCTGTCGGCGGAGTCGACCAACGGCAGCATCATCCTCGATCGAATCGATTCGGCGAACGTGGATCTCTATACCGTCAACGGGAACATCTCCTACGACGGCCCGATCAAGGATAGAGGGCTCTATCGTCTGACGACGCACAACGGGCTGATTGCGCTGCCGATCGCCGAACGCGCGAACATCACGCTGTCGGCCCGCACCTACAACGGCTCGATCCGCTCGACGTTCCCGTTGCCCGGCGACGACTCGGAGCGGCGCGGCAAGCGGGTCTCGCTCACGCTCGGCAATGGGAGCGCGCACGTCGAGCTCGAGTCTTTCAGCGGGGCCATTGCTCTGCGACGCCCGGGAGAAGCGCGCCCTGAGACGGAGCGGCGGCGCCGGGATAGAGGCAACCGCGACCACGATCTCGACGTTGGCCCGCCGAACCCGCCAAGCCCGGCGAACCCGCCTGACCCGCCCGTTCCTCCGCGCACACCGGGACCGAAAGACAAGACTGACAAGAACAAGGACAAGCCCAAAGGCGATCGCTTCGATCCCGGCGATTGGGGCGTCGAGGATCTCCACGCCGTGATTGCCGAAGCGGTTGCCGCGGCACATGCAGCCATCCCGCAGGCAATGGCCGAAGCCCGGGCAGCCATTCCGGACGCCGCGAGCGAGGCCTTAGCGTCGCTGCCGGAAGCCCTCGACGAGGCGATAGCGGCGTTGCCACGGACCATCGACGACGCGATCGCCGGGGCGGGCCTCCGAGCGGCGCCGTGGCCGATGCCGCTGCCGAGCCCCCGACCGACGCCGCGACCGGACCCGCGCCGATGACGCTAGGAGAGTTTGTCGAGGAGCTCGGCGACCGTCAGCCGCGTCACGGGCTCGTGGAAGTCGGGCGCAATTTCCGCCAGCGGCTCGAGCACGAAGCGGCGCTCCCGGAATCGCGGGTGTGGGATGACAAGACCCGCTTCATCCACGGTGAGATCGCCAAACAGGATCAGGTCGAGGTCGAGCGTGCGGGGAGCGTTCTCATATGGGCGCTCGCGACCGCGCTCGCGCTCGATGGCCAGGAGGGCGTCGAGGAGCACCCGCGCAGACAGATCGGTCTCGCCCACGGCCGCGGCGTTCAGGAACAGCGGCTGCGGTCCGGTGACGCCAATCGGAGCGGTCTCGTAGTACCTCGACACTTTCAGCTTCCGGATGAACGCGTGGAGGCGGGCAACGGCGTGATCGAGGTGTGACACCCGGTCGCCGAGATTGCTTCCCAATGCGATTGCCGCGGTCGTCAATAGAGTGTCCCCGCTGACCTCAGGGCCGAACGGCCCCGCGTCCAGCCGAACGACGTCCGTGCTATTCGATCCAGCGGGTCGGCAGGACTTCCCCGTGCGACGGCCCGAGAACCTGACCGCGGCGGCCCAGGAGGTCGGTCCGTCCGGCCAGCGCCTGATCGAAGAAGCGCTTGTGCTCCAGCGCTTCGCCCAGAATGACGCGCAGCATCTTCGCGTCCCGGGCGTTCGCGAGGGAGTCGACGCGCGGTCTCCAGCGATCCACGAACGCCTGCGCCTCCCTCGCGTCTTCTTCAATAGCCGTGCGGGCAGCCGCCGCTCGGTCGATTGCCCGACCGGGTGCCCGGCGATCATCGCGGGTGGCGGATACCTCTGGCGGAGTCCCGCCGAGCTGGGTGATCGCAGCAGCCACCCAAGAGAGCTGCGTCTCCTCGCGACTGATGACGTATTGATAGGTGTTATTGATGTCGTACTGGCCGATCTGGCGGGCGCTCGCCTGATGCCGCTGAAACGCTTCGAGCCTCTCGCGATAGAAGTCCTGCAGCAACGGGAGCAGGTCGCTCACGAGCTCTGTTTTTCCTTGCAGGTGATGCAGACCCTGGTCCAGGGAATGGCGTTGAGCCGGGCCGGCGCAATGGCTTCGCCGCAATCACGGCAGACACCGTAAGTGCCCTTCTCGAGCCGGAAGAGAGCCTCCTCGATCGCCTGCAGAATCTTGGCGTCAGTCTGCTTCAACTTCAGCTGGATGTGCACCTCGTTGTTGCCGCTCGCCTGATCAGCCATGTCGCCCTGGCGGGTGTTGTTCTCCATCGAGGCCTGCAGCGGCTTGATGCCGCCCGCACCGAGGATCTCGCCCCGTTTTTTCAGTAACGCGTCTTTATAGATCTGCATGTCTGTCCGTGGGTCCATCGTGACTCTTTACACGTTAGACGAACATCCGATCATAGCACCGACGCCTACTCGGCGCGAAGGGTCGAGAGCGGCTTGTTCCGCAGGACGTCGAGACTCGAGAGCACGCCGATGGCGGCCACGAGCATCGACGTGAGGACGACCCCGGCGATGTGCTCGCTCGGGAAGATCCGCCACGGGATCTCGAGCGCGTATCGGCTGACGCCCCACGTGAGTACGATAGCGCCCAGCGAGCCGACGAGCCCCGCGAGCGATCCGAGGACTCCATATTCCAACAGGAGCATCCGGGCGATTGTGCGCGTATTGGCGCCCAGCGTCTTGAAGACGGCGGCCTCGTACAGCCGCTGGAACTTTGTCATCGCGACGGCACCGATGAGAATCAACGCCCCGCTGAAGAGCACCAGACCGCCCACCACCGTGATGGCCAGCGTCACCTTGGACATCACGTCGCGAACGGTCTCGAGAACCTCGCGAAAGTCAATGACCGAGACATTGGGGAACTTCTCGACGAGATCGTGTTGGAATCGGGCGCGCTCGGTCGGGTCCTGCGGCCCCTTGATCGGCGAGACGAAGGTCTGCGGTACGCGATCGAGCGAACCCGGCCGGAAGACAAACATGAAGCCGCCGTTGCGCGATTGGCGCCACTCGACGTCGCGAACGCTCGTCACCCTCGCACTGACCGACTGCCCGAGGATATCGAAGCGCATCGTGTCCCCGACGTGGATGTTGAACCGCTCGCGAATGCCTCGCTCGATCGAGACTTCCGGGTCCGTCGACGGACCGTTCCAGAACGCCCCTTCCCGCACCCGCTCGTTCGCCTCGAGGTGGTCACGGTAGGTGATGGTGTATTCACGCGCCAACGACCCGCGCCGGCGAACGTCCTCGACCCCCTCTATGTCCGTCTGGCGCCCCGACACCCCGGTCACGCGCGCGCGCATCACCGGAATGAGCTGGATTTCCCCCGCCCTGCTGGCGACAAATGCGCGCACCCCGTCAGCCTGCCTTGGCTGGATGTCGAGCAGAAACATGTCGGGAGCGTCCTCGGACACCTGGAGCGAGAACTCGCTCAACAGCGTCGCCTGCAGCGAACGCACGCCGACGATGAAGAAGGCGCCGAGACCGACCGCCAGCAGAATCACTCTCGTTTGGTTGCCCGGCCGCGATAGGTGCAGCACCGCGTGCCGCAGCGGAAACGAACGCGAGCTCGCCAGAGGCGACACGAGCGCCACGAGCGCCCGCCCGGCCAGCTGCAACACGAAGGCGAGCCCGGCGAAGCTCGCGCACACGATGAGGCCGATTCTGAGCGACGCGGCCTGCCAGGCCGTGATCGCCACGAGCCCGGCCGCGATGGCCACCAGCGCCGCCACGCCGAGCCAATCTCGATGGCGCCGGACGGCTTCGTCCCGTAGCAGCAGCGATGGCCTGATGAACCTCACCTGCAGCAGCGGCGCGAGCGAGAACAGCAGCGACACGAGCACGCCGATGCCGATGCCCTGAAGGGCTGCGCTCCACGCCACACCGTAATGCGCCTGTGCAAAGAGAGACGATGAAGATCCGAGCGCGAGCGGAATCGACGCGACCGCGGCGGCCGCGAGCGCGACGCCGAGCAGGCTGCCCGCGAGGCCCAGCGCGACGACTTGCAGAATGTAGACGGCGATGATCTGCGCGCTTCTCGATCCCACGCATTTGAGCACGGCGATGCTGCGAATCTTCTGCAAAATGAACACGCGGGTGACGCTCGAGACGGCGATCCCTCCGAGGATGACGATGACCAGGCCGACCAGACTGAGATAGTTCTCTGCGCGGTCGAAGTCGCGCCCGACCTGATCCTCGTTCGAGCGGTACGACCGGACGTTGATGAATTCGTCGCGCAACTCCCGTCGGAGCGCCCTTACCAGCGGATCGATGCGATCGTCGGGGACTTTCGCCTGCAGTTGCCGCCCCGCCCGGCTGCCGAAAGCGAGAAGGCCGGTCGACGGCAGATCCGCATAGTCGATCAACATCCGCGGACCGAGGCTGAAACCGCCCACGCCGCGCCCGGGCTCCCTTGCGAGGACAGCCCGGATCGTGAACGCCGTCTGTCCGATGACAATCGAATCGCCCACGTTGACCCCGAGCGCGGTCAGCAGTTCGGGCCGTACGATTGCCCCATGTCCTTCGACGAGAGCATGCCCGAACGGCTGATCGCCCTGCAGCGTCAGGACTCCATACAGTGGAAACCCGGCCTGTACGGCCCTCAACTCCACCATTTTCGCGATCGGCCGCCCGTCGGCCGGCCGCGCCATCGTCGGCGTCTCGATCGTTTCTGTGCGCGCCGTCGCGCCAGCCTCAGCGAGACGCCGATCGATCGTCGATCGCGCCAGCTCCGACCACTCGCGATTGGTCCCGATCGCCACATCGGCGGCGATTAGTGCCTTCGCCTCGGTGCCGAACACGACGCGCGCGCTCTGAATGACCGACCGCAGCGCGACAATGGCGGCGACGCCGACGGCGATACAGACGAAGAAGAACAAGAGGCGGCGCCACGAGGCGCGCGTCTCGCGAACGGCCATGCGAAGGACGAATCTCATTGCGGATTGCGGACTGCGGATTCCACCCCAGGGCGGCTGCCGCCCTGGGGGCCCCGGGATTGCGGACTGATTGCAGGTTGTGGATTGATAGCCGATTGCGGATTGCGGTTTGCCGACTGGGGATTGGCCGAGAACCGCGCTCCAGAATCCGCAGTCCGCACTCCGGGATCCGCAATAGAAAGGGTGCTGTCGATAACGCGCCCGTCGCGCAGGACGAGCGTGCCGTCGGCCATCGCCGCCAGCTCCGCGTCATGCGTCACGAGGACGATCGTGCTTCCCCGCCGGGCATGCACGGTCCGCAAGAGATCCATGATGTGCCGGCCGTTGCTGCTGTCGAGATTGCCGGTCGGCTCGTCCGCCAGGACGATCGATGGATCGTTGGCCAGGGCGCGCGCGAGCGCGACGCGTTGCTGCTCGCCGCCTGACAGCTGCGACGGGTAGTGATGGGACCGTCCGCGCAATCCGACCTCGTCGAGCAGCGCTTCCGTTCGCCGGCGCGTATCGCCGACGCCGGCGATTTCCATGGGCACTGCGATGTTCTCGTAGGCCGTAAGCGACGGAATCAGGTGAAAGAACTGGAACACGAAGCCGATCTTCTCGCCGCGCAGCTTCGCGAGCGAGTCCTCGTCGAGGCGCGTGATGTCGACGCCGTCAATGACGACCTGCCCCGACGTCGGCGCATCGAGGCCGGCAATCAGCCCGAGCAAGGTGGACTTGCCGCTTCCCGACGGCCCGACCACGGCGGCAAACTGACCCTTGGGAATCTCCAGTGTCAACGGATGCAGAATCGTGAGCGGTTCGCTGCCGCTCATGACGGTTTTCGAGACCTCGCGCAACTCGATCATGATCCAGAACGCCCCTCGCCCTTTTGCTCCTCCGCCAGCGGTTTGAGCACGCGCCACACATTGTCGGCCACGACGCGCGCACCGGCGGCAGTCGGATGAATCCCATCTGGCTGATTCAGTTGGTCAATCCCGGCGACGTTCCACAGCAGGAACGGCACGAACGGGATTCGGTATTGCTCGGCAAGCGCCGGGTACACCCTGTGAAACGAGACGGTGTAGTCGCGACCGTAGTTCGGCGGCGCCTCCATCCCCGCCAGGATCACTTGCACGTGCCGGGCTTGTGCGCGCTCGATGATCTCTGACAGATTGCGCTTCAACGCCTCCGGCGGCAGCCCCCGCAGGCCATCGTTTCCGCCGAGCGCCACGACGAGAATCCGTACGTCACCCTGAAGCGCCCAGTCGAGTCGGGACAGGCCGCCGGCGGATGTGTCACCCGAGACGCCGGCGTTGACGACCTCGTAGTCGAGCCCCTCGCCCTTGAGACGCTGTTGCAGCAAGCTTGGGTACGCCTGATCGACCGGCAGGCCGAGCCCGGCGGTCAGGCTGTCGCCGAGAATGACGATTCTCGGCAGCGGCTTTGCCCGCGCCTCGGTGCTTGTGGCCCTCGCGTTATCGGTGCCAGCCGACTTGTTGTCGTGTGCCTCGTCGCGACCTCCGCACGCCACTATCGAGATCGTGGCCAAAAGCAACGCCGCCGCCCGCAGTCGATGCGCCATTCCCCTCTTGAAGTATTCTACCGGGATGGCTGCGGAAGCTGCCGCAGAAGGTCGAATGACGAGCCTCGCCACACTCTCCGAGCAGCTCGCCGCTGGCGAGAGCCGGTCGATCGTCACCGAACCGGTGACGCTCGTGATCTTCGGCGGCGGTGGCGATCTCGCTCATCGCAAGCTCCTGCCGGCGCTCTACAACCTTCACCTGGATGGGTTGCTGCCGCCGCGTGTCGCTATCGTCGGTGTCGGCCGGAGCGCCATTACGGATGAGGCCTACCGCGCCTTCGCGAAAGACGGCATCAGCCGGTTCTCACGACGCCCGGTCGACGAGCGCGGGTGGCAGACGTTTGCTGCCTCGATCTTCTTCGCGACCGCCACCATCGACGAAGACAACCATGGGTTCGCCTCCCTCGGTGCCCGGCTGGACGTCATCGAGCACGAGCGCGGACTGACTGGCAATCGCGTTTACTATCTGGCGATTCCGCCGACGCTCATCGCGCCAACCGTCAACCAGCTCGATCGCGCCCGCTTCCTTCCGCGGGCGGTCACTCGCGTCGATCACCCTTTGCCGTTCGCCAGGTTGATCGTCGAAAAGCCGATCGGCCGGGATCTCGAAAGCGCTCGCGCCATCAACGACGCCGTGGCGCGCGTCTTCGACGAGCGCCAGATCTACCGAATCGACCACTACCTCGGCAAGGAGACCGTTCAGAACATCCTCGTCCTCCGGTTCGCAAACAGCATCTTCGAGCCGCTGCTCAACCAGAAATACGTCGACCACGTGCAGATCACCGTCGCCGAGGAAGAAGGGGTGGGAACGCGCGCGGGATATTACGAGGAAGCCGGCGCGCTGCGCGACATGGTGCAGAACCATATTCTCCAGCTGCTCTCGCTCATGGCCCTCGAGCCGCCGCGCTCTCTGGACGCGGATGTCGTTCGCGACGAGAAACTCGAAGTTCTCCTATCGCTGCGTCCCATTGATGGCGATGCCGTTGACGCCAACGTCGTGCGCGGCCAGTATGGGGCCGGATTCCAGGTCGGGAAGCCCGTGCGGGGCTATCGCGAAGAGGAGAAGGTCAAGCCGGATTCCCGAACGGAAACCTTTGTCGCGATGCAGGCTTTCATCGACAACTGGCGGTGGGCGGGCGTTCCTTTCTTCCTCCGAACGGGCAAGCGCCTGCCGAAGCGCGCGAGCGAGATCTCGATCCACTTGAAGGCCGTCCCCCCAATCCTCTTCAATCGGCCGCCCGACGGCCATCTCGATCCGAATGTCCTCTCCATTCGCATTCAGCCCGACGAGGGGTTCGCTCTCGGCATCAGCTCAAAGATCCCCGGCCCCCGCGTCCGCATCTATCCAGTGCAGATGGATTTCCACTACGGCAGCACGTTCGGCGCGTCGTCGCCTGAGGCATACGAGCGGCTCTTGCTCGACGTGATGGCCGGCGACGCGACCCTGTTCATGCGGCGGGATGCCGTCGAAGCCGCGTGGCGCTGGGTGATGCCGATCCTCAACCGGTGGGAGGCTTCGACGGATCCCATTCCAACGTATCCGGCCGGCACCTGGGGACCGGCCGAAGCCGATCGGCTTATTCAGTCGACGGGGCGAGAATGGCGGCCGCTGTAGTCGAACGCGCCTGGCGGCCCTCGACGCCTGATGCGGTCGAGCGCGATCTCGCCGCGCTCTGGCGGGACCTCTCACAACATGGCGCCATCGCCCGGGCCGTCATGTCCAACCTCGTCGTCTTCCGCTTGCGCGAACGGCGGTCGTCCGCCCGTCGCGGGCCCACGAGGTTGGAAGGGCGGGACGGGCCCGAAAGGCAGGATGGAGCCGGCGACTCGCTGGACGATCTCATCGACCGAGTGGTGGCTCGTCATCCGTCTCGCACGATCGTCATCGAGCACGACCGCGGCGATTACGATCCCGGCCAGCCGATGGGGGCCGACGTCGGAGTGAGCGTGTTCGGGCGGCCGTCGGCGAAGTACGCGATCGAGTGGATTGTCGTGCGATCCGCGTGCGCCGACGCGTCGCTCCCGTCGATCGTCCGGCGGTTCGTGCGCGGCGACGTCCCCACTTCGGTCTGGTGGACTGAAGACGTGTCGTGCGTGCCCCTGCGACTGGCACTCGTCGAAACGGGGCGGCAGCTCCTGTACGACAGCCGCCGATGGCGGAACCTGCCGGCCGGCATTCGAGCCGTCGCGCCTCTCCTGACCTCCGCACGCGTGGATGTCGCCGATCTCAACTGGCCACGGCTCGCTCATCTCCGG
Source organism: Vicinamibacterales bacterium (assembly GCA_035510155.1). GTDB lineage: Bacteria > Acidobacteriota > Vicinamibacteria > Vicinamibacterales > CAVVIG01 > DATKHR01. Next base: position 60,872 of record DATKHR010000379.1, read on the forward strand.
CTTGCGCTCGTGCACGCGTCGGCCTCCGTGCCTTCCGGGATCGCGGCCGGGGATACGCAGATCACATATCGCCCGGGAGAGGAGCCGCTTGCCTGGTTGTTGGCGGGATGGCTTGCTGCGCGCCTCGGCTGGTCGCCGAAAAAGTGGCCAACCATGAACGAAGGGCGTGACGACGACGATGTTCTATCGCTCCAGATGGGCGGTGACGCCGGTGTCCTGACCGTCACGCTCGACGACCATCGCGTGCGGCTCGAACAGCCCGGCGCGCCGCCGCTCGTGGCCGCCGTCCCCCGTCCGGCCGACGCCGAGGCCATCGCCGCTCAGTTGCGCGCACGATCGACGGAAACGGCGCTGCGCGACGCGCTGACGTGGCTCTCGAAACGGATCGCATCGCCCGGCTGACGGCCTTCCGCCCTATAATCGCGAGGTGCCCTCGTCAACCCTGCACGCGCTCATCGCGCGCGCGGGCGCCGAGCTCCAGCGCGGCCACGGCCCGGAAGCCGCCCAAGTGCTGGCGCCCATGCTCCGCTCCTCGTTGCCCCGCGACGACGAGCTGGCGGTGCGCGCGATGCTGGCAGAGGCCGCCCTGCTGCAGGATGATCTCGATCAGGCCGCCGCAGTCCTGGGACGCACGCCTGATACGTTCCGCGAGACGGTCTCGGCCGGCCGCCTTTCGGCGCTGTGGCGGCTGCACGGCTGGCTCGCCTGGGCCCGCGGAGACGACTCCCGCGCCATCGCGCTGCAGGGCCGCGCACTGAAACAGGCCGAGAGCGCTCACGATTCGCGCGCCATCGGGCTGGCCCACTACGAGCTGGGACGCTGCTACCGTCAGGTGGGCGACATCGCCATCCTGCGCGAGCACATCACCAAAGCCGCGTCAGCGCTTCACGCCGCCGGCGATCGCCGCCACCTCGCGCTGGTGCATTCGCTGTCCAGCATCTCGCTCGCGCAGCTGGGCCGCCACGACGAAGCCATGGGGGCGCTCCGACAGGCCGAGCGTTTCGCGTCGCTCGTCCAGGCCGACGACGTCCTGGCGATGGTCTGCGGGAACCAGGCCAACGTGATGATGCTGCAGCACCGCTACGAGCAGGCGCTGGCGCTGGCCGAGCGAAGCGTATCGCTCCACGAAGCGCACGGCTCGGGCCACGGGCTGGCCGTGGCGCTGGCCACGCTCGGTCAGATCTGCGTGCGCCTCGGAGATTTGGGGCGAGCGGAGGATGCCCTGCACCGCGCGCTCGACGTTCGCAGCCCCATCCAGTTTCACGAAACGACGGGCGCCGTGTTCGACACGCTCGCCCAGATTCATTTCATTCGCGGCCACTACGACGCGGCCAGCGAGTTCCTCGCGCGCGCGGGCGACGCGTACGTTGCCAACGGCCGGCAAACCAGCCAATGGTACGAATGGTCTGTCCGCGTGCTGGCCGCGCGCCTTGCCCTGCGCCGTGGCGACGTGGACCTGGCCATCGCCCGGTCCGACGAGCTCCGGCAAGCGGGTGCACCGCCGGTCGACGCCCTGCAGGCGACGCTCATCGCCGCGGAGGCGCTGACCGCGGCGAACCGGCTCGACGAGGCGCGCCAGCGTCTGGCGCTGGCAGCCGGTGCCCTCGATCCGAAAGCGGCGCCGGCGGTCTGGGGCGAGTACCTCCGGCTTCGGGGCGCCCTGCATGCGCGCAGCGGAACCTCCGCCGACGCCTATCACGACTTCGCGCAAAGCGCGACATTGCTCGACCTGCTCGGCGAGCGCTACCAGGCGGCCCTCAGCGACCTCGCGCTCGGCCGTCTCGTTGCGGAAACCGGCGCCCGGTCCATTGCCGAACGGCACCTGCGAAAAGCCGAAGCCGTGTTCGAGCAGTTGGGCGCAGAACGGGATCTCGGCGACTTGCGGAGGGCCCAGGCCCTGCTGACGACCGTTGGCAGCGGCGAAAACGTCATCTCTCCGGCTGACGCCGACGATGCGATTGTCCGGCGGATAGTGGATGCGGCCGCGCTCGTCGACCTGCTTGGACGCGAAACCGCGGCGGCGCTGCACGAGGCCGCGTCCGCCGATTCGGCAGCCGTCGTGATCCAGCGTGGCGACGGGGACGTACAGGTCGTCGCCGTTGCCGGATGCGACGCCGACGCCGGACGCGCGATGGCGCGCGCCGCGCTTCAGGGGAGCCCCTACGGTCGAGGAGAATTCGTCGTCGAACCGCTCGGCCGCGACCCCGAAGGCCTGCGGTTCGGCGTCGTCGCCTCGCCGAGGCCGGTTGGCCATCTCATCACGCGGCGGCTGCGGATGATTGGCGCTGTCGCGAGCCAGGGGTTTGCGTTGTGTGCCGCGCGTGAGCGCACGCCGTTGCCGGTCGGCGTGACGGTCGATCGGTCGCTCGAACCCCTCTTGCCCGGGTTCCTGGCCGCGGGCGCCGCCATGACGCGAGTCGTCGAGCAGATTCAACGGCTGCAGGGGAACGACCTTACGGTGCTCATCACGGGCGAGAGCGGGACCGGCAAGGAACTCATCGCACGCGCGATTCATGTTGGCTCGGTTCGCAGCGCGGCGATGTTCCTTCCCTACAACTGCACGACGACCGGCCGCGAACTGGCTGACAGTCAGCTGTTCGGCCACCGGCGCGGCGCGTTTACGGGCGCGGTGTCCGATCAGCCCGGTCTCGTGCGGACCGCGTCGGGCGGCACGCTCTTCCTCGACGAGATCGGCGATCTCCCGCTCGACGTGCAGCCTAAGCTGCTGCGCTTCCTCGAGCAGCACGAAATCATGCCGATCGGCGAGACGAAGCCGCAAAAGGTCGATATCCGCGTCCTCGCCGCCACCAACGCCGACCTCGAGCAGCGCGTCGCCGAGGGCAAGTTCCGGGAAGATCTTTATTACCGGTTGAGCGTCATCAGGATCCATGTCCCGCCGTTGCGGGAGCGCCGGGAAGAAATCCCGCATCTGAGCACGTATTTTCTTCGGGAAGCATCGGAGCGCCTGGGCAAGCCAGATATCCAACTGAGCTCCGATACCCTGGATGTGTTTTCCCAGTACTGGTGGCCGGGGAACGTCAGGCAGTTGAAGAACGAGATTCAGCGCGCCGTCGCGCTGAGCGCTCCGGGCGGCGTGATCGAGCCGACGCATCTCTCACCCGAGATCAGCACGACGCGCCTGGCTGGTGTGCTGTCGTCAGGCGCGGCGGTGCGGCCGTCAATGCGCCTGTCGGCAGCCAATCTGGCTTCGGCCGTGGAGCAGGTCGAGCGTGAGATGATTCAGCATGCGCTCGATCGCAGCAGCGGCAACATTTCTGAGACAGCCCGGACGCTCGGACTCACGCGGCGCGGCTTGTATTTGAAGATGCGGCGCCTCGGCCTGGATACGCGCGAAATGGACGCTCAGTGATGGATACTGACTACTCAGTTTCCACCTCACTTGTATACTAAGTAGTCATGCTGCCCAGATATGCTCTCCCTTGAGCAGTCTGCTACAGCCTGTATTTTCAATAACTTAAGCCGCTCAGCCCCTGACGGAGTTTACAGAACCGCAGTGGGCGCAGAACTTGATAGCTCGACTGCCGTGACCAAACCCAAGCAAATTCAGCGCGCCAGTGCCCGTCAACCGGTAACCCTTCCCGCCCGATTGACCTGGAAGGACCAACGCGGCGCGGCGCGTTTCGCCGCCGTGGTTGCCCGCAACATCAGCGAGCACGGCGTTTACGTCGAGTGTCATACGCCGGTATCGATCTCCTTGTACCGCCTCGTGCAGTTTCAGTTGGAGCGGGACCTCCAACGTGCGGACAATACCCTGCCGGCCGCCCTGCAGCAGGGGCGGGTTCTGTCCGCGGTTTACCGGGTTTCGCCGCCTTCGCCCTCGAAGCCGCAAGGGCTTGCACTCAGGCTCATGGTCGACCCGAAGCGGATCGTCACGCCCGCTTGCGCCAATATCGCGCAAGTCCTAGCCAGTTGAGATCGAAGCGGCCAGCCGCTTCATAGTCGCGCGCGTCGCTCTCGGGCAGCCGGCGGCGCAGGATCGCGCGTAACTCTTTGGTGAACCAAGCCTCCCGTTCTTCGTCCGTGCCGTGCATAGCGAGAGACCTCCTCGCCAGCTCGCTGACGAGATCGAGGTGATCTGCCGTCTCGGCGAGATGCGCCGCCGAGGGCCGGTGGGGACCGAAATGTGTGACGAACAGCGTGTCCGCGCTCCAGTGGCCGATGAGTGACAAGCTGCGGCGCCAGGCGTCCAGGTCGATGTCCGGCGGGGGCGTCGGCGGCAAGACGAAGCCGTGCTCCCTGAGCGTGATGCCGGCCGTGTCGCCGACGAAGGCGATGCCCGCCGCTTCGTTGAAGTAGCTCACATGATGCGAGGCGTGGCCTGGCGTGTAGATCACGTCGAACGCGCGTCCCCCTTCGGCGATCTGCTCGCCCCCCGCGAGGGCAGTGATGGCGCTCGAGGGAACCGGAAGCATCTCTCCCCAGAGGCGATCCATATCGCTGCCCCACAGCCGCGTCGCGCTCGCAATTAAACGCGCGGGATCCACGAGATGCGGAGCGCCGCGTTCGTGCACGTAGACGCGCATCTGAGGATTCTGACGCACGAGCGTGCCGGTGGCTCCGGCGTGGTCGAGATGGATGTGCGTGAGCAGGAGCGCGCGCACGTCTGTCATGGCGATGCCCGACTGCCCGAGGGCTGTCTGTAGCGTGGCCAGCGTGCTCGACGGCCCCGGATCGATGAGCGCGACGCCGTTGGCACCATACAGCACCGCCGTCGCGATGACGCGCGGGACATTCACGAAGAAGAGATCGACGTAGGACAAGCCGGACGCAAGCGTTATCATCACGTCCTCTGTCGCCGGTTGCGGATCACCAGGAACACGGCGGTTCCGATCACGATGACCAGGCCGATGAGGCCCGTCCGCCCGATCCACTTCTCGAGAAGCACCCAGCTGCGCCCCAGGGCATACCCCGACAGAGCAATCACCGTGCACCATACAATGGCGCCGGCGGCGTTGTACACGACGAAGACGCGCCACGGCATGCCGCTTCCACCGGCCAGGATGGCGCACACCACGCGCAGCCCCGTGATGAAACGTGCGATGAAGACCGTCTTCGCCCCGTAGCGCGTGAAGAAGCGATCGAATTCGGACAGACGCGCGGCGTTGAGGCCCACGCGCCAACCGTGCCGCTCGGCCAGCACGCGCCCACCGCGCCGGCCGATATAGAAACCTAGATTGTCGCCGAGCGTCGCACCCGCAATCGCGGTCACAATCACGCCCGGCAGCCAGAGCTGCCCAAAGTGCGCGAGGACCGCACCCGCCAGCAGGGCGGTCTCCCCAGGAACCGGCACGCCCATGTTCTCGAGGAAGACCCCGAGAAACACGACGACGTAGCCGTAGCGCGCGAACAGATCGAGCAGCCACTGCGGCACAGGGTCGCGTCAGCGTCCGAGCAGCGCCGGTACGGGACGACCTGCCTTCGGCGGCCGGTACCCGGGACCGCGCAGGGGCCGGCCCGGACGCTCGGCCGTCATGACGCCGTCGGCAAGGATCCGCTTTCCGTTCACGAAGACGTGCCTGATCCCGGTTGCGTAGTGCTTCGGGTCGTCGAACGTCGACACGTCACGAATGGTGGATGGATCGAAGATTGTGATGTCTGCCCTCATGCCTGGACGCAGGATTCCACGATCGGGCAGGCCCACGCGGGCGGCTGCTTTCGACGTCATCTTGCGAATCGCCTCCTCGAGGGGCAGCAGATGCTCGTCGCGCACGTAGTGGCCCAGAATCCGGGGAAACGCCCCCCAGGCGCGCGGATGCGACGTCGATTCCGACAGCTTCCCGTCTTCCGCCTGAGCGCCGGAATCGGTGCCGACGCCGACCAACCGATCTTTCAAGGCCGTCCGCACGTCGGCTTCATCCATTATCGAGGTAATGACTGAGGTCTCGTCGCGATCGGCGATGACCAGGTCCATCACCGCGTCTCGTGGGTCCTTCCCCATCGCCTGCCCGACGTCGGTCAACGACATGCCTTCGTACTTTCGAAGGTTCGGGTTGAGTACGGACGAAATCGTCACGCCGTCTCCGCCGCCCGCGCCCTGCCACTGATTCTCCCACGTTGTGGCGGCGGCATCGTTCATGTCCCGCTTGGCGCGCTCGCGCGCCGCGGAGTCGTGGAGGCGCGCGAGCATCTTCTCGAGACCGCCTTCGCGGATCCAGAGCGGCAGGCACGACGAGAGCCCGTTGGAGGCGCGCGTATAGGGGTACTGGTCGGCGGTCACGTCGAGACCGCGCGCGCGCGCCGCTTCGATCCGGCCGAGCACGTCCGCCATCCGACCGAAGTTGGGGCGATACGCCGTCTTGAGATGCCAGATCTCTGCTGGAATGGCCGCGCGTTGAGCGATCTGAAATACCTCCTCCAGCGATTCGAAGATGCGTGCGCTCTCGGAGCGCTGATGCGTGAAGTAGACCCCGCCATGGCGCGCGGCGACCTTCGCGAGCTCGACAATCTCATCGGTGGACGCGAAGCGATCCGGCACATATTGGAGCGAGGTGCTGAGGCCGAGCGCGCCCTGCTCCATTGCCTGCTCGACAAGCTGCCTCATCGAGTCGAGCTCGGAGGCCGTCGCCGGACGGTCGTCCTTGCCAATAACGTAGTTGCGGATGCTACCGGCCCCGACGAATGTGGCGATGTTGATGGCCGGATGAGAGCGGAGCTCGAGCCGGCGGAAGTAGTCGGCGAGCGTGCGCCAGTCCTGCGCCACGCCGAAATGTCGGGCGCTCGGCGCGGCCTCGCCGATCATCCGATCGTTGACGGGCGCGATCGACGAACCCTCCCCTGTCACTTCTGTCGTCACGCCTTGGTAAACTTTGCTGGCCGCGCGGCCGTCGACGAGCACGTTGAACTCCGACTGGCCGAGCAGATCGATGAAGCCGGGTGCCACGATCAAATTCGTCGCGTCGATGCGCACCGCAGCGCTGGCCTCCGATAGCGCGCCCACGGCCGCTATCGTGTCGCCAACAACCCCCACATCTGCACGAAACCACGGCGCCCCCGTGCCATCAACGATTCGCCCATTTGTCATCAAAAAATCAAAGTGGGTGGCGGATCGCTCGACCGGCGCTTGTACGCCGACGAGGACACCGAAACCAACAAGGGACAGCGCGCACGCGCGCAATCGGAAATGCATAAGCGGAAATGCTAGCAGAATGCGCGCGGTCGCACGCTTAAACCTTTCCTCGAGGCACTGGTCCAATCCATGCAGTGCCCCGATCGCAGATGCGTCGTCGACCGATTGTCCTTGTATGTCTCGCGTTCTCCGGTTTCTTCACGTTGCTCGCTCCCGCGATGGCGCGGGCTCAAACGGTCGCCGCAGCGGGCGACGCTTCGATCTCCAAAGACGAATCGTCCGGCACGTGGATGCTCGAGGCAGGCGGTACGCGACTGACGCTGTCCCTCGCCGCGAATCGCGACTTCGCCATCGAGCGCCTCGTGACGTCGTCCGGCGCGTCCTGGACGCGCGCCATTGCTTCCGATTCCATCGTCAAGGTCGGCAGCCAGACGGTTCCGCTCGGCGCGCGTCGGGCGGGCTTCACGCTGCAAGGAGTGGCCGTCGACACACAGGATCAGCGCCTGCAGTTGAACGCGACCTTCGACCTTGCGTCCTCTTCCCTGCGCGTCACGCGGCACTACGCGATCGCGTCCGGGTCACCGACATTCGAGGCGTGGAATACATACGCGCCCACCGGCGGCACACCCGTGCTGTCCGACCTGAACGCCCTGCAACTCGTCATCACCCCCGGCATCGTCCACTCGCTGAGCGGCCTGATGGGCGACAACGCCGATGTGAAGGCTGACGGAGAGTTCACGCTCTCCTCGCGGTCGGCCAGCACTACGCAGCCGTTCTCCATTGGCGCGACGGGCCGCTCCTCCGAGTCGTCAGTCCCCTGGATCGCGGTGGACGGGGGGAACTCGAGCGAGTTCTACCTGTCTTTGATGTGGTCCGGCGCGTGGTCGATGACGGCGACCCCCTCCGGGTCGGGCCTGTCAATCGTCGCCGGGTTGGCGCCGATGACGACCAGGCTCGTGGCTACGATGGACGGCCCACATGTCCTGTTTGGCGCCGTGGTCGGAGGCCGGCCCGAAGCAGCCGCTGCGCTCGGGTCGTATATCGTGAACGGCGTGCGCGCCGGACGCGCGCTGACGCCGCTCGTCACGTACAACACCTGGTTCGCGTACGGCACGGAGATCGACGAAGCGTCGATGATGGCTGAGATGGATTCGGCTGCCGCGCTCGGCGCGGAGCTGTTCGTGATCGATGCCGGCTGGTACGTCGGGGCAGGCGCTGCCGGGCCGTCCGACTTCGACGCGGGCCTGGGCTCCTGGACACCGGATCCAGCGCGATTCCCCAACGGTCTCCGCCCCCTGCGCGACCACGCGCACGACATCGGCATCAAGTTTGGCCTGTGGGTCGAACCGGAGCGCGTGAATCTGTCGCTCGTTGGTGGCTCAGGGATCGACGAGCAGTGGCTCGTGACGAGCGGCGGACAATACGGATCGGATCACGCCGCGCAGATCTGCCTCTCGAACTCCGCTGCCCGGAAATGGATTCTGAGCTGGCTGACGCCCCTGCTCGACCAGGTGCAGCCGGACTATCTCAAGTGGGACAACAATATGTGGCTCAACTGCGATCGCCCGGGCCACGCTCACGGCACCACCGACGGGAATTTCGCACAGGTCAGCGGCCTGTACGAGGTCCTCGCCACACTGCGCGAACAGTATCCGGACCTGCTCATCGAGAACGTCTCGGGCGGCGGCAATCGGCTCGATCTCGGGATGATGCGCTATACGGACGTCGCCTGGATGGACGATCGGACCGCGCCGTCGATCCACGTCCGGCACAACCTCGAGGGGCTGAGCGCAGTCTTTCCGCCGGCCTATCTCCTCTCATTCGTCACGGAGAACGGCGCCGAGCCCCTGCATGATGCCCTCGACGCCTCGCTATACTTCCGCAGCCGGATGGCGGGAGTGCTCGGCCTCTGCTTCAGGAGCGCCGAGTATACGGAAGGCGACGCTGCCAGCATGTCGCACGAGATCGCCGTCTACAAAGCGGTGCGTGACACGCTGAACGGCGGTTCCGCCTCCCTCCTCACGCTGCAGGCCGAGCCCGAGAACGGACCGGCGTGGGATGTGGAACAGGTCACCGACGCGGGAACGGGACAAGCGCTCATCTGCGCGTATCAAACCGACGACGGCACCGACAGCATCAATGTCAAGCCGGTCGGACTCGACTCGAGCACGACGTATCAGGTGGTGTCGGTCGACACCGGCGTCCTGGGCGTCGCGAGCGGCTCGGATCTGATGACGAGCGGCATCGACGTCCTGCAGTCGCCCAACACGGCGGCTCATCTCCTCACGCTCAGCGTCAAGGACTGACGCGATTCCCGAACGCGTATACTTGCGGTCGCAAAGGCATAGCGGCACAGAAGCACATGCCCTCGTGCCCTGAGAGTATCGCGCCCCATGATTCTGAAGCAGTTCTATTTGAGTTGCCTCGCGCACGCCTCTTATCTCATCGGTGATGAGGAGAGCGGGATCGCGGCCGTCGTCGATCCGCAGCGCGACGTTGATCAGTACCTGGCCTTCGCGGCCGAGCACGGTTTGCGGATACGGGACGTGATCCTCACGCATCTGCATGCCGACTTCATCGCCGGACATCTCGAGCTGCGCGATCGGGCCGGCGCCACGATCTATCTGGGCGCCAAGGCCAGCGCGGAGTACGCCTTCACTCGGCTCGCGGACGCCGACCGTCTCGAACTTGGGCGTCTGACGCTCGAGGCCATCGAGACGCCTGGCCACACCCCCGAGTCCATCTCGATCGCGGTCTACGACCGCACTCGAGAGCCCTTGGGGACGGAACCGTACGCGGTCTTGACGGGAGACACGCTCTTCGTGGGTGATGTCGGGAGGCCGGATCTGCGGGCGTCGCTCGGTTGGTCCGCGACCGACCTCGGCGGGATGCTCTACGACTCGCTTCGCAACAAACTGCTGCGGCTACCGGACGCGAGCCTCGTCTACCCTGCGCACGGGGCAGGGTCACTCTGCGGGAAGGCGATCAGCCGTGAGACGATCTCAACCATCGGCGAGCAGCGACAGTCCAACTACGCACTTCAACCGATGACGAGGGAAGCATTTGTCGATCTCATCACTACGGACCAACCCGAAGCGCCGCCGTATTTCACTTATGACGCCGTGCTCAACAGCCGCGAGCGGCCGACGCTCGAGGCGTCGCTCGCCACCGGCCTGAACGCCCTGTCGCTTGATCAATTGCTGGACCTGCAGCGCTCTGGCGCGCAGATTCTCGACACGCGGGACGCCGCCGACTTTGCGGCAGCGCATCTGGCCGGCAGCATCAATGTCGGCCTTGGGGGGCAGTACGCCACATGGGCGGGAACGATCCTCAGCCGCGACCGGCCCATCGTGATCGTGGCCGATCCGGGGCGGGAGGGGGCGTCAGCGCTCCGACTGGGGCGGATTGGTTTCGATCATGTCGCCGGCTACTTAAGAGACGGGTTGAGGAGTCTCGAATCGCGCCCCGATCTCACGGCAACGACTGAGCGCCTGGCGCCCCCGCTCGCCTGGGAGCGACTCGCGACGGGCAGAGCACTGGCCATCGATGTGCGGACGCCGCGAGAACAAAGCGAGAAGACCATTGCAGGGAGTATCAGTGTGCCGCTGAATCAACTATTGGATCGTTTGGGAGAAATACCAGGGAACCGCCCGCTCCTCCTGTACTGCGCCGGCGGATATCGCTCATCGATCGCCGCAAGCCTGCTCGCTCGCGAGGGATTCACGCAGATCGGAGAGATCGCCGGAGGCCTTGCGGCCTGGGAGACCGCGAATCTTCCGTTACACGCCTGAGCCACGGTCGTGCTAGAGTCCAGCTCGACCACCCAATACGCAAAGGCTCTGAGTCCATGGACGAAGTCGCGCTGGCGCGGCTGTGGCATCTTCCAGACGGCACGACCTGCCTGCTCCTGAAAGATCCGCGCGCTGAGAATTGGGAGATCCGCGTTGCGCGCGGCACCGACGTGCTGCGAAGCGAACGTTTCGCCAGCCCCATCATCGCCATGGAAGAAGCAAAGCAGTGGCGGTCGTCGTACGATCCGACGCTGCTGTCTTCGACTCCGCTCGATCTGTAAGCGCGATCACGGAATTTTCCAATCGTGCCGAGCGGCTCGGAGCCACCTCCGCGCACGCAGGTCCGTCTCCAAAGGGCCATCGTCAGGTCGGACAACGCAGCGAGATCGGCACGTCCGCAAACCTTTCAGGCGTAGAATCAGGTCAGGATCACGATGCGTATAGGCAGGGTCGCCGCGACGGTGGCGCTGGTTTGCTGCGTCTCGATGCCTCGTCCCCTCATTGCGAAGGGCGGGGGCCACGGGGGGAGCCACTCCGGCGGGGGCCACGGGGGGAGCCACTCCGGCGGGGGCCACTCCGGCGGGGGCCATTCCGGGGGTCGTTCCAGCGGGGGATCACGTGGGGGACAATCAGCCGGACAGGCCGCGAGTGGGCACGGATCCTCCAGCCAGGCTTCGTCGGGCTCGAGCCACACGCCGCCCGCTGCGTCGCCGGCCACCGCCGTCCAGCCATCGGCGAGCAAGCCATCCAGCCCGAACCTTCAGGGACATTCGAGCACTGGTCCCGGCACTGTCGGCGTCGCCGTGCCCCGCAGTTGGCCCCGCACCCCGATCCCATACTCACCCCACCGCGTGAGGCCGTGGAGCTACCCGCCGATTCTGTACTCACCGTATCTCGGCATCGCCGCCGGCGGTATCTACGCGAGCGGATTCTGGCCAGGCTACTCGTACGGCGATAGCTACGGGTATCCAAACTATGGGTATCCGCTGGGGCCGCCGACGAGTCTCGTCCCGAGCGAGGCGCCGTCCGCTTCGAGTGAAGAATCGAGCGCGGACAACGGCGGCCTGCGTCTCGACGTCCGGCCCACGTCTGCGCAGGTGTTCGTGGACGGCTATTTCGTCGGGAGCGTCGAAGACACCTTGAACTCACCTTCGGGCGTTCAGCTCAGTGCCGGCCCCCATCGCGTCGAGCTTCGAGCCGCCGGGTACGAGACGCGGATCGTGGATGTGCTGATCCAGGCGGGTCAGGCCATCACGTTCCGAGAAGATCTGAAGCCCCAACCGTAGCCTGCAGGCCGGCAGGTCCACCACATTCATCGTGTTGCGTTGCATGTGACAGTCGTGTAAAGCGACGACTGCGGGGTGTGTCAATCGGGTAGACTCTACATTCCGCAACGGCCGCCTTCTGGATCCTCACGTGTTCAATCCCACGCGTCCATGAGTCGGCGCTCCCCACCAGGATCTGCTGGTAGCGAGCCCCTCAGGCGCCGACCACATGTGGAATTCCACCGAGACGTTGCGGATACTGGACGGAACTTCCTCGATTTCGAAGAGCGGAAGAAAGGTGAGTGAGTTACGGCTCGCATTGTGACCGGGGGGATCACCGTGGACGCACAAACAATCGGGCACGTTCAGCCGCCGACGATCGCTCGCGGGCATTCGTCGCTCGTGACCACTTCGGATCGCGAGCGCGGCCAGCGTCGATCGCGCCACATCGGCCGCGTTCTTCCGGTCGGAGCTGGGACATTGGCGGCCATCCTGATCGCTTCTGCTCCTCTGCACGCTCAAACCGCGGCCCCGGGTTCCCGCGCCGGCGAGCAACCCAGTCTCATGAAAGCCTTGGCGGATCAGGACCTTCATGACATAGAAGATGAGCGGTGGAACGCGTACACGCAATTCACGTACATCTCGAGCTGGAAAGGCGCCTTTCCCGCCGCGTACACCAACGCCAACGGCAGCATCAACTCGCTCATTCCGGACTCAGAGCGCAGCTTCACCGGCACCGCGACTCTCTACTTTGGCATTCGGCTGTGGAAGGGCGGTGAGGCCTACCTGGTCCCCGAAGTCATCGCGGAACGGCCGCTCTCGCAGCTCCGGGGCTTGGGCGGCAGCATCCAGAATTTCGAGCTTCAGAAGGGTGGAACCCCCACTCCGCAGCTGTATCGTTCCCGAGCGATCGTGAAACAGACCTTCGGACTGGGCGGGGAGCGCGAGAAGGAGGAGTCGGCTCCAATGCAACTGGGGACACACTACGACGGCCGACGAATCGTCGTAGCCGCCGGCAACTTCAGCATCCTCGACTTCTTCGATAAGAACGCCTTTGACATCGACCCTCGCCAAGGATTCTTCAGCTTGGCTTTCTTGACGCACGCGGCGTACGACTTCGCTTCGGACGCGCGAGGCTATTCGTGGGGCGGCGTCGCCGAGCTCTATTGGGACGACTGGGCGGTCCGGTTCGGCCGCATCACCCCTCCGAAGGACCCGAATCAACTGCCCGTCGATTTCAGACTGTTCCGATACTACGGCGATCAAGTCGAGGTGGAACACAAGCATCGGCTGTTCAACCAAGACGGTAGCGTTCGCGTCCTTGCGTTCCGGAATCATGAGGACATTGGTCGCTTCAGCGACGCGGTCGGCGCGCTCCAGGCGGATCCGCAGCAGAACGCGACGAACTGTAACACCTTCAACTACGGTTCCAACAACGCAAGTGCCCCGGATCTCTGCTGGGTGCGAGAACCGAACGTGAAAGTCGGCGTCGGCGTGTTTGCCGAACAGTACGTCGCGCCGGATGTCGGCGTGTTCATTCGCGGGATGGGCGCCGACGGGCACACCGAAGTCGACGCCTACACATCGACTGATCGGTCGGTGTCCATTGGGGCGCTCGCCAAGGGCTCGTTGTGGTCACGGCCTCGCGATGTGGCGGGTGCCGGGTTCACGGGAGGATGGATCTCGCCGGCGCACGTCGAATACCTGCGCCTTGGCGGCATCGATGGTTTCATTGGCGACGGCAACATCCACCCAGGCGCCGAGAGCACCGTTGATGTGTTCTACAGCGTGAATGTCGGGAAATCATTCTGGTTCTCGGCCGACTACCAGCACGTGACCAATCCCGGCTTCAACACCGATCGGGGCCCTGTCAACATCGTCGGCGCGAGGGTTCATGTTGAGTACTGAATCGGGTTCGGTCGACTCAGTGCTCGTTACCACACCAAGGCGTCGTTTTTTCACAGTGCCGTTCGTGCTCCTCGTCTCGATAGCGTGGTCCGCACGGGCGCAGGCGCAGCAGCCGCCACACGGGTTCGCTGTCGAACGTTTCTATCCATCGCCGCCAGGCGGTGGCTGGTTCGTGATGGATGACCTCGATATGCAGGGGGGCCTCGGCGGTGCCGTTGCGGTCGCGAGCGGCTACGTTCACAATCCCCTTGTGGTGACGCCCTCGGACGGAACGCAGCGCTTTTCCTTAGTGTCGGATGAAGTATTCGTCGATTTCGGCCTCGCGGTCACATACCACCGATATCGCGTCTCGCTCAATTTTCCGATGCCGCTCGTCGTGATAGGAACGAGCGGGACGTTTGGCCCGTATCAATTGACCGCACCGGCCGTCACCGTCCCCACACATCCCGATGTCATTTCGGATGCTCGTTTGGGCTTCGACGTCCGCGTCCTCGGCGAACCAGCGAGCGCTTTTCGGCTCGGCGCGGGCGCGCAACTCCTTATTCCGTTTGGCGATCGCGATGACTACGTGACCGACGGCACCTATCGCGGAATGTTTCGTGGACTCGTCGCCGGCGATATTGGCCGCTTCTCATATGCTGGCCAGTTCGGCCTGCACGTTCGGCCCGTGGATGATTGGCCTGTGCCCGGTGGCCCGCAAGGAAATGAACTGCTGTTCGGCGGGAGCGCCGGTCGCAGAATCTCCATGGGCTCTCGAACGCTCGTCATCGGCCCGGAGTTTTTTGGTGAGACCGCGATGCGATCAACCGTTGGGGAGGCAACGGGGTTCGAAGGACTACTGACGGTCCGGTTCGAAGACATTGGCGAACAGCACCTGCGTGTGAAGCTCGGTGCCGGCGGGGGCTTTGCCCCACACTTCGGCGCACCTGATTTCAGAATCGTGGTCGGCTTAGAACTGGTCGGGAGACGGTCCGAACCATGAGTCTTACCGCCCGCGCCCGTCAGGCGGATCGACCCGAGCGGCGTATTGCCGGTTTTACTGTGGCGACGCCGTGCCTGACCCTGAAAATCCAAACGTAATGATGTACTTGACCGCCGTGGTCGGCGGCGTCCACGTGCTCGGGATGGAATTACCGCTCAAGAGCCGAGTGTCATAAATGGCGACGCACATCATATTCGGCGTGGAGCCGCTGATGAAACTCCCAAGCCCGCTGCCTGACGTGTCCGGCGGGGAAAAATCGCCGATGCTGTAGGACGAGACTCCCCCGAAGACCACCTTGTCTGTCGGGTTCGGATACTGTTGGCCGTGGAGCACACTGCAAGTCGGGTAGTTGGTAAACAACCACGCGGAATGTGCGAGCGTCACACTGGGTTGCGGACCCTGATTGACGAGTGAAGCTGTCATTGCCTCCCCGACACCAAGGTTGACCACATAAAAATTCGCGCCGTTTGGAGCGATCACCGCATTGAAGAATTGTTTGCCGCCCGACAAGCTCAATGACGGTTCGACAAGGACACTGAGCGACCCACTCTGTCCTTGATAGGTTGCGACGACATTTCCAGAGCCAAACCCTTGGGCGGTGACCATTCCCGTTGAAGAAACGGTGATGCCCGCCGCCCCCGCTGCGAGTGTCCAGGTCGCCAAGGAGGTGACCTCCTGCTTTGTGCCGTTCGACAACGTACCTGTGGCGACGAATTGCTGTTGCTGGCCGATGGCTGAGAAGTAATTCGTCCCTGTCACCGTGACCGCCGTGGTCGATTGAGAGGGCGACGTCGAGGCCAACCCGTGGCACGCCGAAAACACGACGCCGAACGCTGCGACCAAGGCAACAGCCGCGACGGAGCGGAGCTGCGTGCTCATCGGGTTCCCTTTGCTTGAAGGAAGGCAGTCTAGCTGTGCTGTTTTCGGCCGGCAAACCAAAGCAACGTAATCTCCTCCCTGTGAGCGAAGACCTCGCCGTAGGGCAGGGCGTCGGTCGCTCGAGCTGCCCATCAGGACTGAAAGATTCCGAATGCCTCACGCCTTTAGCGAGGCACGTAGATCAATTGTGGACGCGTCTCGTGGCCAGTCACAGTGTATGGTCCCTCGAATTCGAGGGATGGTCCGGCCCGCCGATACGATCGATCGACCTCGTGCTGCAGCGAGGGGGAGAGGGGGTCATCCAGGATGATCAGGCCGAAGCGGCGCTGCTCGAATGCCGTACGGAGTTCCTTTGAGAGCCGCCCTTCCATTCCGCTGTCGGCTGAAAGGTCACTGTCGAAGATCGCCCGCGAGTGCGCGTGGGTCGATTTGCCGGCCAGAATCGGGAAGAACCCGTGATCCGCCAGGTAGACCTCGCCATCGAACTGTCTCATGACCTGCATCAGCCGCTGGTGCAGCTCGACGTCGCGTCGCGTGGGGACCTGCTTCCTCGGATCATAAGCAAGGGCGACGAACTGCACGAGACACACGACACCCATGAACCCCCGTAGGCAAAGTTGTCCGCTTCCGGTGGCGAGCTCGGGAATGTCGTGCACTGCGAGCGCGAGCAAGATGGCGAACGAAAGATAGGCCGGAATAATTACGTTGTCGTACGCGCCTTGATGAAGCCGCGAGATCCACGCGCTCCCCACCAGACCGATCGCGAGAATGACGTAAAACAGCGTCACACGGGTGAAGAGTCGTGTTCGAACGAAGAGTGACGCGCCGCCCAGAACGGCAGCCAACGGCATCGCGGCGAAGAAGTCGCGCCGCCAGACCCGAAGCGACGTGTGGGAAAGGATCCGAACACCTCCTGCGGCGTTGACGTGTGCGGGCAAACCAACCGTGTAGTACAGATACCAGCCGCCCTGCCACACGTTCAGGCCAAGCGTGATAAGCCCGAAGACACTGCCAAACGTGGTCAGGAAAGCCGCCGCGCGACGCCAGTCGACGATTGCCGCGTACAGGATGAGAGGCGGCGCCAGTATCAGCGCAGTCTGTTTGGTCAGCGCGGACAGCCCCAACAACGCGCCAGCCACCGCCCACGACCATGTCGAGGCATGGAATCGCACGATGTAGGCGGCGCCGAGAAATAGCAGCAAGAAGAGCGAATCCACCCGCGCGATGTCCAGCCAGGCGCCTCCGATCCGATACGTGGCGGCAAACATCCCTGCCGCGACCATGCCGGCATACCGGCTGGAGGTTTCCCTGGTAACCAGGCGATACACGAGCCAGAAGCAGCCGATCGAGCTTGTCAAGGAGACCAGTCGCAGCGGCAGCAGGCTCATGCCAGTTACGAGCGAAACCGCTGCGCTGACGTAGTAATACAGCGGTGGATAGAGGAACGGCGTGAACGCCAGGGAAGGCGGGACGTAGATCCTCTGCCCAGTCAGAATGCGGTGGACGTGATCAGCGGTTGCGCCCTCTAACCACTCGAGATCAAACGGGTAGGTCACTCGGAGCAGCGCGATGGCCAAGTAGGCGAGCAGATACGCGCACGCCGCCAGACCGACAGCCCATTCAACCACCTCGACGACGCGCGTGAATCGGGCCATGCCTTCGAACGGGTCGACTAGGCGGGTCTGCACGCCACAATCTTAGCGTGAGCGATGAGTTGTGGACGTCGTTTGTCTATGCGACCCTGTCAGGGTATACGCTCGACGCCGACCACGCCGGCCCGCCGCGCGATCAGGCCGTCGATGCTGTAGCGACCTGGCCCCGAGAAGATCAGCCAGACCAGAAGCATCACGTACAGAACCTCCGGGAGGTACAGGAAGTCATCGAGCCAGGCGAGTACGCCTGTCGCCTGGATGCTGTAGACCCGGTTGGTGGTGACCGCGACGATCATGACGCCCACAAGCAATAGCGCGCACAAAGGCGTGAGCAGACCGAGCGCCAAGCCAGCGCCGCAGACGAACTCGACCAGCGACACGAAGATCGCATTGGCGTGGGGAAACGGGATGTGCGACTCAGCTATGGTGCGCTCCATCACATTGAACTGAGCTGGCACCAACAGCTTGGTCCCACCGGAGATGCAGAAGAAAATACCCATCAGGACGCGCGCGGCCGTCATCGGCATCCATTCGGCTGCGCGGAGCGTCGCAACAGCGCTCTCGATGGCGTGCTTCATTGAAAACGCCTCCTCTGCGTCGAGCTTAGACTCCGTCTGACGTAGGCCTTCGGCGTTCTGGGCCAACCGCAAGTCACTTCCTATCCAGACAGTCCGACGGCGAAGCGGCGACCAAAGATGCCTCTGGCGAGGAGCAGCATCGCCAATGAGAGTGCCCTGACATTTCCAGCAAGTTCGCCCTCTCTTAGGACTCCGATTGCCGGCGTCTTGCGATGGCGGCTTCGACCTCGCCGGCACAGCCCAAGCACAGCACGCCACGAGGTTGAATCGGAATCACGTCCTCGTACGGAACGACCGTGCCGCACAAGGCACAACGAACTGGTGATCCGTTTGCCGCACCTACCGTGCTTTGGAGTGGCGGTCCCCCATCGTCACTTGCCTGGAGTCGATTGTCGTTGGCGATGATGTCCCGGCAGATGTCAACGCATTCGTCGCAAATAAAAACAGCCTGACCCGCAATCAGTTTCCGGACCTGCGATTTCT
>DATKHR010000380.1:0-9720 GCA_035510155.1 Vicinamibacterales bacterium
CGTGTCGTGCCTGAAAATCCGGCGGCCCTCGTCGACCATCCGGACGGAGTTCTGTGCAACTGGATCGTCGGACGACTGCCGGCCGCGCCCGACACCCACTGTGACGAAGAGAAAGCTGGCGAAGAAGACGAGACACACCCACTCCCAACGGCCGAGTCTCAGACGGTTGGTATTCACAGATCGCCTCCCGTCCGATCAGAGTTTGGCGGCGCGGGAAAGGTGACAGACGGGGGGCCTCTGCCACGAAACACGCGTCGACGTACTCTAATGCGCGTAGCGCCGGGAGCTACTGCTGTGCCGTCGTCGTTTTCTTGCCGGCGATCTCCGCCTTCAGCACCTCCACCGCCCTCTCGATCTGCGCGTCCCGCCCCTTGATGAAGTCGCCGGGCGTGTTGTCGACGACGACGTCCGGCGGCACGCCGTAGTTCTCCATGTTCTGGCTGGTGACCGTCCACACGCCGCTCGCGGGCGTGCGAATCGTCGACCCGTCGAGCAGGGTGTACGCTCCCGTCCCGATCACTGCTCCCATTGTCGGCACGCCGATGACTTTGCCGAGGCCGAGCGCTTTGAAGCCTGCCGGGAACATCTCGGCGTCCGAGGCCGATCGCTCGTTCTGCATCACGATCATCGGCCCGTAGAAGTTCTGCGGTCGCGGCTGCTGGAAGCCCGCGTCCCGGCCGATCGTGTACTGGTACTCGCGGCCGGCGAGGATGCCCAGCAGTTCCTGATCGATGCCGCCGCCGCCGTTGAAGCGCTCATCGATGACCAGCGCCTTCTTCGTCCGGTTCGCCGCGAGATCGAGTTGAAACTGCCGCAGCGACGGGGCGTCCATCGCGCGGATGTGCAGGTACCCGATGTCGCCATTGCTGGCCTGGGTCACCATGTCTCGACGATCGTCGACCCACCGCGCGTACTGCAGGTCGGCGAACGTCTGCCCGTCGGCCGGCGCGATCGCGATTTCCCACGCGCCACCCCTCGACGGCTTGTCGTTGACGAGGAAGTGAAACTTGCTGCCGGCCGCAATCGTGAAATAACGCCAGTAGTTGTCGGTCGTCTTCAGCTCGTGGCCGTCGACCGAGATGACGAAGTAGCCCGGCGCCAGCTTGAAGTAGTCGTGGTCGGCCGGGCCGTTCCTGTAGATGTGGCCAACTTTGTAATACCCCGATCCGTCGGCGACAAGATCGAAGCCCGGGTGCCGCGTCTGCACGGCCGAACGCATCGGGTTCGGGCCGCCGCTCACGCCCGTGTGCGAGGCGTTCAGGTGCCCGATCATCATCATCATGACGGTGTGCAGCTCGTCCTCATCGACCAGATTCTCGAGCAGCGGCTCGTACATCTCCCGCACCGCGTTCCAGTTCGCGCCGTGCATCTTCGCGTCGTAAAAGCGGTTTTTCATGATCCGCCAACCTTCGTTGAAGACCTGGGCGCGAAGCGCCTTGTGGTCGACTTCGAGGTTGGCGGTGAACGTCACCTGACGTGCGACCGCGTTCGGTGCCGCGAGGTCGGTCGTGTCCGTCCCGGCGGCGCCGCTGCCGCTCCCACGCCCGCCGCGTCCGCCGCGTCCCGCCGCCTGCGGCGCGTTTCCGGCCGCGCTCTGCGTCAGGTTGATCTGTGCCGCGAACAGGCGATTGTTCTCGCGGAAGTACAGAGTCCGCCCGTCACGAGCGAACGCCATGCCCGATCCGAAACCGGCCGCCGGCGCGCCGGCGCCGCGGCCGTTCGCATCGATTGACGGCGGTGCGGGAGGCACGCGCGTGACCTGACCGCTCTCGACGTCGACGATCGAGATCTCGGTCATCCCGCCGCCGCCGGCGCCACGTCCACCGGTCGCCGACCATGTGTACGCGACCGCATGGCCGTCGGGTGTGGGCGTAAGACCGCTGAAGGCCAGACCCTGGACGTTCAACTTCCGCGCCCGGCGGGCGAGACCGTTCCAGTCGATGTGTACGTCTGGCGGAGCCGCACCGCCACCAGCACCCGCGCGGTTCGCGTTCTGACGGGCGGCCGCCTCTGCGGCGAGCCCCTGCGCTTCGTTGTCTATATCGCGGTTCATGGGATCGCGTTCCTGATCACGCAACGACAGCGCCCAGAGGCTCATCGTTGTGGCGACGCCGCCTTGTGTGGCGATGCCATTGTTGAACCCTTCGGCGGAGACGAAGACCAGATACCGGCCGTCCGCCGTCCACACGGCGTTGCTCTCGGAGTAGAGGAGTCTGTCGTCGGAGACGTGCCGGTCTTCGCCTAATCCAGGGGCCCCTCCCCCCCGAAGCCCCTCGCCAGTGCCGGGCAGGGCCGCGATGTAGACGTGCGAGCGGAGCGTCCGATCCAGTTTCGAGAACGCCACCCATTTGCTGTCCGGAGAAATCGCGACCGAACCGATGCGGTTGACGTCGCTCGAAGTCACCGCGACGGTCTTGCCGTCTGCAACGGTGTAGTCATAGAGCTTTTTGTCGGCCGCGGTGTACAGCAGCGACTTCGAGTCGGGCGTCCAGACGATCGCACCCTTTTCGTTGTCGGCATCGGTGATGCGCTTGGGGTTCTTGCCTTCGGGATCGCTGATCCAGATCTCGTCCCGGCCGGATTTGTCGGACATGTACGCGATAAGCTTGCCGTCCGGCGACCACTTCGGGAACTGATTGCGTGACGACATGTCGTCCGGCACCACGCGCGTGATGTCGCCGCGGTCGGTGGCAATCGTCAGAATTTGCCCATGCGTCGAAATCACGGCCCTGCGGCCCGATGGAGAGAGGTCGAACGCATCGAGCTCGTCCTTCACTGTTTCCACATCGACTTCGTTTTCTTTGTCGTCGGCCGCGATCTCGATGCGGATCTCGTTGGTCTTTCCCGTCGCGACGTCGAGCCGCCAGATACCGAACAGCTCTTCGTAGACGATGACCTTGCCGTCGCTCGACATCGACGGCCAGAACAGATTGCCGTCGACGTGGTGGGTGACCTGCACCGGCTGGCCGCCGCCCACGGGAATCTTGTAGATGTTGTTGACGCTCTTGCGCACGTCCGCGCTGCCGGGCACGATGCTCCTGTCGTTCGGCAGCGGATCGGCGACGTAGTAAATCGCGCCGTCGGCGCCCCACATCGGCCAGTAGCGGTTGTAGCGCTCGTCGGGAAGCAGCTTCGTGTGCGTCTTCCCCGCCAGATCGGCAATCCACAAGTCGGCGGCGAAGCTGCCTCGATAGTGCTGCCGCGTCCAGACGGCGGGATGCCGGTTGAAGACGAGCGACTTGCCGTCTGGCGAGAAGCTGGCGTAGTAACCCCAGTCGACAGGCAGTGGCTGCTCCTGGCCGCCGGCCACCGGCACTTCGTAGAGCGTCGCGACGTTCGGGAACGCGCCCGCCCCGCGCGCCGCGCGGAACACGACCCGCTGCGAATCGCGCGTCCACCCGACGACCTCGTCGTTCCCGGAATGGAACGTCAGCCGCCGCGACGCGCCGCCTCCAGCCGGGACGACAAAGACATCGTTGTTCCCGTACCGATTGGAGGAAAACGCGATCCAGCGACCGTCTGGCGAAAAGCGCGGATACATTTCGTGCCCGCGGTGATCGGTGACGCGCACCGGGGCGGTGCCGTCCTCGTTGGCCGTCCAGATGTCGCCGAGGTAGCTGAAGGCGATCTTTCCCGCGTGGTAGTCAGGATGGCGTGCGAGCTTGATGGGCGCCGACGTCTGCGACCGGCCGCCGAATGCGGAAACGAGAAGCGCGGTGATGAAGGCGGCCGCAGCGACTCTGCGAATCATGGCATCCTCCTGGCAGAGGCGCACATCCTATCACCCGCGAGGATTGCGATGATTCGCAGCTTGCTTCCGGTAAGTACCGGCTCTACTCGCGCAAGAAGGACCCGAAGACGGGACAGCGGAGGAATCTGGGCACGTTCAGGAGCCGGGCGGCCGCCGAGAAGCACGAGCGGGCGGTGCAGTTCTTCAAGCGGCAATAACAAGGCACCCAGCCGCAATGCTTGAGCGCCGCGCTCATGGGCGAAGTCGCTCAAGCGAAGGCGAAGGCGTTGAATAATATCACCGTTATATGGGTATAATATCACCATTTATTGGGTAGAATGTTCCGTATGAACTTCGCGGCAGCCCCCACCACCACGCGCCATGCTCACCAGGGAAATCGATAAGCGGCTCGAGGCCGCGATGCAGGACACGCCGGTCGTCCTTCTGACCGGCCCACGCCAGTCCGGCAAAAGCACTCTGGTTCAGACGCTCGTTCCGGAAGATTGGTATTTCACGCTGGACGACGCGACGGTCCTGGCCTCGGCGCAGACTGATCCAGTCGCTTTTGTGCGTCGATCGAGTGGGACCGTCGTCATCGATGAGGTCCAGCGGGTCCCCGAGCTTCTCCTCGCGATTAAAGCGTCGGTGGATCGCGATCGCCGTCCCGGCCGATTTCTCCTGACGGGATCCGCGAACATCCGATTCGTACCGCGCATCGCCGATTCCCTGGTCGGTCGCATGGAGATCTTCAAGCTCTGGCCGCTCTCCCAGGGAGAGATCGTGGAGCGCCGAGAAGGCTTTCTCGACGCGATCAGACGCGCCCGGCTACCGGACGCTCCCACCCCGATCACGATAGAAGAGATCGCTCATCGGATTGTTCGCGGCGGGTACCCTGCTGTCGTCAGTTGGTCGCCGGCCCGCCGAGCGGCCTGGTTGCGGTCGTACGTGACGGCGGTGCTCGAGCGTGATGTACGGGAGCTCATGAACATCGAAGCCACTGCCGCGTTGCCCCGCCTGGTGACGCTGCTCGCCACACGCGTCGCGACATTGGCGAACCTGGCCGATATCTCGCGCACGACCGGGGTCCCTTACACGACACTTCAGCGCTACATGGCGCTGCTGCAGCGGACGTATCTGATTCATCAGGTTCCGGGATGGGGAACCAAGCTCGGATCGCGCGCCCTTAAGTCGGAAAAACTGGTCTTCGCAGATACTGGGGTGGCAACTGGGCTGCTCAAGGTCTCAGAAGCACGACTGCCGGCCGAGCCCATTTCCGGGCCGATGCTCGAGAACTTCGTCCACATGGAGCTCCAGAAGCAGGCCTCGTGGCATCCCGAGTCGCCGGAGCTCTACCACTTCAGAACATCGAAGGGTCTCGAAGTCGATGCCGTGATCGAGTTCGAAGACGGCCAGGTCGCGGGCATCGAGGTGACGCGGAGTCAGACCGTGACTGGCCAGGATTTCCGGGGGCTTCACGAGCTCGCGAGCTTGGCGGGCAAACACTTTCGAATTGGCATCATCCTGTATCTCGGCCATCGCGTGCTGCCGTTCGGAAAGACTATGTTCGCCGTGCCAATGGCCGCGTTGTGGGAATGGTGACTGAAGGTATCGCAGCCGCGCGCTTTCGCGCCAACACCTGCGCCGCGATAGCCGAGGCCTCTTCGACGAGCATGCCCATCGTCGACCGGCTGGACTCCAAATCAGGCGACACGCCGTGATTGACAAGGGCTGCCGTCGTAGCCGGACCGATCGAACAGATGCAGATCGCCGCGCCGGCAAGGCGCTGTGCCTCGACGAGATCGACGCCGCCGCAACGCGAAACATCCAAGGTGAGATCTCGAGTTGCGCGTCGAAATAGTTGGGTAGAGGCGAGCATGTGTCTCGATTCGGCACATTCGCGTCGCGAGCGTCAGGGGCCGACGGATTCCTGTATTCCGCGAGCCCAGGCTGAGGTCGAAGGCAGCCTGATCCAAACGTGCGTCTGCGAACCGAACTGGCCAAGTGGGAAACAGTCGGTGAAAAAGTCGGCAACGCGGAGCGCACGAGGTGTATAACAGTGGCCCGTTCGGAGGTGCTCTGCTCCTAACCCCGAGGAGGTGTCACATGAAGACTAGAGTGACAATGAGGCGGTTCGGCCTGTTCCTGCCAGCGTTGATGGTTGGGCTTTCATTGACCGTTCGCGCGGACGACTTCAGAGGTGGAGACGATCAGGACCGGGCCTGCCGGGATGACGGTGAAAACCACGAACACAACGTGAACACACCCCTCAAGCTGATTGGTGTCATCCCGGTTCCCGGCAATCCCATCATCAGCGCGGACATCGCCTGGGTGGACCCGGGGACCGAGGCGTATTACCTGGCGGACAGGTCGAATGCAGGCGTGGACATCATCGACGTGGAAACGAACTTCTATGTCGGCCGTGTCGGGGGGATGGTTGGAGTCGTGGGAGCTGCGGACGGCACGACGGCCAACAATGGTTCGGGTCCCAACGGTGTGGTCGTCACGCCAGGCAGGCGTCTGTGGGCCGGAGACGGCAACGACACGCTGGTCGTGGCTGACGTCAATCCGGACTCGCCAACCTTCTTGAACATCCTCAAGTCCATCAACCTCGCGGTCACAGACCCGAGCTCGCCATCGTTCTGTGACGACGGCACGAAAAACGGCCATTGGTGCGGTCGCGCCGACGAAATCGGATACGACACGAGGCATCATGTGATCCTTATAGCGACTCCAGGACCTCGCTCACCTAAAGTAACGGCCACGTGCAACCATTGTCTCGTCGATCCTTACGCAATGCTCGTTTCAGCAGACCCCCCCTATGCGATTCTGAAGACGTTCTCGTTCCCAGTTCCGAATGCCGGAGGACTGGAGCAGCCGCTCTGGGATCCCGGACTCAACAGGTTCTGGCTCACTGTACCGGGTACCGCGATTCAAGGTCCACGGATCGTCCGCATCGACTCTACCAAGCTCACGATTGACAAGACGATCACCCTCAACTGCACCGCGCTGGGGGGTAGCGGCTCCAGCATCACGGGCATTGCCCTGGCACCCTTCCAGCACCTTCTCGTGTCGGCGTGCGGCTTTCCGGTCGATGTCAGTGCAATCAGCGGCAACGCCAAGATCATCACTAAGAAGGTTGGTGGTGGCGACGAGGTCTGGTACAACCCGGGCGACGGTCGCTTTTACGTGACGGGCCGTGACGCGGCCAACGTGCAAGACCTCGGCGTCATTGATGCGGAACGCGATGCGCTGCTGCAATTGATTCCGGTATCGGCGGGGCCCCTGGTTCCCGTTGGAACCGCGCTCACGGCTGGCAGGAATCCGGCGGCCTTTTCGGAGAACAATCACGTCTTCGTTGACACTCCAGTGACGACAGCCATTGCGCAAGGCAAGGCAACCGACGACAGCACGTGCACGAAGTTCGGCGTCATCGGGAGGGGGTGCATCGCGGTCTACGCTCACGCCGGGGACGAGGAAGACGAGCCGGACAACAACTAGGACAACTAGGAACGCAACGGAAAGGGCCCGGGGTGCGTGACATCCCGGGCCTCAGCAGGGTAATTTTTCAGGGTGATTCTTGAGGATCTGGGCGCCCGCACATCGCGAGCGCCCTTACCGTCCTCCATCTGCGACCTCATTGAATTGTCGCCGATCCCGACCGATTGATTAGCGACCTCAACTACTCGCTTGGATAAATGAACGAGCGGCCATGTGAGTCGCCGTTCGGGTACCAAGCGACGATAGGCGGGGGAACGCCGCGCGGTGACTCCCCGAGCACAATCGATCGTCCGTTCTTCGACCCGGCGGGACGGTCGGCAGGCAGCGTAAAGCCGAGAAACACTGACTCCCGAGTCGCCTTGTCGAGAACGCGGACGACCCCCGTCGACCCCATCGCGTCCAAGGTTTCGAACGAGTACGTGCCGGCGTGAAGCGTCACGCCGGGAAGGCCGACCGGCCCACTGAACGTCAGGTACTCGACTCGACCGCCCGTCGCCGACAGCGTCGCCACGCCCAGCACGAGACCCGCCAACGCACCCAAAGCCGCGACGAACCCTCTGCGCGCCACCATGGTCTTACCCTCCTTCAGTCCTTGAGCATCCGGAGCAAGCCACAGTGATTTGCGGCCGGTCCAAATGTCTGCATATCCAGGTAGACGGTCGAGGATCCGACTTTCCGCGAGATGGAATCCCAAGAACCCGGTCGTCTGCTACAGTGTGGAATCGATCACAATCGGACAACAGGTGGGACCGTACCGCATTGAGTCAGTGCTCGGCACTGGCGGGGCAGGTGTCGTGTACCTCGCGAGCGATCCGCGTTTGCGACGGCATGTGGCGATCAAGACAGTCGACCGGTCACGTTTTGATACGCGTGCGGGGTACTCGCTTTTGCACGAGGCACGTATTGCGGCGTCGCTGAATCATCCGTCGATCTGCCGTGTACATGAGGTCGGCGATGTCGACGGGGAGCCGTTCATCGTCATGGAGCTCGTGGACGGTGTGTCGCTCGCGTCGGTTATTCCACGTGATAGAGGTCTTTCGTACGAGGTGACGCTCAACTACGCCATTCAGATCGTCGATGCTGTTGCCCATGCTCATCGGCAGGGCATCGTGCACGGCGATCTCAAAAGCCGGAACATCATGATTGGACCGAATGGGTCTGTGAAAATGCTCGACTTCGGTCTCGCCGTGTGCTGCGCGAACCTCTGTAATTCGACCCACGACGACACGACGAGGTCCGATGACACGCGCCAGGCCAGAGGCACGGTGCCCTACATGGCGCCCGAGCTGCTGTGCGGGCAGCGAGCGGACGCACACTCGGATATCTGGGCGCTGGGGGTGATCCTCTTTGAGATGGCAAGCGGTCGGCGGCCGTTTGCTGGGGTAACGTCATACGAAATTGCGTGGGCGATTCTCGCAGGCCAGCGGGCCCAGCTGCCGGGCAACCTGCCGTTGGCTTTTAGGCGGCTCATCAACAAGTGCCTGGCCTTCAAGCCGAATGCGCGCTATCCCTCCGCAGCCGCGCTGGCTTCCGCCCTGGATGACGTCCCATAAAGGCTCATCAAGGCGGCAAATGGGTCAATACTGAGAAACTAGCTCGCCTGGCCGTCTAAACCGATGTGGAGCGGGAACTTCGCGAAAGCGCACTGTTGAGCCGGCGAACGACGATGACTGATCCGCGGTCAGACCGGATGGAACTCAAGGCAGTCACTGGGCAGTCCGTAGAGAGCTCCTCGTTGCGGCAAGCGTCCTCAAATCCGGCTTATGGCGAACAAAAGGCGAATCTTCAGAGAACGGAAGCGTTCGTGGACGACGAAGCACTTTTCCTCGCCAGTCTTCCCGTCATAGACGACATTGCCGGACAGATCTGCCGGCGCC
Source organism: Vicinamibacterales bacterium (assembly GCA_035510155.1). Taxonomy (GTDB): domain Bacteria; phylum Acidobacteriota; class Vicinamibacteria; order Vicinamibacterales; family CAVVIG01; genus DATKHR01. Next base: position 9,106 of record DATKHR010000380.1, read on the forward strand.
ACCATATGACCAGCGCGGACGCCGAAGACTTCAGGTCCGTCGCACGACTGCATTTCATGGAACGCAACTGCGAGGTCCTCCGCCGTTTCGAAGGACGCAGCAGTCTCCCAACCTATGTCAACGTCGTGATCCAGCGTTTGTTTCTCGACTATCGAAATCGCCAGTGGGGCCGGTGGCGTCCGTCGGCCGAAGCCAAGCGCTATGGCCCGACGGCGATTCTATTGGAGCGGCTTATCGTGCGAGACGGGTGGACGGCCGAGCAGGCGGCGGAAATCCTGCGTGTCAATCATGGAATCACGATCGACGAGCCTCTGACCACGCTCTGCGCCAAGTTCTCGGACCGGACGTCCGGCCGCGAGTTCGTGTCAGAGACCGGGGCGGAGGCAGTCGAGAGCCCAGGTCCGGGATCGGATGTCAACGTGATCCAATCGGAGCAGGAGTTTCTTGCTCAGCGGGTGCGCCGCGCGTTGAATCGTGCGCGGCAGGCGCTGGATCCCCAGGAGCGCCTCGTGCTCAAGATGCGCTTCGAGGACTCGGTGTCGATCGCGGACATCTCGCGGGCGCTGCACCTTGATCAGAAGCGGCTGTACCGTATGATTGAGCGGCTTCTGGCCC
>DATKHR010000381.1:0-3462 GCA_035510155.1 Vicinamibacterales bacterium
CTCCGAGGCTTTCGTGATGAGCGACATAGAGCGGCGGTAAACGAGCTGGATCCATGGGCTCGTACCAATAGCACGCCAACCCTTCGACCAGATGCCGGCGGCTTGAATCGAAGTCCATGTAGACGAGCCCCTCGTAGACCTGAATCACACGATCTTGAAGCCCCACCGCGATGCCCAGCTCTTCCTGTTCGACCATCAGCACGAATGTCGGCTGCATCTCGGTGGGCAGGTGCACGTCGTAGAACTCCATCAAGCAGCGCAGCGTCGCGACGATGATGGCGCTCGACCCTGCAAATCCGACCTGTCGGGGGATCGTGGTCTGGTAGCGGACTGAGAACTTGCGGTCGTGAAGCGCGTACCCGTTCGCCTGGCAGAGGTCCACGAAACGCTTGATCGTCGCTTTGATGAGCCGGATGCCGCCATAGTAGCCATGCAGCCGTACGTCACGGGCGAGCTCGTAAACCGAATCGAACTTCGCCCGGTCATCATCGGCGAGCACGATCTCGACAGAGTCCCACTCGTACAGGACGACCTCCGCCCAGTAGTTGCGAACGCTGATGGAGATGGTCTTGCCGCCGTACCCGTCGGATGGGTTGCCGAGCAGCGCCGCCCGGGCGAACGCGCGCTTACGCGTAAGGAACATTCAGGACTTCCAGCAGGCGTCGCTTCAGAGCGGGTCCGAACTTCGGATCCGCGAGAGCAAACGCGACGAACGCCTCGAAGTACGAGTCGAAGTTTCCGATGTCATATCGACGTTCGCCTGGGCGCAGCCGTACCCCGTATGCGGTGCCTCCGCCGCGAATGACGGCGCGAATGGCATCGGTCAGCTGGATCTCGCCTCCCTTGCCGCGCCGGGTCACGCTCAGCGCGTCGAAGACGGCCGGCGACAGCACGTAGCGCGCGGCGATCGCCAGGTTGCTCGGCGCGTCGCGCGGCGCCGGTTTCTCGACCAGGTCGACGATCTCGAACAGCTCGTCGTTCGTTCTCGGTTGGGCAATGCCGTAGTCATTGACGTCCTCGGGCGCAACTTCCTCGAACGCGATCACGGCCGCCGCGTTCTTCTCTTGATAGCACTGAATCATGCGCCGCACCACGTCGCTCTCGGCGTTCATCCCGATGATGGAGTCGCCGAGCGCCACCACGAATGGCTGGTCACCGACAAACGATCGGGCGCACAGCACCGCGTGTCCGAGCCCGAGCAGCTGGCGCTGGCGAGTGTAGAAATATTGAACCGTCGCGCGCTCGTACTCGAGCTCCGCCAGCAGGTCCTCCTTGCCGCTCTCGCGCAGCGTCTGCACCAGCTCGCCGTCGAGATCGAAGTGGTTCTCGATCGAGGTCTTCCCGGGGCCGGTGATGAAGAGCACCCGCTTCATGCCGACGCGCGTCAGTTCTTCGACGACGTACTGCACGACCGGCTTGCGCCCGACCGGCAGCATTTCTTTCGGCTGCGACTTTGTGGCCGGCAACAGCCGCGTACCAAGACCGGCGACCGGGACGATCGCGATGTCGATGTTCATGCCCGGGATTCGCGCGTCATTCTATCGGGTCCGGCCGGCATTCGAAAGCTCACGCCACAGGCTCGAACGTGCCGGCTGCGGCGCGTGGGCAGCCCCCGTGCCATTGGTCCCGGTGATGGAAGACGCTCGCCCGAGTGAAAATCGACCGAGAGCGGCGGATGACACGTCTGCTGCCCCCAGGTCCCAACGCCCCGGATTTCCGTTTTGTAACAGAGACACGAAAACCGCCCGAGCGAGCAGGGCCCTGCTCTTTCCAGGAGCTTGAACATCGCGTTCCGCTGTGGCGGCCCGCTTCTTGAAACCGATCGTGGATCTCCGAGCGATCGAGACAGCACCCCGAGGAGGGCGGATGGCGAGCCTTGCCTGGCAGCGTGAAGACGGCGTGTTCAAACGGTATCCTCTCGGATCGATGGTGACCATCGGACGGCTTCCCGATAACACGGTGGTGATTGATAACCCCGCGGTATCGAGTCATCACGCGTGCGTGTTCCTGGACGGCGAAGCGTTCGTCGTGGAGGACCTGCAAAGCACCAACGGCACGTTCGTCAACTCGACACGTGTCGTCCGTGAGACTTTGCATCATGGCGACGTAGTCCTGATCGGTCAGCATCGACTGGTGTTCGATGAACGGGCGGGCACGGAGATGACGAGTCGCGAGCCCGAATCCGCGAGCCAAAGCGAAACCCTTTATCTCAATGGTCAGGAGAATCCCCGATTACTCGCCGTCGTGCTCAACGCGGAAGCTCGCGCGAACTCCGCGCCGGGCGCAGCCGCGCCAATCGGGAAACTTGGGATTCTGCGGGTGGTAGCCGGGCGCGCGGATCAAGCCGAGTACGTCCTCACGGACCACACGTCCGTGATCGGGAGAGCGGACTGGACGCTGATACGACTGAAAAGTGCGCTCGCGCCCCGCGTCGCCGTGGCGATTACACGCAACCAAGTGGGCTACGTGGCGACCCGGCTTCACGGCACGATGCGCATCAACAGCCAACCGATGAACGGCCGTCACGACCTCAAGGAAGGGGACATCCTCGACGTCGGCGAGCTGACGCTCGCTTTCAGCGTCAAAGAGTAGATCTCGCCGCACAGAGTAGATCTCGCCGCACAAATCCGCCGACAACGGGCCTGCTCCGCACACGCGGAGGAACGCTGCGCTGCCTACCGCCCAAACACCGCCGCCACGTCGACGATAATCTGCGTGCGAGGGTTGTACACGACGGCGTATCCATCGATGATGCCGCGTCGGTACTCGGGTGGAAGCACGACCAACTGCTGTTCGACGGCAACCGGAAATGGCCGAAGTTTCTGCTGCCAACCGGGCGGTAGCTGACCGGTCCGGTCGTACTTCGCTAATCCGGGCGGCAAGGTTCGGTATTCAGGTTCGTAGTACTCGGCGATCTGGTCCCCTGCGATTCTCGATCAGTGTTTGATGGAAAGAGTCTCCTCGCGCAGGTGCAACCCGAGCGCCTGCCCGCCCAACTGGCCGACTTCGTTCACCTTCCCTTTGACGCGCACATGCGCGCCGGGTGCCGGCATGCTCGAGCTCTCTGACAGCACCGTCATTTCACCCGTGCCGTCGTCGACCCTGTACACGCGGAACGGGACGAGCGGCAGCCCCCAAGAGCTCGTGACCACTCCATTGATGGCAACGGTGTGATCCTGATACCGACCCGGGTTGTGCTGGATGTCGGCGATTTCTGGACTGCGCACGGCAGCCGCGCACGCCGAGATGACCGCGACCACCGCGGCGACGAGTGCGAGCTGGCCGGAACGTCTCTTCATAAGATCCTCGGTAGCGACCTCCACCGAGGACATCAAATCTCATGCCCGATCAGCACGTCTGGAAAACCGTGGAGAAGTCTCCTTGGCATCGGTCGGCGCTCTATTCCGGAAACGGAACCGCGCGCGTACTCCCAAAAACGGTGATATGGCGGGGCAGTTCCGG
>DATKHR010000382.1:0-24346 GCA_035510155.1 Vicinamibacterales bacterium
ACGTTGTCGCTGTCGCGAAAACGATGATCGATTTTGATCTGCCAGCTGTCTGAATCGTCGGTGGTGGAACGGTTCTCGATGTAGTTGTGCCCGGGGTCGCCAGTGAGATTCGGCGCCGCAAGGTACGCTTTGAAGATCGCCGACATCTGAGACGAGATGAGCGCGGGCGGAACTTTGTTGCACGGCGTTCCCGCGGGCTGCGTGCCGCTGGCGAAGGGGGCGAGCGGATTGCCCGATCCGTCGCATTGAAACCGGTCGCGAATGAATTGCCCGGGACGATTGGGATCCGGGCGCGTCGAGTACGGGTTGTAGATGTCCTGGCGCAGAATCGTTTGCGTGAAGTCGCCAGAGAGCTCGGCGGCGGTCGGAATGTAGCTCAAAGACTGCGACGGCTTGGTATAGCGCCAACCTTCGTATCCGGCATAGAAGAACGTCCGGTTTCTTACGATCGGGCCGCCGAAGCTGCCGCCGAACTCGTTCTGGTGGAACGGCGCCGGCTTGCTGGCGTTGGCGTCCTTGAACGGATCGCGGGCATCGAGGCTGTTGTCTCGCAGAAACTCCCACCCCGATCCGTGATACGTGTTGGATCCTGACTTCGAGGCGATGTTGACGACGCCCCCCGTGACGCCGCCGAACTCGGTATTCTGGTTGTGCGCTTCGACCTTGAACTCCTGAATCAGATCGACGATGGGCAGCCAACCGTACAGCGGTCCCCGCAGGTCGGTGTTGAAGATGCCGTCGAGATAGTAAAGGGTACTTCTGTTTTCCTGGCCGTGAATCGCCGGCTTCGAGAAGCTGGATCCGGGAATGCTCGAGATCCCGGCGTCCTGGAATCCCACGCTCGATCCCTGCGCCGTCGACACCGGCGTGGCGCCGGGGGTGAGGGTCAACAGCTGGGTGAAGTTTCGACCGTTGAGGGGGAGATCGTGGACGACTTTTTCGGGAATGACGGTCCCCAGCTCCGACGTGGAGGCCCGCAGCATTGGCGCCGTCGCCTCGACTGTTACCGCTTCGCTGATCTCGCCGACCGCCATCGTGAGGTTTTGCGTCACGCGCTCGCCGACGGCGACGACGAACGGAGCGGTCCGAGCGTTCCTGAATCCCGTCAGCTCGGCGTCGACCACGTACGTCCCCGGCGGCACGTTGACGAACACGAAACTGCCGCTGGCATTGGTGGTCATCGTCCGGCTGATGCCGGTGCCTTGATTGACGAGCGTCATGGTGACGCCCGGCAGCACGGCGCCCGACGGGTCGAGGACGGTGCCGTTGGCTTCTCCGTTGGCGCTTTGGGCCGACGAAGATCGTGCGCCGCCTGTTATGAGAATCGCGAGAATAATAAGGACAGCGCGAATCGCGACCCGACGCCGTAACGTGCCCATGGTGACTCCTTCGCGCGGTCGGCGCGGGCGCTGTGATACTATGCTTTACCGGTAAAGTCAAGCCACTTTAGCGCTAAAGGCGAGCGCATGCACCAGACGACGATGAAGCGGATTGCCGGCGAGCTGGGAGTGTCGATCACTACCGTCTCGAAAGTCCTCAACCACCACGCCGACATCAGCGAGGCCACCCGCAACCGCGTGCTCGCCAAGGTCGAGGAGCTCGGCTACCAGCGCAACGCGGTCGCGCGCAGCCTCACGCTCCGCCGGACGCATACCCTGGGCATCGTCATTCCCGACCTGATGCACTCGTTTTTCGTCGAGGTCATTGCCGGCATCGAGCCGGTGGCGAGCGCGCGCGGATTCGGCCTCCTGCTCTGCAGCTCCGGGGAGGATCCGCGCAAAGAGCGCGGCGAGCTCGAGCTGCTCCGCGGCCGTCAGGTCGATGGCGTCGTGATCGCGTCGGCGCACGCGTCGGGCAATACCGACATGCTGAAGCAGCTGACGCGGCACGGCACGGGGCTGGTCATGATCGATCGCGACGATCACCCGAGCGTGAAATGCCACCGCGTGGTGACCGATGATGAACAGGTAGGCGTGCTCGCGACATCGCATCTCATCGATGCCGGGCGCCGAGCGATCGCGCACGTAGCGGGCCCCGCGATTGTGCACGCCAGGAGACGCGAACGGGGCTGGCGCGCCGCCCTGGCGGCGCGAGGCATTCGCCCGTCCGAAGCGTGGCTCGTCGCCGGCGGCTTCATGGAGGGCGACGGCTACCGTGCGATGAAGCGGCTGTTGGCGGTCAAGCCGCGGGTCGACGCGGTATTTGCCGCCAACGACCCGGCGGCGATCGGCGCGATGAAAGCGATCTGGGAGGCCGGCCTGCGCGTGCCGGACGACATCGCGATTGTCGGCGCCGGCGACATCGCGCTGGGCGACCTCCTGCGCGTGCCGCTGACGACCGTCGCCTGGTCGCGCCAGGAGCAGGGGCGCCACGCCGCCGAGCTGCTGCTGAACGGCCTCGATCGCCAATCGGACCCTCCGCAGCGTATCGTCATTCCGCCGCGCCTCATCGTTCGGGAGTCGAGCGGAGCACCGCGGTGAAAGTCGCGGCGGCGGCCGTTGCGATTGGCGCCCTCGTCGCGGGAGCCTCGGGTCCGGGTCCGGAGGAGCGAGGGCTGCGGCCGCTCGAGCGGCCTCGAGTGCTGGCGGCCGCGAACGCCTACCTCGAGCGGCAGCCCCAGACCATCACGGCCTTTCCGGCGGGGCGGAGCGCCGGCGGCCCGCACGATTTTTTCTCCGAAGGCGACTACTGGTGGCCGAATCCGGCCGACCCCGGCGGCCCCTACATCCGGCGCGACGGTGAATCCAACCCGCAGAATTTCGTCGAGCATCGGCGCGCGCTCATCCGCCTGAGCGTCGAGGTGCCGGCGCTCGCCGCCGCCTGGAGCCTGACGGGGCGCGCCCAATACGCCGAGCACGCCCGCCGTCACCTGCGCGCGTGGTTCATCGCCCCCGAGTCGCGGATGAACCCGAGCCTCCAGTACGCGCAGGCGATTCACGGCATCACGACCGGTCGCGGGACCGGCGTCATCGACACGATCCATCTCGTTGAGGTCGCGCGGGCCGTGGAGGTCCTGCGCTTGGGAGGCGCCGTTCCGGCCGCTGAGTTCGTCGAGATACAGCGCTGGTTTCGCGAGTACACCCGCTGGCTGGTCACCTCGCCGAATGGCCGCGAGGAACGCGACGCCAAGAACAACCACGGCACGTGCTGGGTGATGCAGGTAGCGGCGTTCGCGAGGCTGACCGGGGATCGGGCGCAAGAGCAGATGTGCCGGACGCGGTTCAAGACCGTTCTCGTGCCCACCGAGCTCGCAGCAGACGGAAGCTTTCCGCTGGAGCTCGCACGCACGAAACCGTACGGCTACTCGCTGTTCAACCTCGACGCGATGGCCACGATCTGTCAGATCCTCTCGACGGCAAGCGACAACTTGTGGACGTTCTCGTTACCCGACGGTCGCGGGATGGGCCGAGCGCTCGCCTTCATGGCGCCTTACATTCGCGACAAATCCCGCTGGCCCTATGCCCGGGACGTCGAGTACGACGACGAGTGGCCGATGCGGCAGGCGAGCCTGCTCTTCGGCGGTCTGGCGCTCAATCGACCGGATGATGTCGCCCTGTGGAAGACCCTCAAGGCCGACTCGAGCGTCGACGAGGTCGTCCGCAACCTGTTCATCCGCCAGCCCGTGCTATGGACCCAAGCGCCGGGGGGGCCGTTCGGATGACGCTGACGTGGCTCGACTGGCTTCTGATGTTGGTCTACTTCGCCTTCGTCATCGGCATCGGCGTCGCGGTGCGGCGGGCGGCGGTGACGAGCGAGGACTTTTTCCAGGCCGGACGCGCGCTGCCGGCCTGGATCTGTGGCCTGGCGTTTCTGTCGGCCAACCTCGGCGCGCAGGAAATCATCGGGATGGCGGCGTCCGGCGCGAAGTACGGCATCGCCACGAGCCACTTCTACTGGATCGGCGCCATTCCCGCGATGGTTTTTCTCGGGATCTTCATGATGCCGTTCTACTACGGGTCGCGGGCCCGGTCGGTGCCGGAATATCTGCGGCTCCGATTCGACGAGAAGACACGCGCCTTCAATGCCATCTCTTTCGCGCTGATGACGGTCTTCTCCTCCGGCATCTCGATGTACGCGATGGCGAAGCTCTTGCAAATCCTGCACATCTTCGACGGTCCTTTTTCCGCCCTTGGCCTTGGCTCGGGGCTTGTTTTCCACGTCTGCATCGCCGCGTCGGCCCTCGTCGTCCTCGCGTACGTGTTCCTCGGCGGGCTGTCGAGCGCCATCTATAACGAAGTCCTTCAATTCTTTCTGATCGTCGCCGGCTTTCTGCCGCTCGTGTATCTCGGGCTGCGCGATGCGGGTGGCTGGAGCGGGATTCGGGCGACGCTTCCGCCATCTTTTACGCATGCGTGGCAGGGCTTCGGCGCCGCCACGAGCAATCCGATGGGCGTGGATGCGTTCGGCGTGGCGATGGGGCTTGGCTTCGTGTTGTCGTTCGGGTACTGGTGCACCGATTTTCTCGTTGTTCAGCGTGCCATGGCCGCTGACTCGATGGGCGCCGCCAGGCGGACACCGCTGATTGCGGCGGTGCCGAAGATGTTGTTTCCGTTTCTCGTGGTGCTTCCCGGGCTGATTGCCCTTGCGGGGCCGCAAGTGGGTCGGGTCAGGTTGGGGGAGCAGGTAAGACTGGAAACGCAGGCAGGGCAGGGCGGGTGGATCGCGACCGGGCGTGCGGCGGTCAGGTCCGCCGGGTTGATTCCCTACAAAGTCCGCGAGGCCACCGGCGAGATCGCCCGCAACAGCGACGGCGAGCCAGAGTTGGACTACGACTTGACGGTGCCGACGCTCCTGCAGCGGTATTTCCCGACCGGGATTCTCGGCCTCGGGCTGACGGCGCTCGTTGCGAGCTTCATGTCGGGCATGGCCGGGAACGTCACCGCGTTCAACACGGTGTGGACCTACGACATCTATCAGGCCTACATGCGTCCGCGCGCCTCGGACGCCCATTACCTCTGGATGGGCCGCATGGCGACGATCTTCGGCGTCGGGCTCTCGATCGTCACGGCGTACGTGGCCGCGCAGTTCAACAACATCATGGACGTCCTGCAGCTGGTCTTTGCCTTCGTGAACGCGCCGCTGCTCGCGACATTCCTGCTCGGCATGTTCTGGAAGCGGGCAACGGGGCACGGCGCCTTTGCCGGTCTCGTCGCCGGAACGGGGGCCGCCGCGCTGCACCACGGGCTCACGCTGCCGACCGGCGCGGCAGCCGGCGTGAAGGGCGGCTGGCTGGCGGTTGTCGCGACGTATCCGAGCGAGATGGCCCAGAACTTCTGGACGGCCATCGACGCCTTCGTGGTCTGCTTCGTTGTGACGATCCTCGTGAGCGTTGCGACGCGCCCCCGTGCCGAGGCTGAGTTGGCCGGACTGGTGTATTCACTGACCGAGCGGCCGCGCGACGACCGTCTGCCCGTCCATCTCCGGCCAGCGGTACTCGGCTCGGTCGTGCTGGGGATCGCCGTGATCCTGAACGTCTTATTCTTCTGATGCGGCTCGACGTCCGGCTTCCGGTCGGCGCCATGCTGGCCCTGATGGGCGCGTTGCTGGCGGGGTACGGCCTGCTCGGCGACCGCGCGATTTATGGGCGATCGCTTGGGGTCAATATCAATTTGGTCTGGGGGGTCGTGTTGATCGCGACCGGCGCTTGCCTGCTCGCGCTCTCGGCCCGGGCGAAATGACGGAAAGGCGCACGGTGGATCCTCGCGACGTCGCCCGCCGGTTCCGAGAGGCGTTTGGACGGCAGGGATGTCTGTTTCGCGCGCCAGGCCGCGTCAACCTGATCGGGGAGCATACCGACTACAACGACGGCTACGTCATGCCCATGGCGATTGATCGATCGACCTGGGCGGCCGCGGCCGCTCGCGTTGATGGAACGATCTGCGTCCGTTCGGACGCCTTCGGAGAAACGCACACGATCGACCTCGACAAGCTTCGAGAACGAGCGTCGAGCGACGAACTGCCCGGGGGAAGGGCCCCCCGCAGTGGACAACGCCCCGCAGGCGGGTGGAGCGACTACGTTGCCGGCGTCGCGGCGGTCCTCGAAGAAGCCGGCGCGGTGTGCGGCGCCGATCTGTTGATCGTCAGCGAGGTCCCGATCGGTGCCGGCTTGAGTTCATCCGCCGCGCTCGAGGTGGCGGTCGGTCTGGCGCTGTCAAGACTGTCGGGCCTGACCATCGACTCGACGCGCCTCGCACTCTCATGTCAGCGCGCCGAACACGAGTTTGCCGGCACGCGGTGCGGCGTCATGGATCAGATGATCGCCTGTCACGGTCGCGCCGGCACCGTATTGCTCCTCGACACTCGCACGCTTGCGTGCGATTGGGTTCCTCTCCCATCCTCGGTCCGGGTGGTCGTGTGCAATACCATGGTCGCTCACGAGCTCGCCACGGCCGAGTACAATTCGCGTCGCGCCGACTGTGAAGCCGGCGTGGCGTCGCTTGCCAGGCGGTTCGATGACGTGCGAGCCTTGCGCGACGCGTCGCTGCCCCAACTCGTGGCGTCGCGGCGTGACATCTCAGATCGCGTCTTTCGCCGATGCCGTCACGTGATCGCGGAGAACGCTCGTGTGCAGCAGGCCGCCGCGGCGTTCCGTGCGCATGACTATCGGCTGTTTGGGCGGCTGATGGGCGAGTCGCACTCGAGCTTGCGTGATGACTACGAGGTCAGCTGCCCCGAGCTCGATCTGATGACATCGATTGTCACGAGTTGCGCCGGCGTCTACGGAGCGCGCATGACCGGCGGGGGGTTCGGCGGGTGCGTGGTTGCGATTGCGGACGCGCGGGGCGACGAGGAGCGGCTGCGCCGCGAGATTCAGGAGCGGTACGCGGCAGCCACGGGGCTTGTTCCTGACGTCTGGTTCTGCGCTGCCGCGTCCGGCGCGACGGCATGGGGGGAGATCGGCGGGGCAGGAGTGGCTGCAGGCGTCACCGGGGAAGGGGCCCGGGACCGATGATGACACGCCGCGAGCTCATGGCATTGGCCGCTGTGCCGCTCACGCGGGCGTTTCCTTGGGAGTCCACAGCCTCCATCGATAGCGACGGCAGACGTCTCGAAGGCGTCGATCTCGTGCGCGAGTTTGACGGTCCCTTCACACGGCCGCGCCTCATCAATCGGAGCACAACCAGCCTTCGCGTCAAAGACGTCGTGGTTCTTGAAGTCGATTTGCATCTCCCTGCGGCGACCGGGCTCTACGGCGAGGGTTTTCAGATGCTGACGCAGACGGGCGGCACCCTCGGCAGCCCGGTAGATTTCAGTCAGTACACGGACGCGAAGCACTACCGCATTCCGGTTGCCGAGGGCGCGCGAGCTCTCTACGGACTCGTGACGCTGACCCCACCCGGGGAGGACAGCCGGATGTTCGCGTTCACGTCATGCCGCAGGTTCAGCGGGCGGTTCGACATCCATGCGCAAGGCGGTGAGCAGTATCGGCTCCGCTCCGTGGTCGACACCGAGGGCCTCGAGATCCGCCCTGGCGAGACATGGCTGCTCGAAGAGCTGATGGTCACGACCGGGCCTGGTCGGGGCAGCCTCCTCGAAGATCTGGGCGCGCGGATCGCATTCCATCATCCACGGCCGACGGCGCCCGAACTGCCGACAGGCTGGTGCTCCTGGTACTCCTTCGGTCCTCGCGTGACCGCCCAGCAGGTCCTCGACAATCTCGACGCCATCGCGACGTCATTTCCATCGCTCAGGTATGTCCAGATCGACGACGGTTATCAACCGGCCATGGGCGACTGGCTCGAAACAGGCGCGGCGTTCGGCGGCAACGTCCGAGGCGTAGTCGACCAGATTCGTCGTCGCGGCTTCGAGCCGGCCATTTGGGTCGCCCCGTTCGTGGCCGAGGCCGGGTCGCACGTGTTCAAGGCGCATCCAGACTGGTTCATCAGCGATGCCACGGGCGCGCCGCTTCGATCGGACCGTGTCACCTTCGGCGGCTGGCGACGCGGTCCCTGGTACGCCCTCGACGGCACGCACCCCGAAGTGCAGCAACACCTCCAGCGGCTGTTTCAGACGATGCGCGGCGAATGGGGCTGCAGCTACTTCAAGCTGGACGCGAACTTCTGGGGCGCGATGCACGGCGGGCGCTTCCACGATCCGTCGGCGACCCGCGTTGATGCCTACCGGCGTGGCATGGAGGCGATCCGCCGCGGCGCGGGCGATGGGTTTCTGCTCGGGTGCAACCATCCGATCTGGCCGTCCTTCGGTCTCATTGACGGTTCGCGCAGCTCGAACGACATCAAGCGGTCATGGGATCGCATCGCGACAACTGCGCGTCAGAACTTGAGCCGCAACTGGCAAAACGGGCGGCTGTGGTGGAACGATCCGGACGCTGTTGTGCTCGCCGGCGATCTGACCGAGGCCGAGTGCCGGTTTCATGCGACAGCGATCTACGCCACCGGTGGCATGGTGCTGTCAGGCGATGATCTCACGCGCCTCCCGCCGGATCGTGCCGCGATGCTTCGAAAGCTGTTGCCGCCGACCGGTATCGCGGCGGCATTCGACGACCAGTCGCTCATGGTCGGCACCGTTCAGCTGCCCGATGCGCGCATGGTGTGCCTGTTCAACTGGGACGACATCCCGCGCACCCTCTCCATCCGGATCGGGGAGGCGTCACTGGTGGCCGACCACTGGACCGGCGGACCGCTTGGCCGACACTCGGGCGCGCTGGCGATTGAGATGCCGCCCCGATCGGCCCGCCTCTTGAGGGTGAAAGCGTGACATCGTCGTCGCCGCGCGCGGCCGACGTTCAGATCACGGCCACCGCGTCGCTTGCGCTCTTCTCGGTCGTGGGCCTGGCGTTCTACGGTCTGCCGCTCTACTACGACTTCATGGTGCGTGACTTCGGATGGTCGCGCGCGATGGTCACGTCGGGCAACGCGATCAGCAAGCTCATCGTCGGGCCGGCATTTGGCTTTGCGGCCGGCTGGTTTGTCGACCGCTTCGGACCGCGGCGGCTGATGATGGCGGGAATCCTGATGGCGGGTGGCGCGCTCATCGGGCTGGGCGTGATGTCGGCCCTGTGGATGTTCTACCTGTTCTACGTCTTCAACGCCCTTGGTTATGTCTGCGGCGGGCCTCTGCCGAGTCAGGTTCTGCTGTCTCGCCGATTCGATCGCACGCGCGGCCGGGCGTTGGGGATTGCCTACGTCGCCATCGGCGTCGGCGGAGCGTTGGTCCCGTACCTGTCTCACTGGTTGACAGAGTGGCTCGGTTGGCGAGGGTCCCTGCAGGCGCTCGGCGTGATGGTCATCGCGCTCGCGCTTCCGCTCGTGTATGTGATGAGCGAGTCCGGCGAGCCCGCCAATGCGTCCGGCGCCCATGGAAAGGCTCCGATCGGCGCCGTGTTGTCACAGCCGGCTTTCTACTTTCTTGCGATCGGGAGCCTGTGCTCGATTGCCGCCGTCGGCGGCACCAATCAGCATCTCAAGCTGTTTCTCAGCCTGGATCGCAGGTTCTCGCAAGCCGACGCCGCGCGCATCATCTCGCTTGTCCTGACGGTGAGCATCGCTGGACGCTTGTTCATGGGTTGGCTGGCCGACCGCGTTCGGCGCAAATACGTCATGCTCCTGATTTATCTGCTCGTGGCGGGCGCGATCCCCCTGCTCCTGGCCGACTCGTCGCGGGGGGCCGTGACTCTTTTTGCGATCGTCTTCGGACTGGGCCTGGGCGGCGAGTACCTGATCATTCCGCTCATGGCGGCAGAGCTCTTCGGCGTCGCCGTGTTGGGGCGTGTCATGGGGATCGTGCTGACCGTCGACGGCGTCGCGGAGGCAACGGCGCCGATGCTTGTGGGACTTCTCCGCGATCGCCACGGCAGCTACGATCTCGGATTTCTCGTGCTCGTTTTCACGGCGCTCGCCGGCGCAGCCTCCATCGCCCTCCTGCCGAGTGCGCCGGTCGCAAAACGTCCGATGGCTGCCAGGGTGGCACACCCCGAGCTGTCGGCCTCCACTCATTCCTGAGAACAATGCGCATCGTCGACGGCAAGGTCATTGTCTGCAGCCCGGGCCGCAATTTCGTCACGCTCAAGCTCGTCACCGAGGACGGCATTCACGGGCTCGGCGACGCGACCTTGAACGGTCGCGAGCTCGCGGTCGCGAGCTATCTCAGCGACCACCTGCTGCCGCTCGTCATCGGCCGGGACGCGCGCCGAATCGAAGACATGTGGCAGTACCTGTATCAGGGCGCGTACTGGCGGCGCGGGCCGGTCACGATGACGGCGATCTCCGCCGTCGACACAGCGCTGTGGGACATTCTCGGCAAAGCGCTGAACACGCCGGTTTATCAGCTGCTCGGCGGCGCGTCGCGCGATGCCGTGCTGGTGTACGGCCACGCGAACGGAGCGTCGATTGAAGAGACGGTCGCCGCGGTCAAACGCTACGCCGAGATGGGTTACCGCGCGATTCGCGCCCAGTCTGCCGTGCCCGGCGTCGTGAACGCGTACGGCGTTGGCCGCGGAACGATGTACTACGAGCCGGCGCAGAAGGGGCGGCCGCTCGAAAGCGTCTGGAGCACGGAGCCGTACCTCGACTTCGTGCCCCAGCTCTTCGACCGTCTACGCCGTGAGCTGGGATACGACCTCCACCTGCTCCATGACGTGCATCACCGGCTGACGCCAATCGAGGCCGCGCGGCTCGGACAGAGCCTCGAGCCGTACCGCCTCTTCTGGCTGGAGGATCCCGTGGTGGCGGAACACCAGGCCTCCTTCCGCACGATCCGGCAGCACACGACTACGCCGATTGCCGTGGGGGAGGTCTTCAACACGATCTACGACTGCTCCGAGCTCATCGAGGAAGAGTTGATTGATTACATCCGCACGACCGTCGTGCACGCCGGGGGCATCACGCATCTGCGGAAGATCGCCTCGCTCGCCGAGCTCCACCACGTCAGGACCGGCTCGCACGGCGCCACCGACCTCAGCCCGGTCGCGATGGCGGCGGCGCTTCATTTCGACCTGAGCGTGCACAATTTCGGCATTCAGGAATTCATGCGCCACACCGACGAGACCGATCGCGTGTTCCCGCACGCATATTCGTTCAGCGACGGGGTGATGCACCCTGGCGACCGACCTGGGCTTGGCGTGGATATCGATGAGACGCGCGCCGGCAAATACCCCTACGACCGGGCTTATCTGCCGGTCAACCGCCTCGCCGACGGGACCGTGCACCCTTGGTAATGATTTCGAGCCACGAGTCCCGAGCTACGCCCCGAGTCGCGCGGGCTCCAGCTTCGGCGACAGGAGATGGACGATCGCCAGGGCTGTCAGGTACGCCGCGCCCGCAATCATGAACACGGTCACGTAGCTGCCTGTGAGTTGCAGCACGTAGCCGGTCACTTTCGCGATCAGCATTCCGCCAACCGCGCCAGCCATGCCCCCCAGGCCGACGACCGAGCCGACGGCCTGCCGGGGAAACAGGTCGGTCGCCAGCGTGAAGACATTGGCTGACCAGCCCTGATGGGCCGCCGTCGCGAGGCTGATGAGCGCGACGGCCGCCCACAGGCTCTGCACGCGCGCGGCGGCGACGATGGGGATGACGGCGATGGCGCAGATGAGCATGGCGGTCTTCCGCGACGCGTTCACCGTCCAGCCGCGCTGGATGAGCGTCGACGAGAGCCAGCCGCCACCGACGCTCCCGACGTCCGCAACCAGGTAGACGATGATGATCGGCGGCCCGAGCTCCAGCAGCGACAGCCCGTAGGTCCGGCTGAAGAAGTCGGGCATCCAGAACAGGTACAGCCACCAGATCGGATCGGTCAGGAACTTGGCGGCTGCGTACGCCCACGTTTGCGGATACCAGATCAGGCGTGCCCACGGCACCCGCACCACGACCTCGGGGGGATCGCTCGAGATGTGTGCACGCTCCGACGCGCCGAGGCGGGGATGGCGGTCCGGATGGTCGTAGACCAGGAGCCAGAGCACGAGCCAGGCGAACCCCAAGAGCCCTGTCAGAATGAACGCCCACTGCCAACCGAGGTGTGCGGTAATCCACGGCACGGTCATCGGCGTCACAACCGCGCCGATGTTGGTTCCCGCGTTGAACACGCCCGTCGCCAACGCGCGCTCGCGCCTGGGGAACCACTCGGCGACCGCCTTGATGGCCGCCGGAAAATTGCCCGACTCACCGAGGCCGAGCATGAACCGTACGGCAATGAATCCGGCCGCCGACGCCGAGTACGAGAGCCCGATTGCCGCCAGGCCGACGGCCACGGCGGGCCCGAAGGTCGTGGCGCCGGCGGCTGCCACGGCCGCGATCGACCAGACGATCAAGGCCAGCGCGAACCCGCGCCTCGTGCCCAGCCGGTCGATGAGCCGGCCCGCAAAGACGTAGCCGATCGCGTAGGCGAACTGAAACGCAAAGACGATGTCGCTGTAGTCGATCTCGCTCCAGCCAAACTGTTGTTGCAACGTCGGCTTGAGGATCCCGATCACCTGACGATCGATGTAGTTGATCGTCGCCGCGAGAAACAGCAGGCCGCAGATCGTCCAGCGAAAGCCGCCCGGGCGCGCGGGCTGGGCAACGGCTGCAGACGAGGCCGCGGTATGAGTTCTGGGTTGAGCTGCAGACTGAACCGGCGTCGCCATCAGATCGTCGGATTCCGCCGGTAAATGGCAAACTCGCGGTGGCCGAGGCGCTCCGCGACGGTCGGCGCCCCGGAGCAGACAGACAGGAGCCGGTTGAAAATACGGTCTGCCGCTTCGATCAGCCGTCCGGTGGCCATGGCGGCACCGGTGCCCTCGCCATCATCAATCACCTTGCTCACGTCGATGTCAATGTTATCCGCCATCGTCGCTGCCGTGCGTGAATTGCCTGTGATCTTGATCACCGGCGCAATGGGGTTGCCGGTCGGCGTTCCGAGCCCCGTCGTGAAGAGCACAGCCTGCGCTCCGCCACCCACCATGCCGGTCACCGACTCCACGTCGAGTCCGGGGGTGTCCATCACGGTGAGCCCCTGGCCGGTGATCGGCTCAGCATACCCGACCACGGCTTCGAGGCGTGTCCGTTCGCCGCCTTTGTGCGTTGCCCCCAGCGATTTCTCCTCGATTGTCGTCAAGCCGCCTCGAATGTTGCCGGGCGACGGCTGCGTGCCTCGGATGTCCAGCCCGAGCGCCATCGCCTCGGCTTCGACGCGGCTCACGACGCGCAACAGCCGTCCAGCGGCTTCTCGTGTGGTCGCGCGTTCGGCAAGCAGATGCTCGGCGCCCATGATCTCGGCGATCTCGCCCAGTACAACCGCGCCGCCGGCGTCGGCAATGCGGTCCGCGACGCGCCCGACCGCCGGGTTCGAGGCGAGGCCCGACGTGTAGTCTGATCCGCCGCACTTCACGGAAACGATGAGCGACGAGAGAGGACATGGCTCGCGCTCGACACGGGAAAGCCCGTCGGCGAACGCCTGCGCGAGCTCCACGCCGTGAGCGGTCGCGCGGACTGTTCCCCCCTCTGACTGAATGGCCACGACCGCAGACGGCTTGCCGGCCTGCCGCGCCACGTTCGCCAGATGCTGGGCGACGACCTGCTCACACCCCAGGGCGACGACGATGACGGCGCCAACGTTCGGATGGCGACAGTAAGCCGCCAGCGTCGCGTGGGTGGTATCGAGGTCTGGTCCCAGCTGGCCGCAGCCGGCGAGATGAGGCAGCGCGGCGCCGACCGGAGCGACAGCGGCGGCGATTCGCTCGGCAACCACAGCCGCGCAGATGACCGTCGGCACGACCAGCACGTGATTGCGCACGCCGACGCGCCCGTCCCCGCGTCGATATCCGAGAAACGTGATCGGATGGGCGGGAGACGTCATCTCGCTCACGAGGGGCGATGTCATCACGCCCCCCGGCGCCCCGACTCGGACCCGCCGGGAGGCCCGTTGATCGTTTCTTCGTCCGTGTCGGCCGGCTCAGCGATCCGTGCAGGCGTTTGGCTCGGAACGCGCAAATCGCCGCGCCCGCGCGCGCTGGCCAGGTTGTGCAGGTGCACGTGCGCCCCGGCGGCGATGTCGGATGTCGCGGTGCCAATCGGGCTGCCGTATTTCACGACCGGCTCGCCCATGGCGATGCGACGGAGGGAAACCTTGTGCCCGCGCGGGACCGGCTCCAATATGACGAGCGTTGTGCCGGCCACTTCAATCGCGCGGCCGCGCTCCAGAGGCTCGAGTGCGGTTGCTACGTTGTCGCGCTCGCTGATCACGAGGGCGGCGCTCATTGGTTGACCCCGCTTGCCAGCAGCCCGCCGTCGACGACCAACAGCTGCCCCGTGACGAAGCTCGACGCAGGCGACGACAGATACACGGCCGCGCCGACGAGCTCTTCGACGCGGCCGAATCGGCGCATCGGTGTGCGCATCAGGAACTCCTGCCCGCGCGGCCCCTTGAGCAACGCGCGATTCAAATCGGTCTCGAACACGCCGGGGGCAATCGCGTTCACCGTCACGCCATGCGGCGCCCACTCGACGGCCAGCGCGCGCGTGAGGCCCGCGACCGCTGATTTGCTCGCGCCATACGCCGCGACCTCCTGGAGGCCGACGAATGAGGCGAGGGACGCAATACCAATGAGACGTCCATGGCCACGCGCAATCATGGACGGCACAAACGTCCGGTACGTGCGCATCATTCCCGTGAGGTTCGTGTCGAGGATGCGTTGCCAGTCCGTTTCCGTCATGTCCAGTGACGCGACCCGTTTGGTGACGCCGGCGGCGGCGACGACGATGTCGACCTTCCCGAAAGCCGCAAAGCACGCCTCCCGCAGCGCGCTGAGTGACTCCGCGTCGCCGACATCCGCCGGCTGTCGCAGTGTGCGACGGCCCCGCGATTCTATTGCCGCGGCCACGTCATTGACGTGGTCGCCTCGCCGCCCGGTCGCGATGACGTCGGCGCCGGCGCCAGCCAGTCCGAGGGCGAGCGCGCGACCAATGCCGCTCGTGCCGCCGACGACGACGGCCGTATAGCCCGTGAGATCGAATGATGCGCACGGGTTCGTGTCGTTCAACGGTGAGCCCCCTGACGCGGCAGACGCAACCGCGCTTCGCGAGCGTCGTTGCGCGACTGGCGAGTATCGTTGCGCGCCTCGCGAGCATTGGTGCGGGCCTCGCGAGCCTGATAGGACCACGCCCGGAGCAGGTGGTCGTTCATGGCGCGGCGCGCGGCCTCGCCGTCGCGCCCCCGGATGGCCTGGTAGATGCGTCGGTGGGCGTCGGCCGCGTCGCGCAGGTCGCGGTCGGTCGCGCGCTCCGCGGTGGCGCGCCGGCGCTCGTAGTAGAGCGAGGCCACCATCTCGACGAGCGAGGCGACGATCGGATTGCCGGACGCGGCGGCGACGCTCCGGTGAAAGTTGATGTCGTGGACGAGAAACACCTGGCGGTCCGTCAGCGAGGCGAAAAGACCGGCGACCTCGTCGGCGAGAGTCGCCATCTGATCCGGCGTTCCGCGCTCGGCGGCCAATCCGGCGGCGCCCACCTCCAGTATCCGCCGCGCCTCGTACACATCGTCAACGGTGAACTTGTGAAGCGCTGCGAGGAAGCTGAGCGCTTCGGCGCCGAGGGTCGGCGGTCCGACGGGAATGTAGGTGCCCGAGCCGCGGCGCGACCGAACGACGCCGAGCGCTGCGAGCGTCCGCAAGCCTGCACGGACGGTCGGGCGACTGACACCGACCTGGCGCGCGAGGTCGCGCTCGGGCGGCAGGCGTGCGCCGGGCAGCAACGCCCCGCGATCGATCAACCGCCGGACGTGGGCAACGACCTGCGATGCGCTATCGGCCGGCTTCGGCTCCGTCATACTTGGCAATCAGACCCAGCCATGATGATCGGGTCGATTGGTTTGACCAATTATACGTTGCGGCGGAGGTCCGGCAAGCATGTTCCAGTCAGTGCAGGTGACGCTTGCAAAGTGGCTCCGCCAATTGTAGGCTCCAGCCACGAAGTGGGTTGGCCACAAGCCATTCCGCCGTTTTCAGGCGGTTTTGAGGCCCGAACATGTCACCCAGAGCTGCAGCAACCATCGTGGCCCTCATCGCGACGCTGGGCGTCGCCCGGGCGCAGCTGCCTCCGCACAGCGCGTCGTCGATTTCGAAGGCCGCGCCCGGGCAGGGGAGCGCCGGACCCATGGCCGTCACCGTCATGCCGAACGAACAGGGGCGCCGCGTGGACATTGCGATCGGCGGCGCGCCCTTCACGTCCTACATCTGGCCCGAGCGCGTGAAGAAACCGGTGCTCGATCCGATTCGGAGCGCCCGCGGCACCATCGTGACGCGCGGATGGCCGCTCAA
Source organism: Vicinamibacterales bacterium (assembly GCA_035510155.1). Classification (GTDB taxonomy): domain Bacteria; phylum Acidobacteriota; class Vicinamibacteria; order Vicinamibacterales; family CAVVIG01; genus DATKHR01. The sequence goes on from DATKHR010000382.1 coordinate 16,253, forward strand.
TCCGCGCCCCGGCGAGCGCGTCGATCATCCGCATCACGTAGGTCTGTGGCTCACCTACGAGAGCGTCAACGGCGTCGACTTCTGGAACAACTCCGATGCCGTGAAGCCGGCAGATGTCGCCAGGATGGGCACGATCGTCCACCGGCGCATCATCGGCGCAAAAGGCGGAGCCCAGGCGGGCGAGCTCGCGGTCGAGATGGATTGGGTGCTGCCTGGCGGGGCCGTGGTGCTGCACGAGCTGACCGAGTTCCGGTTCTCGGGCGATTCCTCCGAGCGCACCATCGATCGGGCGACGACCTTGACGGCTGCCGGCGAGCGCGTCGTGTTTGCCGATGCCAAGGACGGGATGCTCGGCATGCGCGTGGCGCGGTCGCTCGAGCAGCCGTCGAACGAGCCGCAGGTCTTTACGGATATTGCAGGGCGCACCACGGAGGTGCCGGTGATGGACAACCGCGGGGTGACCGGCCTATACACGAGCAGCGAGGGCAAGAAAGGCGACGCCGTCTGGTCGACTCGCGGACGCTGGACGATGTTGACGGGGAGGATCGATGACGAGGCCGTCACCATCGCGATGATCGATCACCCCTCGAACCCCGGCTATCCGACCTATTGGCACGCGCGCGGGTACGGACTGTTTGCCGCGAATCCACTCGGGCAGCGCGTGTTTAGCGACGGCCGCGAGACGCTGAACTTCACGCTCGAGCCCCGCGCGTCGGCGACGTTCCGCTATCGCGTCGCGGTCCTCGAGGGCACCGCGAGCGCAGACCGGATTGAGCGTGAGTTCCGAGCGTTCACGGCGCTGCCGATGTCTCGGCGTTGATCGCGCTCGTGGCTGACCCTGTCGACACCCTCCACATGACAGGAGGCCCAACCCTCGTTCAAGTCGGGCTCGTCGGCGCCGGCAACATCAGCGAAACGCACGCCCGCGCGCTCCGCGAGATTCCCGGCGTCGCCATCGCGGGTGTCTACGCGCCCACGCGAGAGCACGCCGAGCGTCTGGCCGCGCAGCACGGCAGCCGGGCTTACGACACGCTCGATCGCCTGCTCGACGAGCGCCCGCTGGACATGGTCGTGATCGGCAGCCCCTCAGGGTGCCACGCGGAGCACGGCATCGAGGCGGCCAAGCGAGGGCTCCACGTGCTCGTCGAGAAGCCACTCGATGTCACCGCCGCGCGCGGGAAAGCGCTCGTCGACACCGCGGAGAAGACGGGCGTGACGGTCGGCGTCATCTTTCAGGACCGCCTGAAGCCGGACGTGCAGCGGATCAAAGCGCTTGTCGACACCGGCCGGCTCGGCACCCCGATTCTCGCGGACGCGCGGGTGAAGTGGTACCGCAGTCCCGACTACTACGGCGGCTCGCGATGGCGCGGCACGCGCGCGTTGGACGGCGGCGGCGCGTTGATGAACCAGGGCGTCCACACCGTCGACCTGCTCTTGTGGCTGTTCGGACCGGTCCGGCGTGTCTTTGGTCGGACCGCCACAAGGCTGCACCGAATCGAAGTCGAAGACACGGCCGTCGCCGTTCTCGAGTTCGCGAACGGCGCCGTGGGGACGATTGAGGCCGCGACATCCGCTTACCCCGGATACCCGCGGCGGCTCGAATTGACCGGCTCGGAAGGGACACTGATTCTCGATGGTGACAATCTCGCGGCGGTCGATCTCCGGCCCGGAAGCGCCGGTGAGCGAGCCGATGTCCGACCCGCGGCGCCGTCCTCCTCGACGCCCGCCAGCGCCACGTCGCCGGTCGTCGCCGATGCCTCTGCGCACCGACGCGTGTTCGAGGACTTCATTCGGGCGGTTCGGACGCGCGGCTCTCCGTGTTGCGACGGACGTGACGGCCTGCGGAGCGTAGAGGCAATCGAGGCGATCTACGAATCCGCGCGCAGCAACCGGGCAGTTGATCTGTCGTAGGTCGGCGCGGCTTCGGTTCCGATTTCTGTTTTGACGGGCGCGGTCGCGACCAACGGACGACCGTGCGCGCGGCCTCCCTGCGCGCGCGGTCGCGCCCGTCACGTTTCCGCGCCATATAATTGGTCCCCCCGATGTCCTTCGATCTCACCGGGCGCGTCGCGCTGGTGACCGGCGCGTCTCGCGGTCTGGGCGCCGCCATGGCGCGCGCGCTCGCCGCGCACGGCGCCGACGTCGTCCTTCATGCCAGCCAGCACGAACCGACCGTCCTCGCCGCCCAGATCGCCGCGGAGCTCGGCGTACGGACCGCTGCCGTGGCGGCTGATCTCGCCAGCCGCGAGGCGTCCCGCCGGTTGGCCGCGCAAGCGCTCGACCACTTCGGCGCCATCGATATCCTGGTCAACAACGCCGGAATCATCCGGCGAGCGGAGGCCGCGGCGTCCACCGACGCGGATTGGGACAGCGTGATCGAAGTGAACCTCTCCAGCGTGTTCCGGCTCTGCCGCGCGCTCGGCCCTCACATGCTCTCGCGGGGATACGGCAAGATCGTGAACGTCGCATCCCTGCTTTCGTTTCAAGGTGGGATCCGCGTGCCGGCCTATGCCGCCGCGAAGGGCGGCGTGGCGCAGCTGACCAAGGCGCTCGCCAACGAGTGGGCCGGGCAGGGCGTCAACGTCAACGCCATCGCACCCGGCTACATGCGCACGGACAACACCCGGGTGCTCGCCGAAGATCCGGTGCGCTACCGTCAGATTCTCGACAGGATTCCGGCGGGGCGATGGGGCGAGCCCGCCGACCTGGGAGGGGCAGTTGTGTTCCTCGCGTCGTCGGCATCGGACTACGTTCATGGTCACGTGCTGGTCGTCGACGGTGGGTGGATGGGCCGATGAACAGGCGATCGGCCATCACCAAGGCGGTCGAGGCCATGGGGGTCGTCGCGATCATCCGCCTCAAGGACGCGGGGAAGCTCCGCGGCGTCATCGATGCGCTCGCGAAAGGCGGCGTGCGGGCGCTCGAGCTCACGATGACGATTCCGGGCGCGGTGGATCTCATCCGCGAGATCACGCCGACGCTGCCGAACGGCTTCCTCGTCGGCGCCGGCACGGTCACGGACGCGGACACGGCTCGCGCGGTCATCGACGCAGGTGCCCAATTCGTCGTCGGACCAGTCTTGCGCCCCGACGTCATCCGCGCCTGCCATGAACGTGACATAGCGGCTATACCCGGCTGTTTCTCACCGACCGAAATCCTCACGGCGCACGAAGCCGGTGCCGATATCGTCAAAGTCTTTCCCGCGACCATGCTCGGGCCGCAGTTCATCCGGGATGTCCGAGCGCCGCTGCCCCAACTGAAGTTGATGCCGACGGGCGGCGTGACGCTCGACAACGCGGGCGATTGGGTTCGCGCGGGCGCGGTTGCGGTCGGCGTCGGGTCGGCGCTCGTCGATGTCAAGGCCATCGACGCCGGCCGTTTCGATGTCGTCACGGCAAACGCCCGCCGCGTCGTCGCCAGCGTGTCGGACGCCCGCGGCTGACGAGCCACGAGTCCCGCGCCACGAGTACCGCGCCACGAGTACCGAGTACCGAGGATCGAACTATGCACACCGTGGTCACCTTCGGCGAGATCATGCTCAGGCTCAGCCCGCCGGGGTTCGAGCGCCTCTTTCAATCCCCCGTGCTGTCGGCCGTCTTCGGGGGCGGCGAAGCCAATGTTGCCGTGAGCCTTGCACATTTTGGCCTGACGAGCCGGTATGTCACGTGCCTTCCTCCGCACGCGATAGGCGACGCTGCCGTGCGGGCGTTGCGTGCCGAAGGCGTCGACACCCGGTTCGTGGTTCGCGGCGGCGACCGCGTCGGCATCTACTACGCAGAGACGGGAGCCAGTCAGCGCGCGTCGACCATCGTCTACGATCGCGCGCGCTCGGCAATCAGCGAGATGGATCCCGGCGCCGTCGACTGGCACGCCGTGATGTCCGGCGCCTCCTGGTTTCATGTCACCGGCATTACGCCCGCCCTCGGGTCTCGAGCGGCCGAGGCGACGAAGGCGGCGATCACGGCGGCCAAACACGCAGGCGCCCGCGTCAGCGTCGACCTCAATTACCGCAAGAAGCTCTGGTCCGAGATGCAGGCCCAGGAAACGGTGCGCCCCTTGATGGCGAGCGTCGACGTCGTGATTGCGAACGAAGAAGACCTGCAGGCGGTACTCGGCGTGCCGGTGGCCGGCGCCGACGTCTCCGCGGGGTCCCTCGACGTGGCCGGCTACCGGACCGCGGCCGAGCGCGTCACGCGCGACTACGGCCCGGCCCTCGTCGCGGTGACGCTGCGCGAGAGCCTCTCGGCGAGCGACAACGGCTGGAGCGCGATTCTCTGGGACGCCAGGAATCACACGCTGCACCAGAGCCAGCGCTACGTCGTTCGTCTCGTCGATCGGATTGGCGGTGGCGACAGCTTCGCCGCGGGGTTGGTCTATGGACTCCTGACTGGCCGGTCGCACGACGATGCCCTGCGCTTTGCGGTCGCGGCAAGCGCGCTGAAACAGACGATCCCGGGGGACTTCAACCGCGTGACTGTTGGGGAGGTCGATGCCCTCGCGCGCGGCGACGCTTCCGGACGCGTCCGCCGGTAAGGGGGACACGCAAGCCTCTGGTCGGCACGGCCTCGGGCGCCTCCGGGCCCGGCCTGACGACGTCCTACCGGCTTGTGTCGCGCGCGGCCAACCACTGCGAGACCGCGGGCTGCTCTCGCTGTCGCGTCGCGATGCAGTTGTCGATCCGTTCGATCGTCTGCGTCAGCGCGCGCTCGCCCGTTGGCAATCGGTGGACGGCGAAGAAGCTCTGCATGTCATCGCGCGCATCGGCCGAGCAGAATGCCGACAGGCCGCCGACCAGAGTGATATCGCCGCCCGAGATCGTCACTTTCGGCTCGAGCTCGGCCCAGTGGGCCTTGGTGTACGTCCACGCGGGTTCGCGCGCGGCGTCGTTGCCGAAAAGCGCCGCGAGGTACAGCGCCGCATCCTGACTCCTCAGCTCAGGCGACAACGCGTATTCGAGCGCCCGCTGGATGAGCGCCGGATCGGTCACGCTCGTCAGCGCGTACAGGTAACGATCGTGATCCTCCGGGCTCGCCGCGCGGCGGGAAGCCTGGAGGAGCGCATCGAAAAGTGACGCATCCGCACGCTCGGCCGCGACGTTGACGAGAGTGCCGGCCAGGATCGGATCGAGCGGTTCGGAGCCCCGCGAGCCTTGCGCGCCGTGTAGAGCGTTCTCAACCGCTCGCTTCGCTTTCGCCATGACCTCGAGGTCCCCGGCGATCCCTCCCAGTGCGCCAATGAGGACATTACGGAGCGATCGACGATCTTGCGTGTCGGACGTGCTCGAGTCGAATCCGACGTCCTGAAACGCCGGTTGGAGCAACGAACGGACGAACGCCCGGAACGTCTGCCGGTTCGATGGCGTCGTGAGGTATTGGTCGATGAAGGCGAGCTTCTCGGTCACGGCACCCAGGACTTGCGGCATGGGCTCTCTGCCGAAACCGGCGACGAGATCCAGATAGTTGGCGACCGAATGACGGCCCGCTCGGACGAGCGCCCACTCGTCTGAGATGAGCGAGAGCCGCTCCGGCGCCGAAAGCGCCGTCTCGACGTCGCGCGCGAGCGCCTTCAACATGTCGCTCGGATACAAGGTCCGGTAATAGCCGCGGCCGTCCGCGTTGGCAAACACCCACGCCGAGCAGCCCTCGCGGACGGGAACTGTCTCGGTCGGCTGCGTGACGAGCACGCAGACGGGCTGCCCCGCGCCGGCCGCTTTCAAGCAGACGGGAATCTGCCATCGTTCGCTGTCCGGTGCGGCGCCGCCCCCGGAGCCGGCGGCCTCCGCCGCGTCGAGCGAGAAGCGTCGCTCGGCGAGGGTGACCGACGTCCGGCCGTTTGCGCACGACGCCGTCACGCTCACCTGAGGGACTCCTGGCTGCAGCACGAACGTCGACATCACTCGGTCTACCGGCTTGCCGGACGCTGCCGTCAAGGCGCTGAAGAAGTCCTGTGACGTCGCGTTCGCGTAAGCATGCTTCTCGAGATACGCATTCACTCCCTTGCGAAACGTGTCCTCACCGACGTAGGACTCCACCATCCGCAGGACCGCCGCGGCCTTCTCGTAGGAGATTCGATCGAATACCGCCTCGATCTCTGCCGGCGTGCTCACCGTGACGTGAATCGGATGAGTCGCCTTCAACGAGTCGAGGCTGAGCGCCGTCTGATTCTCGAGCGCCTCGCTCACCTCCATATGCCACTCGGGCCTCAGCGCCTTGGCCGGCCGCGGCGCCATCCAGGTGGCGAAGCCTTCGTTCAACCACAAGTCATCCCACCACTGCATCGTCACGAGATCGCCGAACCACATATGCGCCATCTCGTGGCTCAGGATGGAAACGATGGTCTTGCGGGTCGAGAGCGACGCGGTGGCGCTGTCGGCCAGCAAGTCGGTCTCGCGAAAGAAAATGGCGGCGGCGTTTTCCATTGCGCCGGCCGCGAAGTCGGGAACCGCGACGACATCAAGCTTGCCGAACGGGTATTTGATGGTGTGATACCGATCCAGGTAGGAGAGGATCTGCTCGGCGGATTCGAGCGCGATGCGGCCGAGGTCTCTCTTGTCCGGGGTGGCGCAGATCCGGATCGGCACCCTGTCGGCGGAACCCTCCAGACACTGGAAATCGCCGATAGCCATTGCGACAAGATACGACGACATTTTGGCCGTCGTCGAGAACGTCATGGTGTGTTGCGAGGCGGCTGGACCGGGCGTATCCGAGATCATGCGGCCGTTGGAGATCGCAACGTCGCCCCGATCGGCGATCACGGTGACGGCGAACGTGGCCTTGAACGCGGGCTCGTCGAAGCAGGGGAAGGCGCGGCGCGCGTCGGTCGACTCGAACTGCGTGACGGCGTACGAGCGGTTGCGAGCCTTGCTCAGGTACAAACCGCGGAGCTTGTCGTTCAGCGGAGCGTTGTACTCAATGTCGATGCGCGCGCGCCCAGCCGGAATCCGGGCGGGGACCGTCAGCGTGACCGTTTCGTCGGCTGGGTTCACTGTCACGGCGGCGGACTGCGAGCGCCCACCGGACCTGATCGTGGCCTTGGTCATGTCGAGCTCGAGCGCGTGGAGTCGAATCGTGTTCGAGGCCGCCGCAAGGCGAACGTCGATGCCCGTCTTCCCTGCGAACCGTTCGTGGGCAAGGTCGAGCGTGAAGACGAGGTCGTAGTGCTCGGGCGATACGCTGGTAGACAATCGCGTGGCACCGCTGGCGCCGTTCCCCGCGGGCTGCGCCGACGCCGATCCCGACAGCACAGCGCACGCAACGAACGCAATGATGATCCTGATCGCCATCCTCTGAGTGTACCGGCTGGGCCCGCGCGGGCGCCAACACGACCGACGGGTCACACCTGACCACCTGACCCAACTTTGGGTTAGAGTAGGCGCCACGGTCTGGTGCTCGTGGAGCCTTCTACTGTCATCATCGGCGGCGGTCCCGCCGGTGCCGTTGCCGGCCGCCTGCTGGCTGCGTGGGGCCACCGCGCGGTAATCCTGGAAAAGACGTCGAGCCACCCCGCGCGTGGTCTTGCTGAGTCCATCCCGCCGAGCGCGAGAAAGCTGCTTGGCCGGGTCGGCGTGCTCGATGCCGTCGATGCCGCCGGTTTCTTCCAATCGACCGGCAACACGGTGTGGTGGGGGAGCGACGAGTGCCGCGTCGAGTCATTCGGCAACGGCCGGCCGCCGGGCCTGCAGGTGCACCGGCCGGCGCTCGATCGACTACTGCTTCAGTGCGCCATTGATTCAGGCGTCGAGGTCAGAGCGGGCGCGAGGGTTCGGTCGGTCACTCTCGACGATGGACGATGGCGCGTGGAATTCGAGCGTGGTGGGTCCCGTGAGAGCCTTCGGTGCGAGTGGGCTCTCGATTGCTCGGGACGTTCAGGCGTGCTCGCGCGGCGCTTCCGGCTGCTCGGGCATCGCACCTGCGCGCTTGTTGGCGCGTGGCGGGCCCGCGCTTGGCGGCTCCCGGATCCCTCGCACACGGTCGTCGAAGCGTACGACCGCGGGTGGGCCTGGTCGGTGCCGCTGTCGGCGACCGAACGCCAGGTCGGCCTGATGATCGACGCACGCTCGGCGGAGGGAGGCCCAAGGACGGACCGGGGACCAAG
>DATKHR010000383.1:0-13006 GCA_035510155.1 Vicinamibacterales bacterium
AAAGGCGGCGTCGGCGGCATCATGTCGTCGTTCGTGCCGGTCCAGATCCGCGGCCGCATCATGCCGAACTACGCCACCATCGATACGGACGAGCGGATCCCGTTCTGGCGCGCCGTAGGCCAGGCCGTGCACGCCTACGACTGCAAATACATCCTGCAGCTCAGCCATGGCGGACGGCAGCGCGACGTCCCGGGCATCGAGTACCCCGTCGGTCTGAGCTCCACGGACAAGAAAGATCCGCTTCATGGCTTCGAGTGTCAGCGGATGACCCTTTCCGACATCAAGGAAACGGTCTCCGCGTTCGCCGAGGGTGCCCGGCGCGCGCGTGAGGCCGGGCTGGATGGTGTCGAGCTCCATGGCGCCAACGGCTATTTGATCACGCAGTTTCTCAGCTCAGCCATCAACGACCGCACGGACGAGTACGGCGGTCCGCTCGAGAACCGCGCCCGCTTTGTCATCGACATCGTGAAAGCGATTCGCTCCAGGGTCGGCGCGGATTTCCATCTGCAGATGAAGATCAGCGCCACCGACCACAACAACGCGCTGCTCTTTCTGAAGCTCGAGGGCGAGGGCAACACCGTCAACGAGTCGATCCAGGTCTGCAAGTGGCTGGTTGACGCAGGCGTCGACAGCGTCCACGTCTCCACCGGCAGCTCATTTCCGCATCCGCGGAATCCCGCGGGGAGTGATATGCCTGTGGACGTCCTGGCCCAGACCTACGAGCAGCTTGCATCGAGTGGCGATCACACGTTCCGCAATTTCCTGTTCTTCCGCGGTGGCCTCACGGGCCAGTTCTTTCGAAAGGCATGGCTCGACGCCGGCGTTCCGGCCGACCAGATCGAGGGGCTCAACCTCCCCGACGCTCGCGCCATCAAGCAGGCGGTCCCTGTACCGGTCATCTGCACGGGCGGCTTCCAGACGGCGTCAATCATTCGCCAGGCGATCGATCGCGGCGATTGCGACGCCGTCAGCATCGCCCGGCCGCTCGTCGCCAACAACGATCTCGTGAAGCAGTTCGCGGGAGGGCGCGACCGCGCCGAAAAGCCGTGCACCTACTGCAACAAATGCCTCGTCCACGTCGTTGAGCACCCGATCGGGTGTTACGAGGAGAGCCGTTTTGCCAGCCGTGAGGACATGCTGCGGGAAGTGATGTCGGTCTTTCATCCGCCCGCATTCTCATGATCGGCCGACTCGCACGCCTGTTCGTGATGGCCATGGCCGCGGCGGGCCTCGCCGCCGTCGCGCTCGCCGTGTGGGTGTTCGCGTCGCTCCGATCCGACCGGCCGGAGACTTACGGCGACATCACCATGCACTTCAAGTACGGCTCGATCGGCAGCGAGCCGGGCGGCTCGCTGCTCGACCCGATCGGCGGCGCGCTGCCGCCTTATTGGGTCTTCAAGAACCTTCCGGACATCTGCCCCGACAAGCTGCCGGGCGGTTACGCGTCGCTCGGGTTGCTGTTCGAGCCTGGCCGAGACCTGCCCATCGGAATCTCGCGCCGGCGGCGACTGGGAGTCGACCAGGTCGGCTTCAACTGCGCGATCTGCCACACCAGCACCGTCCGCGAGACTCCCGCCTCACCGCCGCGGATCGTTCTCGGCATGCCGGCCCAGCAGCTGGACCTCCAGGCGCTCGTCCAGTTCGTCCTCGAGTGCACGCTCGACAATCGCCTCACCGCCGACAACATTCGGGGCCGCCTGCCAAAAAGCGGCGGGCCGTCGCTCTTCGAGCGCGCGCTGCTCCGAGCGGGGCTGATCGATCGCTTGAAGGTGCAGACGCTCCAGCTCCGCAATCGCATCGCGCCGATCCTGCCGACAGGGGACAAAGGGCCCCGGTGGGGCCGCGGACGAGTGGACACGTTCAATCCCTATAAGGCGATTCAGTTCAACTGGGCGCTCGACCGGCTGCCGGAAAGCGAGCGGATCGGCGCCGCCGATTTCCCCTCCCTGTGGAATCAAGCGCCTCGCGAAGGCATGCACCTGCACTGGGATGGGGACAACGACTCGGTCGACGAGCGCAACCTGAGCGCGTCGCTCGGCGCTGGCGTCACGCCCGTGACCGTCGACCACGCCGCCCTCAAGCGCGTCCGCGACTGGATTTGGACGCTGCCCCCGCCGAAGTATCCGCTCGCGATCGACCAGGCGCTTTTCACCCGCGGCCGGGCGGTGTACGCGCAGCAGTGTCTCGACTGCCACGGCGATCACCGGTTTCGCGACGGGGTCAAGGCCGGCTCTAAGGTGGGCCTCGTGGACGACATCGAGCGCATCGCCACCGATCGCCATCGTCTCGATTCGTATACGTCCGACTTCGCGATGAATCAGTACGGGCTCTATCCCGAGTCACCGTACCGCTTCACACACTTCCGGAAGACGACCGGCTACGCGAACCAGCCTCTGGACGGAATCTGGCTGCGGGCTCCGTATCTGCATAACGGATCGGTTCCGACGCTGCGCGACCTGCTCGAAGTGCCGGCCAACCGCCCTGCCGTGTTCTACCGCGGCTACGACCTACTCGACCCGGAGCGTGTCGGATTCGTGTCGACGGCCGCTGCGGCGAACGGCCGAACTTTTTTTCAGTTCGACACGTCGATCGCCGGGAACGGGAACGGCGGCCACCTGTATGGGACGTCGCTGCCGGATGCCGACAAGCGGGCGCTCGTCGAGTATTTGAAAACGTTTTGACCCTGTGGACGGCCTCGAGCAACAAGCAACGAGTTATGTCGAATCGTAACGACCTGACGGCGGGCCGCTGGTTCAAGCGCGTGCTCTGGATCGGCATCCTCGCTAACGCCGCGCTGGCGGTGCCCACGCTCGTCGCGCCGGAGCCCATGCTGAGACTCTCGTCTCTGCCTGCAGCCACGCCCCTCGTGTGGCCCCAGTTCGCCGCTCTTCTCCTCGTGCTGCTGAGCATTTTCTACATGCCTGCCGGCTTCGACCTGGAACGCTATTGGACGATCGCGTGGCTCGCCACCGGAGCACGCTTCGCGGGCGTAGTCTTCTTCGTCGGATTTCAAGCCTCTGCCTATCACATGCTCGGCTACTTCGACCTCGTCTTCTTTGTTCCTGAGATCACGCTGCTCGCGCTGGTCGTCCGTCAGCAGGGGGAAGGGCCCCTGGCTCCTGGCACTTCGTCCGGCCCTGACTTGAGAAGATGACAAAGAAAACCCTGATTGTCGCCGCTCTCGCCCTGCTCGCGCTCGCTGGCGGGCTGTTCGCCTACGATCGCTTCTTCCGGGAGGAGCCGGCGCCGTTCTTCGCGTCGGACGAAGAGCATTTCCTTTACGGATCGATCGGCACGGAAGCCGAACAGGGGGTGCCGTTTTGGATTTGGCTCGTGTTGCCCCGGGTCTTCCCGGAGCACCTGCCTCGCCCGGGCGGGTATGCCTCCCTCGGCCTCCTCGGCGTGGATGGCCACGAGATGCCAATCGGGTTCTCGAAAGTGACGGTCGGGTTCCCCCGCGTCGGGATCAATTGCGCGGTGTGCCACGCAGCGAGCCTGCGCGCCACACCAACGGATCCGCCGACGATCTATCCGGCCGGTCCCTCGCACCAAACCACAGAACAGCAGTATCTCCGGTTCTTGTTTGCCTGCGCGTCCGATCCCCGGTTCACAGCCGACACGCTGCTGGCGGAGATCGCCAGGAACGTCACGCTCTCGACGATCGACTCCCTGCTCTATCGATTCGTCATCATTCCCGGCACCAAGCGCGCCCTCCTGCAACTCCAGGAGCGCGACGCGTGGATGAGCCGCAATCCTGATTGGGGCCGCGGACGCATCGATCCGTTCAACCCGGTGAAGTTCACCACGCTCAAGCAGCCGGTCGACACCACGATCGGCAACTCGGACATGGTGCCGCTCTGGAACCTGAAGCAGCACGCCGGCTACGCGTATCACTGGGACGGCTTGAACACCAACCTCAAGGAGGTCGTGCTCTCATCGGCGATCGGAGACGGCGCCACGACCAAGTGGGTCGACCGCGACAACCGGAAATGGGACAACACTGATCCCCGAACGATGTCGAGCCTGCGCCGCATCCAGAACTACATCGAGGGGCTCTCTGCGCCGAAGTACCCCTTCCCCGTCGACCAGGCGCTCGCGGCCGAAGGGTCGCAGATCTACGCCGACCACTGCGCGTCGTGTCACGCGCCGGGAGGCGCGCGGACGGGCACGGTCGTGCCCGCTATCGAAGTCGGCACCGATCGCCATCGCCTCGAGATGTGGACGCCGGCGTCAGCCACCGCGTACAACGCGTACGGCGAAGGCCACGACTGGAAGTTCTCTCATTTCCGGACGACCAACGGCTACGTGTCCGTACCGCTTGACGGTGTCTGGTTACGCGCCCCGTATCTGCACAACGGATCAGTGCCCAACCTCGCGGCTCTGCTGGAGCCTGTCGATCGCAGACCCTCGCGTTTCTCGCGCGGCTATGATGTGTACGATCCCCTCCAGGTTGGCTTCGTGACCGACGGCTCAGCCGCGCAGACGGCCGGCACGAGTTACGACACGGCGCAACCAGGCAATAGCAACGCGGGACATACCTACGGCACCGACCTGCCGGCGCCGAGCAAACGCGCGCTCCTCGAGTTCCTGAAGACACTCTGATCGAGCCTCAGGAGGCTAGATGGCTCTCTACGCATTCGACGGAACGCTGGACGACGACCGCAACACCGGAACGGACGAGCCCAGCATCGCCAAAGACACCAACGTGTGGAAGTTCTACTCCGCGTACGACGCCAACACGCGGAGCCAGGGCATCTCCAACGTCTACATGCCCGGCGTCGGCACGCGATTCGGCGCCATCGGACTGGTTGTCGGCGCGACCTTCGGCGCGGGCTGGCTCGATCGCATCAACGCCGCGTATGACGCCCTGTGTGCCGCATACACGAAGGGCGATCGCACGATCGACATCGTCGGCTTCAGCCGCGGCGCCGCGATCGCCCTCGACTTCGCCAACAAGGTCGCGCAGACCGGCATCACCCGCGGCGGCACGGTCGTCGAGCCCGACCCCACCATCCGGTTCGTCGGTCTCTTCGACGTGGTGGCGGCGTTTGGGCTGGCCAATCTTGGCTTCGTGTTCAGCCAGCTGAACGTCGGACACGACTTCGAGCTTCCACACCAGGTCCAGCATTGTTATCACGCGATCGCGCTCGATGAGCGGCGCCCTTCCTTCGTCGTCACGCGCGTGGCTGGTGCGTACGAGATCTGGTTCCGGGGCGTTCACTCGGACATTGGTGGGGGTAACGAGAATCTCGGCCTGAACAACATCACGCTCCGGTGGTTGTTCCGGAAGGCGATGCTGGCCGGTCTCCCCCTGAGCGAATTGAACATCTCCGACGATGCGTGCCATCCGGAGGATCGAATCAACCCGAACTTCTTCAGCGATTTGAGCCAGTTGACCTGGCGCGACCTCGACGCGGCCGACACGCTTCACTACACCGTAGCGCTCCACCAGGTGTTGAACGACGAGCCGTGCCGCGACCTCATTCCCGGCGCGCCCGTCGAGACGGAAGCGTTCGAGCGCCAGAGGATCGCGCAATGAAGGTGGGGGGGCCCGGCCGCCGCGCGATCCTCAGGGCAGGCCTCGGCGTCGCCTGCGCCCTTGCCTGCGCGCCCCGCGGGGCGGCGGCCCAGACGCAGGGCATCGAGCCACGCCCTCACGACGGGGCGTGCAAGATCACCATCAGCTGGCCGCCGGCGACCGATGTCAGCACCGTGAGCCTCACCATCAACGGCCAGCCTGCCACGAAGGTCTCCTCCCACGTGGAGGCCAGGCCGACTGGTGAATCGGGGTCGATGGAGCGGTTCGTCATCCAGCTCGGCGAGCCCTTGAGAGAACGGGACAACGTGACGGTGAGCGCGGCCGGCGCGCAATACACTACCGACGTCCTGCCGGCACCGCCCGGCGCACGATTCGTGGAATCGTGCACCAGCGACACGACAACCAAGGACGACGAGCGTGCGGTGTTCGAGGCGTCGGGCTTCGTCGGGAGCGCGTTCGACAACTTCGCGCCAAATGTCGCGGGCGGATACACGAATCCGGTGGTGGTGGGGGCGTCGACCGTGAAATCGAGATGGACCGCCGGCGTCCTGGCACAGTACCGATTGTTTGGCCGGCCGAAAGACACTTACCAGTTCTGGCTCGCGAGCTACACCCTTCACGGAGTCCGCACGGCCGACGTGAACTGCAGCGGACCTACCCCACCGCCGGTCTGCAGTCAGACGGCCCCGAGCGGACAGAAGTTCTTGTACGTGGTCGAACACGCGTCGACGCTCGAGGCTCACATCGATGCGCGGTTCGAGTTTCTGACGCTGCAGCGCGACTCGGAGCTGCCGATCAAGGTCTACGCGGGAGCCCGCTTCGGCTTCCTGGACCTGGAAGGCGCGCCCCAGGTGTACAACAGCAACTCGCTCGGCGTCGGCGTCTACGCGCCCAAAGGCGTCTTCCGAAATAGCCTTGCACAGGTCGGCTGGGGACTGAGCCAGCAGTTCGCCAGCAACCCGGGCTGGAACCGGTTGAAGATCAACGGCCTGCTGACCTTCGATTTGGCGCCCGGGTTGAAGGATCAGCTCGAATTCTGGAAGCGGCTCGGCGGCTCGACCCGATTCTTCGTGGAAATCTCCGTTGATCGGAACCTGCAGCAAGGACCGGACGCCGTGCAGACGTACGTCGGCCTGCTTTTCGACTTGCGCCAGGCGTTTGTCGGGGTGCGATGATGCGGATCCTGAGGACGGGCCTCGCCACGCTCGCTCTCGCCGGCGCCGCGAGCGTGCTTGGGATACGCGCCGATCGCTGCGGCCCGTGCTTGCTGGCGCGGTTCTGGCCTGTGCCCGCCGACGATTGGCAACGGATCGGCCCGCCGACCTTTCCCGAAAGCGCGCAGCTCGCCATACGCGGCGATTTGGGCGTGGCGTTCTCGGGCGGCGGCACGCGTTCCGCCTCGGCGTCGCTCGGACAGCTGCGAGGCCTGCAGCGCAACGGATGGCTGAAACAGCACGTGCGGTACATCTCCGCCGTGTCCGGCGGCGGATGGGCGGCCGTGCCGTTCACGTTCTCCAAGCTCCTCGATACCGACCTGCTCGGCCAGCCGCTCGATCCCTCACAGATCGACCGACAAACCGTCGCCAGCACCGCGAACGGGGCGATGGCGCTGGCCATCGCCAACTCCTCGCTCGCCGCCAGCGGCGTGCGGGAAGCGGCCGCCATTCTCTCCAAGCAGTTCCTTCCCAAGAACATCGACGACCTGCTGGCCCAGGTGCTGGCGCTCGCCGGACAGGCCCGGCGGGAGCCGCAGCGCCTCAACAAGACTTATGCGCGCATGCTCGGGGGAGTCTTCATCGACCCGATCGTCGAGCCGGGAACACCGGCCAGCACGCGGCTGTTCTCGTGGGACGACGCGACGGTTGCCGAGATGAACGCTCGGAATCCCGGCGGCCTGCCCGGCAACATCGTGACCGCCGCCCTCGATCGCCCTTTCCTCATCGTCAGCGGCACGATGATGTCTGCGCGGAGCGACTACGGCTATCCGCTTCTGATGCCTGTCGAATACACGCCGCTCTATACGGGTGTCCGGCAGTCCTTCGGCGGGCGCTTCGGCGGATCGTACGTCTGGTCATGGGCGTACGACACGCGCGAAGTCGGCCAGACCGACGGCGACTTCGTGCAGGTGCGCCGCGACGCCGACCGGGTCTTCTCGCTGGCCGATGTCGTGGCCAGCACCGGCGCCGCGCCACAGCTGTTGCTCGTGATCGGTGAAGGATTCCCGGCAAACGTGAAAACAGCGGTCCAACGCTCCGCGGGGGCCTTCCCGTACTTCACGCACTTCAGCGTGCGTGGCGGCGGCGGCGCTCCGCTCCTGACCTCGGAGCTCCCGCACGGAGACGGCGGCTTCGGCGACAATCTCGGCGTGGCGCCGCTCTTGGCGCGACAGGTTCACAACGTCCTCGCATTCATCAACGCGAGCACCCCTTACTTCCAGTCGGACGACGATCTTCGGGCGTTGTTCTTCCCGGTGGGGCCGCCCGACGCGGGCGGCGACAAAACGCACAGCAAGGTCTTCGATGAGGCGGCGTACTCCGAGCTGATCCGGGGGTTCGAACAGCAACGCACCGCCGGAAAGCCGCTGGTGTACTGCGGCACGAACTGGAACGTGCATGCCAACGCACACTTCAACGTGCGTCAATACAGCGGCCTGAACATCTGCTGGTTCTACAACGGCCCCGCTCCGGCCTGGCAGGCCGCGCTCAAAGAACCGGTCCGCGCGCTCGTGACCGGCCACGATCAGACAAGCGATGGGAAGAATTTCGACGACTTTCCATGGTTCCGCACGTTCGGGCAGAACAAGCCGCACGTCATCCAGTTGACGAAGGCGCAGGTCAACCTTCTCTCCAATCTCACCGAGTGGATCGTGTCGAATGACGACACGGTGCAGATGATCCGCCGAGCCCTGAGCGAGCCGCTGCGGGCTCCTGCTGCAACGGAGCCGGCCCGCTGATCAGCCCGCTGATCTCGCGCGCTGCCACTGCACTGCGCGGGGCTTGCGTGGGGCCTCTGTGGGGCGCGCTGGCCGGACCCCCGAGGGGCCTTGGGCGGACTGTTTGCTTCGGTAAATCACCTGACTGACGTTTCGCGCCGATTCCGGCAGTGGTCGCGACTCGTCGCGCCAGAACCGTCAGCTCTGCGTCAGTTTTGTTAGGGCTTCCGCTGGCATCGCCCTGCCCCCGGCGGGCCGCAGGAGGGGATCAGATGATTCGTCGTGCTGCAGCCGTCGTCGTTGTTGTTGCCGTGTGCATGTTTGTGCCGTCCGCGACATTTGCGACACCCCTGCAGGGGGCTGCTTCCGCACAGAGCGATGTCGTGTTCACGGTGAACGTTCCAACGGCTGATGTCTACAAAGGACCGACCACCGCCAGCGCCATCATCGGACGCGCGCCTCGCGGCGCCGTCCTCACAGTGACGCGCGAGCTTGGAAGCTGGGTCAAGATTTCGTGGCCCGATGCGAAGGATGGGGTCGGATACATCCATGTGAGCAAGGGATCGCTCGGCCATCGTGCAGCGACCGAGACGGGCCGCCAGATGTCGGGGCGGACGTCGTCGGGCTCACCTGCGACGCGATCAGCCTCGCCCGCGACGCAGGCGGGCCCGTCCGCACCGGCAGGGGTCGGCATTCGCACGCAACCGGCCGCGCCCGTCAGTTCCGTGTACGTGACGCCGTCGACGCATATGTTTGGCGTGGGCGCGCGCCTGGGAGGACCGTCGCTTGGCTTCGGCGCGACCCTGCGCGCGTGGCGGCACGATCGACTGGGCGTCCAATTCGACGTATCGCGCTACGCCCCGTCGGACAGCTTGGCTCCCGAGAGCGTCACGTCGGTTCAGTTCGAGCCGAGCGCGATCTACGCGCTGCGCGATCACGTCAGCGACAGCATCTGGTTGCGGCCTTACGGCGGAGCCGGGATCAACTTCAGCCATCAGACCTGGAACCCCGCCCCGGGCACCGGCACACCTACCTCCGACAACAAGGTCGGCGGCCAGATCTTCGGCGGAGCCGAAGTGACGTTTCCCAGCCTGCCCAAGCTCGCCGTGAGCGCGGACCTCGGGTATCACTGGACGCCGAACGCGTTCCCGGGAGTCTCGCTTGGCGGATTCGGGCTGTCGCTGGCGGGCCATTGGTACATCAAGTAGACGGCGAGTCGCGGCGCGACGACACATAGCGCGTGGCGCCGCGATTCACTCGCACACCCAGGCGCCCGCAGCCGGCCGGCTGACGCGCCTGGGACTTCCCGCGGTCCCCCCTGGATCCCATTTGACACAAAGTTCGTGCAACACTGGCCTCATGCCAGAACTCTCCGATGCACGGATCCAAGCAAAGGCGACCATCGCGGCCGCGCTCATCCAGAGCCGAGGGATCGATCCCGAGGCGCTCGCGTCCGCGAACAGAGACATCAGCAACCACAAGCTCGCTCATCTGCGCGAGTTGACGGAGCGGATCTACAACGCGCTTGCGGGGAGCTAAAGGTGCGGCCCGCCGTCGAGTCTGGGACTCGTCTGCCAGTTGTCCCTGGCGGGACTCGTGCGAAACCACGGCGGCACCGGCATCATCAGCCAACGGCCGAGACCGACGATGAACGGCTCGTAAGACCGTCGCAACGCGGCCAGCTGCGCATCGACCTCAAGTGAGCGGCGGGGACGAAGACCGGCTTCTTCCAGTTGTCGCCTCACGCCCTCCAAGCCTTCTTGAGACAGGCGATCGGCCCCAGCATCGGGACGGGCGTGAAGGACTTGGGAGAGATCAACGGCGGCGTGTCTCGCAATCGCAAAGGTCATATGTGCCTGCCACGTCGGCAGCCCTTCGATCCCGGTGACAACGAGCGCGGAAACATCGAGCACCGCTGCCAGCGCGGATACCCACGACTGCCGCTGGTGCTGCGACCGGAAGTAGGCAACGACGGGGTACGAGATGTGACTCTCGAGCAGCTCGGAGCACCAGTATTCCCAGTCCTTGAGGAATGCGTCGAGCGCCTGCGCTTCCCCAGCCCGGCCCAGGCGCCGCAAGAGCTCGGCCGCCGCAGGCGGGGATCCGGCCCACGCATCGAGAAGCGTCAGGCGAACTTCGCGTCTGGCGAACGCTTGATAGAGCACGGGGAAGTACGCGATCACCAGCGCCAGGAACCCGAAGCCCACGCCGGCCTCGGAGACCGTGAGTAGCTGCGCCAGCCTCCCAATCGGCTGGACATCGCCCAAGCCGAGCGTGAAGAACGTCGTGCCGCTCATGTACAAGTCGTCCACGAACCGGGCAAGACCGACGGGGGTACGCAGCGCGGAGCCCGCCGCCAATTGGAGTCCGGCAAACCCGAGGGTCAAGCCGACAGCCCACACGATCAAGAGACCCACAAGGGAGAGCGGGCCGAAAACGGCCAGAAACCGCTCGCGGCGGGCGTCCGTCCTGATGGTTCGCGCCGAGGCCACCCACAACCTCCAGGTGCTCCGGTAGTAAACCCTTGCGAGCCGGAGACGTCGCGTCACGGTTCTTGGCAGAACCACGGTCTCGAAGGCGTCCCATAAGACGACGCTGATCAGCGCGAGACCCCACACGAGCGGTAAGAGCCGCATGCCGTCGCTCTATTCCTCATCCTCGGAAGCCGGCGAGGCGTACACGAGATGCCGAACCGTCGGCGTGTCGCGGGTGCAGGCGCGCAAGCGCTCTTCCAGGCCGCGATCCGCGCGGGTCAACCGGCCGTGTTGCCGCAGGTGCTCAGCCCAGGAGCTCACGAGAAACGTCTCCAGATAGCGGTCGGGATTCTCGACATCCCGGAAGATACCCCAACTCGAGGCGCCATCGCGGCGCCGCACGCGCTCATACTCGAGCATTGCGCGCTCGAACGCGTCCGCGCGATCGCGATCGACGACGTACTCCACTGTCACGAGCACCGGACCGTCGGCAAGGGCTGGAGCGACGTCCGCAATGACCGCCGGCATTCGCCAGTGATTCCACGGGCTGACGTCCGCCGTGGTATCGGGCAGCCTTGCGATCAGCCCGAGGGCGGCCGTCAGAATCGTTCCGACGCCCGCCCACAAAAGTGCGATCTGGACCCCCTCGCGCGCGGCCGTTGCGCCCCAGATGGCACTTCCAGCCGCCATCCCGCCCTGAAAGATCAGCATGTAGACAGCAAGGACGCGGGCCCGCACCCAGTCCGGCGCGAGGCTCTGGACCAGCGCGCTCACGAGCGAGATGAACACGATCCAGGCGGCACCGCCGGCCAGCATCATCACGGACAACGGGAGGAGGGCGTGCAGCATTCCCGTCGCGACGGTCACGAGGCCCAGAGCGGCGATGCCACTCGACGCGACGATTTCAGTCGACCAGCGCGCCCGGGCGCGCGGCATGACGAACGCTCCGAGCACTGCGCCGCCGCCGAAGCAACCGAGCAGGAGGCCGTAAGCGGCGGCGCTCCGACTCACAGCATGGGCAACAGCAGGCAGGAGTGCCTGGAGACCGCTCGCAAAGAACATGACCGCTCCGGCGCGAAACATGAGGGCGCGGATGGCAGGTGAAAAGCGCACGTAGCGGATGGCCGCCACTGTCGCCCCCGCCACGGACTCGGGGGGCGTTGAACGCGCGCGCGGCGCTTGCTGCCATCGCCAGACAACCCAGATGACGCCGGCGAACGATGCGACGTTCACCAGAAACGCCGCGCCGACGCCGGCCGTCGCGATGAGCAGGCCTGCGAGCGCGGGCCCGACGGCCCGGGCGAAATTGAATTCGATCCCGTTGAGGGCCGACGCTGCCGCCAGATCCTCTTTCCCCACGAGCTCGGGAAGAATCGCCCGCCAGCTCGGTGTCTCGAAGGCATCGCCCGCCGACAGCGCAAATGTCAGAGCGAGCAGCAGCCACGGCGACATGCGTCCCGCGATCGTCAGGAAGGCAAGCACGGCCGCCACGCTTACCATCCACGTCTCCGTGTAGAGAATCAGCCTGCGACGATCGACAATGTCGCCGACCGAGCCCGCGGGCAACGCGAGCACGAAGAACGGCAGCGTCGATGCCGTTTGGGTCAGCGCGATGTACATCGGGCCGGCCCCGAATGACACCATCAGCCACGCCGCCCCGACGCTCTGCATGAAGGTGCCGATGTCCGACGCCACGTCCGCAATCAGCAGATTGCGAAAGGTCGGCACCCGGAGCGGCCGCCAGAAGCCGGTGGATCTCGGCGAATTCGAAATGGCCTGCGACGTTGTCATCCGCGCGGACTTTCTATTCTAAGAAAGCTGGGATGTCCACCGCTCAGGTAGCGCCGCCGGCAACTTTTCCGCCTGCGTCCTCGCCAACCGCTGTACGATGGGTGTTCTACTTCGGGAGGAAATCGAACAATGGCCACCAAAACACTCGATGCAGACACCATCATGGCCCGCGCCACGCCGATGGCTCATCAGCAGGCGCACGAGATCCAGCCCTACGGTCATCTCGTCAGGATGCCCATCGCGTTGTCGGAAACGACGTGCAAGGAATCG
>DATKHR010000384.1:0-7726 GCA_035510155.1 Vicinamibacterales bacterium
CGTGCTGCGGGGCTTCCTGTTCGGGGTCACGCCGCTCGATCCGGCGGCGTTCGCGACCGCGGCGGCGCTGCTCATCGTTGTGGCGCTGCTTGCGGCCTACATCCCCGCGCGTCGTGCGACCCGCGTGGATCCGCTCAAGGCGCTGAGAGCGCAGTGAGGGTTATCCCAGCGTTCGCGCCGCCTCGCGAGCGTAGTACGTGATGATGATGTCTGCGCCCGCGCGGCGGATGGACGTCAGCGTCTCCATCATCGCGCGCGGCTCGTCGATCCAGCCGTTGCGCGCGGCCGCTTTCAGCATCGCGTACTCGCCGCTCACATGATAAGCGGCGGTCGGCACACCGAACTCGCGCTTGACGCGTGAGATGACGTCGAGGTAGGTGATCGCGGGTTTCACCATCACGATGTCGGCGCCCTCCTCGATGTCGAGCTCGACTTCGCGCAGCGCCTCTTCGACGTTCGCCGGATCCATCTGGTGCGAGCGGCGGTCGCCGAACGCAGGCGCGGACTCGGCCGCCTCGCGGAACGGGCCGTAGAACGCCGAGCAGTACTTGGCGGCGTACGACATGATCGCGACCCCGGCGAAACCGGCGGCGTCGAGCGTGTCGCGGATCCGTCCGACGCGGCCGTCCATCATGTCCGAGGGCGCGACGATGTCGGCGCCCGCCGCCGCGTGAGAGACCGCGGCGCGTACGAGTTGATCGACCGTCGGATCGTTCGCGATCTTGTTATCGACGACGAGACCGCAATGGCCGTGGTCCGTGTACTCGCATAGGCACACGTCCGTGATCACCAGGACGCCGCGGACCGATCGCTTGAGGGCACGGACCGCAGACTGGACCGGCGCCTCAGGGTCGTAGGCACTCGATCCGATGTCGTCTTTCTGGTCGGGCAGGCCGAAGAGGATGACGCTCGTGATGCCGTCGCCCTTCGCGGCTTCCACCTCTCGCACCGTTTCGTCGACCGACAGGTTGAACACGCCGGGCATCGATGGCACTTCCCGACGGATGCCTTCGCCCTCGCAGACGAACAGGGGGAGCACGAACATTTCCGGCGACAGTCGCGTCTCCCGGACCATCGCTCGCATGGCCTCCGACTGTCGCAACCGGCGCAGGCGCCGCGTGAGCTTGAGCGAAGCGTGCGTGTGGATCTGACTCATACGAGTTTGCTCTCCGTCGCGAAGTACTCGACGATCGCGTCGACCAGCGCCTCGGCCGTGTGCACGGTCGGCATGATCGTCGTCTCGATCTTGGCCTGCGCCGCCGCCTCGGCGGTCACGGGGCCAATCGCGGCGACGACCGTCGGGCGCAGGAGATCGGCGGCCGGCTCTTCCCCGAGGACGCGCACGAAGTTTCTCACGGCCGACGGGCTCGTGAACGTCACGACGTCGATCCGCCGCTCGAGGAGCATACGGTAAATGTCCGGCTCGCCTTCGCGCTCGGGATCGACGACGACCGTGCGATAGGCGATGACCTCCGTGACCTCGGCACCCAGCTTGCCGAGCTCGTCGGCGACGACCTCGCGGCCGACGTCGGCCCGCGGCACCAGCACTTTCATCCCGCGCATGGTGCCTTTGACGGCGTCGGCGATCGCCCGAACCAGGGTCTCCGCGCGGAACTCGGCGGGCGTCAGATCGACTTTCAACCTGTATTTGCCGAGCCGCTCACCGGTCGCGGGTCCGACGCCACAGAGCTTCGCGCGTCCCAGCGCGCGGAGGTCCCCGGGCCCGGCCAGCAGGCGCCCGATGAATGCGTCAACGGCGTTCGCGCTGGCGAACACGATCCAGTCGAATTCCCCCACTCGCGCGCACACGTCGTCGAGCGGGCCATAATCCTCCGGCGGCTCGATGCGGATCATCGGCGCTTCGATTGCGTTCGCGCCCATCGATTCAAGCCGCTGGACGAGCTCTGCGGCCTGCTCACGGGGCCGCGTGACGAGAATGCGCTTGCCAAAGAGCGGCCGCGCGTCGAACCAGCGCAGGTGCTCGCGCAGATTGGCGACACGTCCGACGATGAGGATGGCGGGTCGCCGCTCCGCGGACTTCTTCACCCGCTTGGCGATTTCGTCGAGCGTGCCCATCACCGTCTGCTGCGTCGGCAGGGTCCCGTCGTACACCACCGCCGCCGGGTCGTCCCGGGGCCGGCCGTGGGAGACGAGCGAGCTCAACACCTCCGGGACCTGGTCCGGGCCCGCATAGCACACGATAGTGCCGTCGAGCCGCGCCAGGCTCGTCCAGTCGACGGACGTCCGCGATTTGCCTTCATCTTCGTGGCCGCGGACGAACGTCAGCGTGTCGCCGCCGCCCGGGTAGGTGATCGGAACGCCGGCGTAGCTGGGCACCGCGACGCCCGCGGGAATCCCGGGCACGACCTCGAACTGAACGCCCTGTTCGTGGAGAAAGAGCGCCTCGGCGGCCCCTCGGTCGAACACGAACGGGTCCCCCCATTTGAGTCGCGCGACGCTCTTGCCCTCCCGCGCTTTTTCAGCGAGGAGGTAGCAGATGGCTTCCTGCTCGAGCGCCTGTGGGGCGGCGGTGCCGACGTCGATCTTTTCCGCGTCCGGCCGCGCGTGGCGCAGCAGACGAGCGTCGACGAGGTGGTCGTACAGGACGACGTCCGCTCCAGCCAAGCAGTCGCGCCCGCGGACCGTGATGAGGCCGGGGTCGCCGGGTCCTGCGCCGATCAGGTACACGATGCTCATGTCGGGACTCGGTACTCGTCGCTCGTCGCTCGTTACTCGCTACCACGACGCTGCGACGCTGCGAGGATCTCCCCGGCGCCGTCGTTCATCAACTGCACGCCCACGCGCTGCCCGAGGCACTTGGCGTCGTGCACGGGCGCGCGCTGGTGGCCTCGCACCACACGGCTTCCGTCGAGCGAGACCACGCAGGCCACCAGTTCGAGGACAGCTTCGCCTGCCTCTCCGCGCGCGCCGGGCGTGGCGAGCGCGCCCACCGGTGTCTGGCAGCCGCCGCCCAGCGCTTCGACGACGGCGCGTTCGGCCTCGAGGGCGGCCGACGCTGCAGCATCGCGTATCCCCGACACCATTTCGCGCACCGCGCGATCGTCGCTGCGGACTTCGATTGCGATGATGCCTTGCCCGGGCGCCGGCACACAGACTTCCGCGGGCAGCGTCATCGAGATCCGGTCCTGGTAGCCAAGCCGGCGGAGACCCGCAGCCGCCAGGACAAGGGCACTGTAGCGCCCGCTGTCCAGCTTCCGCAACCGCGTGTCGAGATTACCGCGAATCGGCTCGAAGCGCGCATTGGGAAACAGCCGGGCCAGTTGAGCGATCCGCCTTACGCTGCCCGTGCCGATCGCAGGCGTCTGCCCGAGGCATGCCACCAGATCATCAATTGTCATGGCGGCTGGCTGATGGCTGACGGCTCCGTGGCGGCCAGTAGTTGTGGGCAGCACCATCGCGTCAAGTGGGTCTTCACGGGGCAGGACGCCGGCGATCTCGAGGCCGGGGGGCAGCGCTGCGGGCAGGTCCTTGCTGCTATGCACGGCAAGGTCGATGTGATCGCGAAGGAGCGCGTCTTCGATTTCTTTAACGAACAGCCTTTTGCCGCCGGCCTCGGACAACGGTTCTTCCTGCAGGCGATCGCCTGTCGTCTTGATGACGACGAGGCGGCAGGCGGGGCCACCGTGCTCGGCGATATGCGCGGCGACGGCGTTGGCCTGCCACAACGCGAGCGGGCTACCACGAGTTCCTAACCGAAGATCGGGAATTAGATTTGCCACGTCATTTTGCCCTTCAAGGGCGGGCTAGCGCTGCGGGCGCTGGCGATGGCGCGTAAACGGTTCCACGCGCCGGGCGTCCGACATCGGCGCCTCGCCCTCGCCGAGCACGAACAGGCGGTTGAGCGCCTCGGCATAAACGGCGACGATGTCGGCGTCTCCCGCAGCTTTCAATTGCTCAGTCGGTGCGAGCAGCAGCTTTTCGACGATGAGGTGGGTGATTTCGTCAACGCGCGCCCGGGCCTCCGGCGGGAGCGCTGCCAGCTTGAAGTCGAGGCGATCGAGCTCCGCGCGACGGATGGTTTCGAAACGCTGGCGCAGAGCGACGATGGTTGGAACGGCGCCGCGGGAGCGGAACCAGACCGCGAACCTGTCGGTCTCCTCGGACACAATCGCCTCCGCGCGCGCGACTTCGTTCTCGCGCCGGGAGAGATTCTCGCGCACGGTCGCGCGTAGATCGTCGATGTTGTAGAGAAAGACCTGCTCGATCTCGCCAGCCGCCGGCTCGACGTCGCGCGGCATCGCAATGTCGATGATGAACAGCGGCCGGTTGCGCCGCGGTCGCATCACGGATTCGATGTGAGCCTTGGTCAGGATGGGCGCGGGGGCACCCGTTGCGGTGATGAGAATGTCGCTGGCGGCGAGTACGGAATCGAGCTCGTCCCACGGCGCGGCGCTCGCGCCACCGATGGCCTCCGCAGACCGCGCCGCGTGGGCCATCGTCCGGCTGACGATCGTGACATGGTGCACGCCCTGCGACTTCATGTGCAGCGCCGTCAGCTTGCCCATTTCACCTGCGCCGACGACGACGACGGTGCGGCCGCTCAGCTCCCCGAAAATCTTGCGCGCGAGAGACACCGCGGCGTAGCCGATCGACACGGCGCCGGAACCGAGCGCCGTCTCAGTGCGCACGCGCTTGCCGGCGGCGAACGACGCGTGGAACACGCGATTGAGCAGAGGCCCCGCGGTTTGTGCCGCCGTGGCGGCCGCGTGTGCCTCCTTGACCTGGCCGAGAATCTGCGGCTCGCCGACGACGAGCGAGTCCAGGCCTGCAGCGACGCGGAACAGGTGCCGCGCGGCGGCGAGATCCTCGAGGTCGTAGATGTGCGGCGCAATGTCCGAGAGCGCGACGCCGTGGAAATCGCTGATGAAGCTTGCCAAATCGCGGCGGGTTGCGACCGGATCATCGCACGCGACGTAGATCTCGGCTCGGTTGCACGTGGAGATGACAATGGCTTCCTGGGTCGAGCGACGGCTCGTCAGCGACTCGAGCGTGGCTGGAATGCCGCGGGCCGCAAAGTCAACGCGCTCTCGCAGATCGACCGGCGCGGTTCGATGACTGATGCCGATCAGGAGCAGATGCATTAGAAACTGTGACTGTTGGTCGAAAAGTAGCTGATCGGAACGAAGTTCAACAACACGATTGCGAAGCCGAGCGCGGACAGATAGGCCGCGCGGCGGCCGCCCCATCCGATACGGCGTGCCGCGAACAACTCGAATGAGTACACAACCCAGCAGATGAGCGCCACGAAGATTTTCGGGTCCTGGAGCGACATCCGCTGCACTCGGGGGTCGAGGCCGTAGCCGCCCCTCGCCTGGGCCGCCCAGAGGGTGCCGGCGGCGATCCCGATCGTGAGAAAGATCCAGCCGACGACAACCGCCACCTGGTTCATGCGATCCAGCACTTGCAGCGATGGCAGGCGCGCGTAGAAGAATCCCAGGTGCTTCGCCTTGATTTCCTTGAACAACAGGACGTAGGTGACGCCGATCACGCACGCCAGCGCGAAGCTCGCGTAGGCGAAGAGCAGAGACGACACGTGGACGCCGAAGAGCGGTCCCTGCAGCACCGCCGCCCGGTCCTCCACTCCGGGCCGCAGCGCCGGAATCGACTGGAGCGCGATGAGGAGCGGCAGGATGAACACGCCCATCGCGCGCTCGTCGGTTGTCATCTCGGTGTAGAGATAGGCCAGTCCGAGCAGCCAGACGAAGGTCGAAATCGCCGAAGCCGGGCCGGCGACCGGCACGTGACCGATCTCCATTGTCTGCATGCCGATCACAAACGTGTGCGCGAGCGCCGCGAACACCAGCAGTGTGGTCGCCGTCCGGCCGACGATGGCGTT
Source organism: Vicinamibacterales bacterium (assembly GCA_035510155.1). Taxonomy (GTDB): domain Bacteria; phylum Acidobacteriota; class Vicinamibacteria; order Vicinamibacterales; family CAVVIG01; genus DATKHR01. The sequence goes on from DATKHR010000384.1 coordinate 5,858, forward strand.
CCGGCGCGCGAAATGCCACGCGTACGCGACGAACGCCGCGGCGTACAGAACAAGGGGAGCCAGGTTCATCACAGAAATCGAGAGTTATGACTCAGTGCGTTGTCGGCGCGAAATACCCCTGTTTCGTGCGCGCTGACGCGTTGGCGCGATCTACGCGCACGACGATGCGGCGCCATGATCCGTCGCGCTTCGGGTTCTTGGGCGTATAACCGACGGTGTACTGGCTGGACAGCTCGTCCGAAATCTGCCCGTATACGTTTGCCAGCTCCGACACCTGATTGGGGAAGAACGCGCGGCCGCCGGTCTGCTGCGACAGCTGGCGCAGCACGAACTCGGCTTCCTTGAACCCCCTCGATGCCGTCGACGGGTTCTCGCTGCTGCGCAGGCCGATGCTGTAAATCGCGGTTTCCGACCGCTTCGCGAGATCGAGGACCTCTTCAAACGGCAGCAGGCTGGATGTGTCTTCGCCGTCGGAAAGGACGATGATCGCCTGCCGTCGAATCTCGTCGACGTTCTTCGCGACGGCCTTCTTGAGATCCTTGAGCGCGATATAAACCGCGTTGTACAGGGAAGTCGATCCCCCTGCGGAGGTCTTGCGAATCGCCTGCTCGAGCTCCGTCGCGTTGTTCGTGAACGGCTGCAGCACGACCACGCGGCTGTCAAAGTCGATGATCTCCGCCAGATCCTGCGGGCGCAGCTTTCGCGAGAAACCGACGGCAGCTTCCTGCGCCGTCGCGAGCTTGGTGTCCATGCTTGCGCTCGTATCCAACAGGAGCGCGAGCGCGATCGGGAGGTTGGTCTTGTTGAAGAACGTCACATCCTGCTTCACGCCGTCTTCGAAGACGTTGAACTCCTCAGAGCTGAGATCCGTGACGTACCGCCCGTTCCCCTCGGTGACGATCACGTTCAACGACACAACGTCGACGCCTGCCCGGAATGGAGGCTGTTGCGTCGGCGTCTGCGGGACGGGCGTCTGGGCCGTGGATGCCGCGTGCACCACCAGCGCCGCCAACGCAACCGCCGCGGCCGACAACACGGTCCAAACCGTCATTCTGGCGGCGCGCGAAGAGGTCAGGAGTGATGCTGCTCTTGCTGCGATCATGGACGAGCCTGTTCTGCCTTCATGGGTGTCCCGCGTGCGACGAGACCGGGCTTGACGGCCGACACGGTGATCTTCTCAGGCGGAATGAGCGATTCGGGCCGGGCGTAGACGACTTTGTATTGATGCTTGAGCTGATTGGCGAGCAGCTTCAGCTTCTGCGGCAGCGCCAGACCGGCCAGCAGCTGTTCGTAATAGCCGCCCGTGACACGGGACCCCTCGTCGAGCACTATCGCGCGCTCGCGGGACTCGATGCTCAGGCTGGTGTCGGGGGGACCGAGCGCCAGCGCATAGAACGCGGCGCCGACGGCCTTCAACGGATCGAGCACCTGATCATGGTACCGGTTGCTGAACTCGACTCCGGCGGTCGCGATCGCCACGATAACGGGCCGCGAGGCCTCTCGCTTTTTCAGCCCTTGTGAGACCTCGACGATTGCATCGAGGAGGTACATGCCACTGTTTGGCGCCGCCCAGATGCGATCGATGCCTTTCTTCACCTGGGCCGGATCAATCGAGTAGTCGGACAGAATGGTCGGGCGCTCGCCGACGCCGATGATGGCAATTTCGCTCCGCCGTCCGGCTTCGTTCGGCGCGGTCAGGATGGTGGCGAAGTCGGGCAGCGCCTGGCGCATGTACTGAATTTGGCTGCGGGCCGCCTGGCTGGTGTCGACGAGCACCGCAATCTGCATCGGCTCGTCGGCCGGGCTGACGCGCAGGATCTCGCGGGTGACGTTGTCTTCTTTGACGACAAAATCGGGTAGCCCCAGATC
>DATKHR010000385.1:0-30080 GCA_035510155.1 Vicinamibacterales bacterium
TAGAACCTTAAGAAGCGGCGCGAACGTTGTCAATTTGAAAAACGAAGAATTTTTTACTTGACTCTGATGCCGCATGCGGTCTCGACCGCGCGCGAGGCGATGAGCTCCGTTACCGCCGCGATATCGGGCGCCGGCGCGCGGTCCGCCTCGAGTGTCGGCACGCGCGACCGCACCAGCGCGTGGACCTGCCTGAGCGGGGCCGACGTCGTCAGGGGCGCCAGCAAGTCGATCGCCTGGCACGCGCACAAAAGCTCGATGGCAATCACCTCGCGCGCGCGGCCGACGGCGCAATCCGCCTTCAGCGCGGCCGCCATGCTCATGCTGACATGGTCCTCCTTGTTCGCCGAGGTCGGGATCGTGTCCACGCCAGCGGGATGCGCGAGCGATTTGAGCTCGGACGTCACGGCGGCGGCGGTCACGTGCGCCATCATGAAGCCGGAATTGACGCCGCCTTCTCGCGTGAGAAACGCCGGCAGCCCGCTGAGCGACGGATCGACGAGCCGATCGGTCCTTCGCTCGCTGATCGTCGCCAACGGCACGGTTGCCGACGCCAGGAGGTCGGCGGCGATCGCGATCGGCGCCCCGTGGAAGTTGCCGCAGGAGACGATATCGCCTGTGTCGGCAAAGACCATCGGGTTGTCGGTCGCGCTGTTCGCTTCCACGGCGACGGTCTCCCGGACGAAGCGGAGCGCTTCCCGAACGGCGCCGTGGACCTGCGCGGCGCACCTGAGCGAGTAGGCGTCCTGGACCCGTCCGCAGAACTCGTGGGATTTGTTGATGCCGCTGCCGTGGATGAGCGCCGCGATGTTCGACGCGGACGCCAGCTGGCCTGCGAACGGGCGAGCCTCGTGAATCCGCGCCTCGAAGGGGTGGATCGATCCGCGGAGCGCGTCGATCGAAAGCGCCGCGACGATGTCGGCGGCCCTCGCCAGCGTTTCGACATCGGCGAGCGCGAGGGCCAGGACGGCGGTAGATGGCTGCGTGCCGTTGATGAGGGCCAGCCCTTCTTTCGGTCCAAGCGTGATCGGCGTCAAGCCTGCGCGCGCCAGGCCGTAGCGAGCCGGGACAAGCCCTGCCGAGACGCCGCTGGCCTGAACGCTCCGTTCGGCCGCCTCGCGATCGTCGACGAGCACCTCACCCTCGCCAATCAAGACAAGCGCCAGGTGTGCGAGCGGTGCCAGGTCGCCGCTCGCCCCCACCGACCCGCGCGACGGCACGAACGGATGAACCGCGGCGTTGATGAGCGCGATGAGCGCCTCGAGCGTGTCGACGCGCACGCCGGAGAAGCCTTTCGCCAGCACGTTGGCGCGCAGCGCCATCGTGGCGCGCACCGCGCGCGCCGAAAGCGGCGCGCCGACGCCGGCCGCGTGGCTGCGGAGGAGATTGAGTTGAAGCGCCTCGAGCGCGTCGGGCGCAATCGTGACATCGGCGAATGACCCGAAGCCCGTGTTGATGCCGTACGCAGGCTCGGCGCCGCGCGCGCGGCGCTCGACGACGGCGCGCGAGGCAGCGACGCGGGCGCGGGCGCTTGACGAGAGCTGAACGCGTTCGCGCTCGTCGGCGATCGCGACCAGCTGCTCGATGGTCAGGGAGGAACCGTCAAGGACAATCATGCTTCCGAGCGAAGTTGCGCACCTCGAAGTAGAATCTTAGCCGAAATGAATCTAGCTGTTCTGGGTGCGCAGTGGGGCGATGAAGGCAAAGGAAAGATAGTCGACCTCCTGACGCCTGGCTTTTCCATCGTCGCGCGGTTTCAGGGCGGCCACAACGCGGGCCACACGATTTACATCAACGGAGCAAAGTTCATCCTGCGTCTGGTTCCCTCAGGCATTCTCCATCCCGGCGTCACGTGCGTCATCGGTAACGGCGTGGTCGTCGACCCGGAAGCGCTCTTTGCGGAGCTCGATGAACTGGAAAGGAACGGGATCGCGACCCGAGGCCGCATCGTCGTCAGCGACAAGGCGCATCTCATTCTCCCCTATCACCGCGATCTGGATCTGTTGTCGGAAGCGCGGCGGGGAGAACGAAAGATCGGGACGACCTCGCGCGGCATCGGCCCCGCGTACGAAGACAAGATCGCCCGGCGAGGCATCCGCGTTGGCGATCTCATCGACCCGAAGGGCCTCGAGGAGAACGTGCGCGACAACGTCACGGCGCGCAACCGGCTGGTCCAGGACAGCACGATGGACTGGAAGCCGGTGCTGGCGCAGTTGCTCAAGTACGCCGAACGCATGCGCCCGATGATTCGCGACGTATCGGTCCTGCTGAACGAAGCGACCAGGGCCCGGGCCGCCATCCTGTTTGAAGGCGCGCAGGGGACCCTGCTCGATATCGACCACGGCACGTATCCGTTCGTCACGTCGTCGAACGCGTCGATCGGCGGCGTCTGCACGGGCCTGGGCATTCCGCCCAAGGCGATCGGACATGTCCTGGGCGTCGCCAAGGCATACACCACGCGGGTCGGGGAGGGGCCGTTTCCGACGGAGCTCTTCGGCGAGATGGGCAACCGCCTGCGCGAAACCGGTAGCGAGTACGGAGCGGTAACCGGGCGCCCTCGCCGCTGTGGCTGGTACGACGCGGTCGCCGTGCGCTACGCGGCTCGGATCAACGGCCTTGACGGGCTGGCGCTGACGAAGCTCGACGTCCTCGATGGGCTCGACCGTATCGACATCTGCACGGCCTATCGCTCCGGCACCCGTACCTTGACGGAGTTTCCGTCGGATGTCGGGCAGCTGGCGCAATGCGAGCCCGTCTACGAATCGCTACCGGGCTGGGCGGCGCCGACGAAGGGCATCCGGCGTTTCGAGGCTCTTCCTCAAGCCGCGCGAGACTACATCGCGCGCCTCGAGGAGGTGTCAGGCGTGCGGGCCGCGATCGTATCCACCGGGTCCGAGCGCGACGACACGATCGTCAGAGACGCAAAACTCGAGGTGAGGCAGGTGGGGCAGATTGGGTAGCTCGTGAATCAGCCGCCCTATCGCGACGTGACGGTCGGCGACCTGCTGACGGAGCTGGCGTGCGCGCTCCCGCGCAACGACGCGCTCGTCTATCAAGGCGGTCCCCGTTACACGTTCGAAGCGCTCGAGCGCGAAGCGCGCACAATCGCGCGCGGGTTGATCGCAGCCGGCGTCCAGCAGGGGGAGCGCGTCGTCGTCTGGGCGACGAACGTCCCCGAGTGGGTCGTGCTCCAGTTCGCGCTTGCAAAGATTGGCGCGATCCTGGTGACCGCGAATACGTCTCTTCGGGCCAGGGACATCGAGTACGCGCTACGACAAAGCGAGGCCGCCACGCTCTTTACCATCGCGGGCTTCCGCGACCTGGACTATATCGCGGAGCTCGAGCACGCGGGGGCGATGACAGCCGGGCACCTTCCGGCTTTGAAGCGCGTTTTCTTTATTGGTTCGGACGCGCCGCCTGGACTGCTGCCATACGACCATTTGAGAACGCTTGCCGACGCCGTGCCCGATTCGCAATTGGAGGCAAGGCGCGCCGCGGTCGGCGTGGACGACGTGATCAACATGCAGTACACGTCGGGCACGACGGGATTTCCGAAAGGCGTGATGCTATCGAGCCGCAACATCGTCAACAACGGCTGCGCGCTCGGTTCCTTGCTCGGGTACACGCCGGCCGACCGGCTTTGCCTGTGCGTGCCGCTCTTCCACTGCTTCGGGTGCGTCATCGGCGTGCTGGGCGCCTACACGTGCGGCGCGTGCCTGTGTGCGATCGAAGCGTTCGAACCGCGCCGCGTGCTCGAGACCATACACCGCGAGCGGTGCACTGCCCTTTACGGCGTGCCGACGATGTTCATCGCGGAGCTGGAGTGTCCTGACTTCAGCACCTTCGATCTGACGTCGCTTAGAACCGGAGTGATGGCCGGGTCGCTCTGTCCCGAGCGGCTAATGCGCCGTGTGATGAGCGAGATGCACCTTCCCGAGATCACGATTGCTTACGGCATGACCGAATCGTCGCCCGGAATCACGATGACCCCGCGCGACTGCACCGTCGCGCAGCGGTCGGGGACCGTCGGCACGGTCCTGCCGGAGCTCGAGGTGAAGATCGTGGATCCTGCGACGGGAGTGCCTGTCCCTGCTGACGGCAGGGGAGAGCTCTGTTGCCGGGGCTACAACGTGATGAAGGGGTACTACAACAATCCCGAGGCAACGCGAGCGGCGATCGACGATGACGGCTGGCTTCACACCGGTGACGAGGCCAGCATTGATGCGGACGGGTACGTGCGCATCACCGGGCGCATAAAAGATCTAATCATTCGGGGCGGCGAGAACATCGCGCCGAAGGAGATCGAGGATCGTCTCCGGGAGCATCGGGCCGTTGCGGATGCGTATGTTTACGGCGTGGCGGATGGGTTCTTCGGCGAGGTCGTGGCGGCTGCCGTCCGCAAACGCGACGAGATTCCGGACAAAGATGATGAGCTGGCCGAGGAGCTGAGGGCCTTCTGCGCCGAGGAGCTCGCCAAATTCAAAGTTCCGGCGCACGTGCGTTTCGTGCCGCTCTTCCCGATGACCGCGTCAGGAAAGATTCAAAAATACAAGCTTCGCGAGGAGCACGAGCGGCTGCTCAGCACGACGAACCAGCGAGCTCTCAAGTAACCGTCATCCTCTCGGAAGATCCCGCTCAGAAGATCCTGGCGTCCTGAAGAGGCCACCAGCGCACTTTAACTTTCCCGACGATGTATTTCTTCGGCACGGGCCCCCAATGCCGGCTGTCGGAGCTGTTGTTGCGGTGGTCGCCCATCACGAAGTAATAGCCCTGCTGGACGACTTGGGGTCCCCAATCGTCGTGGCTGCGGAATTCCGCGGGCACGTAATCATCGTGCAACGGGATGTCGTTGACGTAGACGCGTCCGTCTACAATTCGAACGGTATCGCCCTCTTTGGCGATGACCCGCTTGACGAACATCTTTTCCGGATTGAGCGGGTAGTAGAGCATGACGATGTCGCCCGGTCGTGGGTCGCCGAGCTCATACACGAGCTTGTTCACGATCAAGCGGTCGTGGTCCTCGAGTGTTGGAGCCATGCTCAAGCCATCGACGCGCGCAACCTGGAAACCGAAGGTCACGATCAATGTGGCATACACGGCCGCCGAGACGAGTGTCTGAACACCCGACATCAGCTCACGGCCCATCTTTGTCCACGCGCTTTCCCGCGTCGCCTGAGGCAGCGCTGGGGCGTGATCCACGGGCTGAACGAGAACATCTGCAATCCCTGTGGCAGCTACGGGCGCGGCCAGCGGAACGTCCGATGCTGACTGTGCGGCCTCTGATGAGGGAAGCAGGGCAGCGGACGTTGGAACTGGGAGGTCTGCGGCCCCCAACGCTGGACCAGCGCTGGGGTGGAGGTCCGATTGGAAATCCGGCGTTTCGAACCGAGTGTCGACGGTGGCGGCCAAGGTGTCGCTGTCGCTCATGCTGATGCAAACCCAGAATACCACGGAGGTGCTATACTTTGGCCCTTCCTCGCGCTGCGGCAGGTTCCCAGCTTTCCGCGACAGGGTGCCCCGGTCAAGCGGTATCGAGAGTATCGGGAGTATCCGTAACATCCCAATGTACGGAGGCGCATAGATGGTTCGATTCGCTCGTGTTCTGTCATATGCAGTCATCGGCCTGCTCGCCGTGGCGGCTCGAGTTCAGGCGCAGGCAGCGCCCGTCTTGGACACTTCGCGCTTTTACGCGGAGTTCACCGGTGGCGCAAACTTCGGCCATACCTCCTCCGGCACTCTGGGCGCGGAAGGCGGCTATCGCATCAAAGGTCCTTGGCAGGTGTTCTTCGAGGCAGGGCACATGTTCACGGTCGGCTCGAGCGATCTGGACGCGCGCGCGCAGACCATCGGCAACGCCGTCGGGGCCACGACGAGCGCGTCCTACAAGATCAGTTACTACGATGGGGGAGTTCGGTACAACCCGCAAATCCTGTTTCGAAACATGTTCGAACCGTACCTCGAGCTGGGGTTCGGCGGTGCCACCGTCACGGCGCAGACAACGTTCGCGGTCAATGGCACGGTCGTTCCGCCGGAATCCTTAGGGGTCCAGCTGGGAGAGGATCTCAGCGGCACCGTCGGGAAGGGGTTCATCATGTTCGGCGGGGGCGCCACCTACGCCTTCGCCACGCGCTACTTCGCGGACGGCAGCCTGCGGTACGGACACGTCCTGGCGAGGACGAGCGTGATCGAAAACGACACCGGCATCAACACCCTGCGGCTTCAATTCGGTGTGGGCATCCGGTTCAAATGATGAAATCCGAGATGCCTCAGCCAATCGACTGATGACCTCCGCGGCGACGTCCGCTACATGCTTCGCTTTAGCGCGGCCATGAACGGATCGGTGGCGGCCGGAGGGGTCATGGTGGTGTCCTTGACCACGCTCGCGGCGTTCATCTTGGCGCCATAGAGATCATGGTTGTCATCATCATCTGGCTTGATGACGCCGCCCGAAAGGTTGATGCCCGCGAACAGCCCGTGAGTCCTCGAGTAAGAGAGGATTTCCGCCGTCATCTGCGCGTCGGTGGCCGCACGCGCGTCGCGGCCTACCGGACCAGCGGCGACAGACGCCTCGCCGCCAAGCGACACCTTGTTCTTCAAGAGTTTCTCCATCCCGCCATCGTTCATGACAAGCAGGACCAGATCGATCGCCTCGGCGCCGATTTGAAGCCCCCAGCTGCCCTTGCCCACCAACATGAAGACGGGCGCACTCCATTCGCCATTCCGTCGGCAACTCATAAGGCCCTTTCCGTACTCGCCGCCAAAGATGAACGCTGCTTTTTTCAGCGACGGAACGACGAGAACGCAAGAGGCCTTCTCCCACAGGTCCTGGGGAATGTCCTTGTCAGGCGCGGCGTGGATGTCCTTCAGCACTTGCGCAGCTTCTTGGACGCGCTTCGTCTGGGCGGTCGAAAGCTCCGGGGTCCCCGGCGCGGCAGCCGCGCTGGGGTGGCGATCCGGGGTCCCCGGCGGGGCAGCCGCGCTGGGGTGGCGATCCGGGTAACGGGCCAGGGTCACGAACTCGTGCCCCGGACGTTCCGGTGTCAGCGTCGCCTCCGTCATGCCGGCCAGGAACAAGTTTGGCGCGGCCGGCGTCAAACCAACCAGCAGCGCGCCCATCAGCAGCGTAGGCATGAGCACCTCCAAGCGACCTCCTCCAGCTTCCGTCGAGTTGCGCGGTCCCGACGCGGCCATTCCCGCCGAGTCAGAGCCGCTTGACCTCGACGGCTGGGGTCCGTAGCATGCCATACTGTTCGTCGGCTCCCGCCCCTTCGCTTCAATCAGAGGAGTATCCGGCATGACGATTCGGCACACCCTTGCGGTGGTTTCCTTGTGCGCGTTGGGCGCAATTCAGTTGGCGGCGCAGGCGTCGAGCGCCAGCCTCACGCGGTCAGCGTCAGCACCGGCTTCCGTGACGTTCAACAAGGACGTCGCGCCAATCCTTTACAAGAACTGCACCAACTGCCATCGCCCAGGCGAGATAGCCCCCATGTCGCTGCTGACCTACGCCGACGCACGGCCGTGGGCGAAGTCGATCGCCACGCAGGTGTCGAACGGAACGATGCCACCGTGGCACGCCGATCCGGCGTACGGACATTTTCTCAATGATCGGCGCCTGAGCGACGGCGATAAGGCCACGATTGCCGCGTGGGTGGCCGCCGGTGCGCCCGAGGGCAATGCCGCGGACTTGCCCGCGCAGCCGACCTATGCGAGCGGTTGGACAATCGGGCAACCCGACGCGATCTTCGCGATGCAAGAGGATTATCCCGTCCCCGCGAGCGGCACGGTCGCCTACCAGTACTTCGAGATCCCGACCAACCTGACTGAAGACAAGTGGGTGCAAGCTTTCGAGGTCAAGGCGGGCGATCCCAAGGTTCTCCATCACGTGATCGTCTACGCGCGGCCGCCGGCTCCAGCCACGCCACCTCCGCCACCGGCGAACGCAAACCCCGGGGCGGGCGCGCGTCCTGCGCCGGTTTTCGAATTCGCTGAAGGCATGGACATCCCGGCCGGACAGACGGGTGGTCGCCCGTTGCCACCCGAACAGCGCAAGCCGCTCGGCCCGAACGACCGGCCGCCTGTCCGCATGGGTCCGGCTGTCGCCGGCTTCGCTCCCGGGCAGTTCATTCGTGTGTATCAGGAAGGCACCGCGATGAAGCTGCCTGCCGGCACCACGCTTGTCTTCCAGATGCATTACGCCCCTGCCGGCAGGGACACGACCGATCGCACTCGCATTGCCGTGAAGTACGCCAAGCAGACGCCGCAGACGCAGCTGCGTTGGGCAAACCTGGCGAACGGCAGCCTGCACATCCCCGCCGGCGCCAGCGATCATCGTGTCGACGCGGAGATGACGATCGGCCAGGACGTGACGATGTGGAGCATGCTCCCGCACACCCACGTCCGCGGCAAACGGTGGAACTACGAAGTGACCTACCCGGACGGCCGCAAGGAGACCATCCTCGCCGTGCCCAAGTACGACTTCAACTGGCAGACGGATTATGTCTTCCAGCAGCCGCTGAAGTTCCCGAAGGGGACGAAGCTGCACGCGACGGCCTGGTATGACAACTCAACCGCGAACAAAGCCAACCCCGATCCGACCAAAGACGTCTGGTGGGGCGATCAGACCTGGGAGGAGATGATGTTCACCGGTCTGACGTTCAGCATCGATCCGGTCAAGCCGTCGAACACGGGCGGTCAGCGGTAACCGGCCGTGATTCGTCGTGGCGCGTGGGCGCTGCGGCTGAGCCTTGCGGTTGTCGGGCCGGCCGCGCTCATCGCTTCGCGAGCCACTCTCCCAGAGGAACCGCCGTGGGAGACTGGCACCTTTTCAGTTCTCGGCTTCGACCCGCAGACGGGCGAAATCGGGGCGGCGGTGCAATCGCGGGTCTTTTCGGTCGGCAACGGCGTGCTCTGGGCCGACGCGAACGCCGGGGTCGCGGCCACCCAGGCCATCGTCGATGTCAGCTACGGGCCGCAGGCGCTTGCGCTCCTCGGACAGGGCCTCGCCCCGGACACCATCGTCAAGCAGATCTGGGATAAAGATCCTGATCCGTTGCCTGACAACTGGACGAAGCAGGGCCGGCAATTCGCGGTGATGAATCTCAAGGGCGAGTACGCCGCGTTTACCGGGCCGAAAGCGACACAATGGGCAGGGCAGAAAGGTGGCAAGTACTGCACGGCCCAGGGCAACATCCTCGCCGGCCCTCAGGTCGTGGCGAACATGGTCGAGCGCTTCGAGAACGCGACCGGTCACCTTTCCGAACGTCTCGTGGCCGCGCTCGAAGGCGGCCAGGCCGGCGGCGGCGATACGCGCGGTCAGCAGTCAGCGGCCCTCGTGATCGTGAAGAAGAACTGCGGCGTCTGGCTGCACAACGATACCGTGCTGCGCCTGCAGGTCGACGACAACCCCGAACCCATCAAGGAGCTCAGGCGCATCGTCAATAAATGGAATGAGCGCCGGCCTCGTGCCGTCTCGCCGGAGTGCCAGTAGAAAGCCGCGGGTGCCCAGCCGCGCCGAGCCCCAAGCTACGCCGTTCGAATGAATGTCTCGTGAAGCAGGCGCACGGCGTCGTCGACGCTTCCGCGATCCACCAGCCACGTGATGCGAAAAGACGAGGTCGCGATGCCCTGAGCCGTGAGGCCTTTGTCTTCGAGCGCCGCCGTGCCGCGCCTGACGTTCTGAAACGAGGCATTGATCCCGGCGCCGACGACGCTGACGGCCCCAAGCGAGTCGACGATGCGGCACGCGACGCCGAAACGCTCCATGAGGGCGCGCCGCACCCGTTCCTCGTCGTGAAGGTTTTCGCGGGAGACGACGAGGGTGAGCCGCCCGATATTCGTACTCCTGGGGCCCCTGCCCCCATGAACGATATGGAGCTGCTTGCCGGTTACGTGGTAGTCATCGAGCGCTTCCAGAATGGGGAGCGTGCGATCGGCGTCAAGCAGGAGGACGTCCTTCTCGCTCGCCACTCCGACAACTGTGCCCGGCATGCGGGCCGGGTGTCTGCGAACGACGGTGCCGTCGGCTGACGGATCAGACCCGGGCAGTGCCGACGCCGTCGCGCGAGCGTAGATCGCGATCCCCTGCTCCTTCGCGAATTCGACGGCCTGCGCGTTCAGCACCTTGGCGCCGCATTCAGCCAGCTCCTGCGTCTCCTCATAGGAAAGCGCGTCGATGCGGCGGGCCTCGGATACAACGCGCGGGTCTGCCGTATAGACGCCGTCGACGTCGGAGCAGATCTCGCAGTACTCTGCATCAAGGGCGGCTGCCATCGCGACCGCGGTCGTATCGCTCCCGCCCCGGCCGAGGGTCGTCACTTCGCGGCGGTACGAGACGCCCTGGTACCCGGCGATGACGACGATCTTCCCGCGCGCCAGCTCGTCCTGCACCCGGAACGGGCGGACCTCGACGATCCGGGCGTCGACATGACGATCGTTGGTGATGATCCCGGACTGGCTGCCGGTGAAGCTGATAGCGTCGCCGCCGAGCTCGCGAATCGCCATCGAGAGCAGCGCCATGGAAATCCGCTCGCCGGCCGTCAAGAGCATGTCTAGTTCTCGGCGGTCGGGGTTTGGGGAGACCCTCTTGGCGAGCGCGAGCAGCTCGTCCGTCGTATCGCCCATCGCGGACACAACCACGACGACGTCGTGACCGTTCCGCCGCGTGCGCATCACGCGGTCGGCAACCGCGCGAAGGCGATCGACGTCGGCGACGCTCGAGCCGCCGTACTTCTGAACGACTACGGACATGATCGAGAAACGTCGTCCGAATGGTCCGGAGCAGCCTCGTCGGTCGAGCTCGTCGCGGAGGTTGCGCGGCTCAGATCGACCGGGTCGGTTTCGGACGATGTCGCAAATGTGGCAACGACCGGCGCGTGATCGCTGGTTCCCACATCTTTCTGCACAACGCAGGCGGTGGCGCGTCCGGCCAGCGTCGAGCTGACGAATGCGTAGTCGAGTCGCCATCCGATGTTCCGCGCCCGCATGTTCCGCCAAGGCGCCCACCAGGTGAAGAGACCGTCGTTGTCGGGATCGAAGGCTCGCCCGAGGTCAACCAGCCCTCGAGAAAGAATCCGCTCGATCAGGGCTCGTTCCTCCGGGAGTTGGCCGATCGCACGCGGCTTCCGTTCCTTCGGGTGCACGTCGCGGTCGGTGCGCGCCACATTCAGATCACCGAGCAATGCCACCTGGCGGCCGCTCTGCTGAGATGCCGCGGCGTAGGTGTCCATCAGTTCGAGGAACCGCATCTTTCCCGGAAAGTCTTTCCCGCCATTGGGCACGTAGACGGATGCGACGGTCACTTCGCCGTGGCCGGATGAAAGGTCGACCGCGACGACGCGGTTTTCGTAGTCAAACGCAGGATGGTAGAAAGCGGGACGGGCCGGGGAGAATGCCTGGCTGACCTGCAGCGCCACGCCGGAGTAGCCTTTTCCTCCGTGCCAATAGCACCAATAGCCTTCCATTTCGCAGAGGGCCGTGGGAATCTGATCGGAGGTCGCCTTGATCTCCTGAAGGCACACGACATCGGGGCGTTCGCGCGCGATCCACTCCTGGACCTGCGCCTGCCGCGCCCGGATGCCGTTGACGTTCCAGGTCGCCAACTTCATTGCGGAGATCGGATTGCAGAGCGCGGATTGATTGGTGATCGGGGAGCGACCGGCGATTCAATTCGCGGACTGGGGTGGATCCGCCGCTTCAAATCAGCAATCGATTTCTTTCAATCCGCAATCCGCAATCCGCAAGCCGCAATCAGAACCGCGCGTGCGCGGCCTGGCGCTCCGCTGCCGGGATCGCCATGAGATCGGCCTGAGCGGCCACATGGGCTTTGGCGATGGCCTCGGCCTTCGCGATAGCGTCCGCATCCCCGTTGCGATAGACGGCGTTGGCTTCGACAAGATCCTTCTGGTGCGCCGGCGTCGCGTCGATGCTCTCGTAGATCGCGGCAACGGGGCAGGCAGGCACACAGGCGCCGCAATCGATGCACTCTTCGGGGTGGATGTAGAGCATGATCGTCTGCGCGAATTCAGGCTCGTCCTTCCGCGGGTGGATGCAGTCGACGGGGCAGACATCCACGCACGCAGTATCTTTCGTTTCGATGCAAGGGTCGGTGATGATAAACGGCATGCTCGCGTGTCTCCGTTTCTCGTTGTGTCCGGTTCGAGGTCCCCAGCACGGCAGCCATGCTGGAAGGGCTCCCGGGCGGCGGCCCGGTGTCCCTGACGTGCCTCCTGCGATCGGCGCGTGGTCGGTGCTCTAGCGGACGCTCTGGCCTACAGCCGACGGATTATACCGCGAGTAGGAACGCCCGCAAGCCGCTCACGCCTCTGGCGCCGCCGCGCCTCGCTCCGCGCCGAGCGCGCAGAACATCATCGGACGGGGCGCAACCACGTAGCCGAGCGATGTGTAGAGCGGCAGGCCATCTTCGCTGGCGTTGAGCGCCAACGACGTGATCCCGTTCTCACGGCACCAGTCGTGGATCGCGCTCATGACGCGCCGTGCCAGGCCCCGGCGCCGGTGGGCCGGCTCCGTGTATACGTTGTAAACGAAGGCAAGCGATTCGCCCAGGTATCGTGGCCCCGGCGGCCACGGCACGATTGTCGCTCCGCCTCCCGCGACGACGGTTGCGCTGGTCGCGCGCGTGTCCGAATCACCGCCGATCCGCGGCGAGGTTTCGGTGGAAGCCCGGGGCAGGGGCTCCAAGCGCGGAGGCTCTGCAGGGGCGGAGGTCGATTCCACGAGCCACGCTCGGTAGGTTCCAGACGGCATCAGCTTTCGAAGCCATTGCGCAAACGCGGGCGCGAGCGCGGCCGCGTCGAGTGGTACGCCCATGTCGCTGAACATCGCGAAGCGGTGATGCACGAGCACTTCAATGTCGTCGAGCGTCGCCTGACGAATCCGATACGTCATCTCGCCAAGTATAATTGCGGCATGACTACCGAGGCGCGGCGAGGTCCCGAGCCGCCGGATCTCAGCGAGAAAGGCGGCATGAAGAACGGTCAGCCGCAACGGTCCGACCGCCGCCTGTTCATGCAATTCGTCGCGTTCGGCGGCTGCGCGGACGCCGACCCCCTCGGCGATACGCTGGCGCGCGCCAGGATCTCCGGCGTGCTCTACGAGGACATCAACGACCCACGCGGCGTCGGGCTGCTGACCTTCAGCGAGGATCCCGACTTCTTCCTGGATCGTGTACGGCCATTGTTGAACAGTCCTGGTTTTTCCGACCTCGTCCAGAAGCCTGAACACACGATGCTCGGCCGAACCTATGCGCTCGGTTACGAGCCGGATCTTCAGGAAGTCCTGCTCGATCGCCCGCGAAGAACCGTGCTCAACCCGCTCTGGAAGTGGGGCGTTTGGTATCCGCTGCGCCGGAGCGGGAAGTTTGCCCAGCTTCCCGATCAGGAGCAACGGGTGATCCTCGCCGAGCACGGAGCGGTTGGCATGTCGTTCGGGGCAGGCGACTACGCGCATGACGTTCGGCTGGCGTGCCACGGCCTGGACAAAGAGGACAACGATTTCGTGGTCGGGCTGATTGGGAAGGACCTCTATCCGCTTTCGGCCATTGTCCAGGTGATGCGGAAGACCCAGCAGACCGCGCTCTATCTGGAGAAGCTGGGCCCCTTCTTCGTCGGCCGAGTCGTCTGGCAGAGCGCCGACTGAGCGCGATTGCTAGCGGTCGGCCAGGTCCGCCGATGCGCGAAAGGTGGGCGGCCGGCGGTGCCTGGTTGACTGTTCGTACGCGTACGCGATTTTGATGAGCGTCGGCTCGCTCCACGCCCGTCCGAAGAACGACACACCAACCGGCAATCCCCTGAAGAACCCGGCCGGCACCGTGATGTGCGGATAGCCGGCCACTGCCGTCACAGTTGAAGGGCCGGGCGCGCTCGCGGTGCCGCTGTCGCCATTGACGAGATCGATCAGCCATGCAGGGCCACCGGTTGGCGCGACCAGCGCGTCAAGCCGGTATTTCATCATGACGGCATCGATGCCGAGGCTTTGGGAGAGCCGGTGATTCTTCGCCAGCGCCGCCAGGTACTTTGGATCGGTGAGCGGCCCCTTCGTCTCGGCCATCATCATGATTTCCTGACCGAAGTACGGCATCTCTTCCGCCGCATGCGCCTCGTTGAAGGCGATGATGTCTTTCAGCGAGTGGACCGGAGATGCCGCACCCAACCAGGTCAGGTACTTGGCCATGCCGGCCTTGAACTCGTAGAGGAGCACGTCGAACTCGGTCTCGTCGAACTGGCCGAGCGTCGTGATGTTTGCGGGGTCGACGATCACAGCGCCCGCCTTCTTCATGTCGCCAATCGCCGCCTCGGTCAGCCGATCAGCCGCCGGACTGGCCCCGAACAGCCGGTTGCGTACGACGCCGAGGCGCGCCCCTCGGAGTGCAGTCGCGTCGAGAAAGCGCGTGTAATCAACGGGTGTCGAATCCCGGACGCCCTTTGTGGCGCTGCGCCTCGTCGCGGGGTCATCGGGATCCACGCCGGCCAGCTCGCCCAGCACGGCCGCCGCATCCGCGACCGTGCGGGCCATTGGCCCAGCCGTGTCCTGGCTCTGCGCGATCGGCACGATGCCCGCCCGGCTGACGAGGCCGAGCGTCGGCTTGATCCCAACGAGGCCGTTCGCGTTGGAAGGCGACACGATGGAGCCATCCGTTTCGGTGCCGACGGCCACCGCTGCGAGATTCGCGGCGATCGCCGCGCCCGAGCCGGAGCTTGATCCAGACGCGTTGCGGTCCAGCGCATAGGGGTTTCTGGCAAGCCCGCCGCGGCCGCTCCACCCGCTCGTCGAGTGAGTCGAGCGAAAGTTGGCCCACTCGCTGAGATTCGTCTTCCCGAGAATGACCGCGCCCGCCTGACGCAACCGAGCCGCGATGAAAGCGTCTCTTGGCGGGGTGACGCCGGCCAGCGCCAGCGAGCCTGCCGTCGTCATCATTCGGTCAGCCGTCGCGATGTTGTCCTTGATGAGAACCGGTACGCCGTGCAGGGGGCCGCGCCGACGCCCTGCCTTCCGCTCGCCGTCGAGCCGGTCCGCGATCGCGAGGGCGTCTGGATTGACTTCGATCACGCTGTGAAGCATGGGGCCGCTGCGGTCGATGGCATCGATCCGCCGGAGGTATTTTTCGACCAGCGATCGCGACGTGTCGCGCCCCGCCTCCATCCGCTGCTGGAGATCCGCCAGGGTCGCCTCGTCGAGGTCGAAAGTGGCCGGTTGCCTCCCGGGCGAAGCCTGGTCCGCTCGCCTCACGCGCGCCTCGCGCGGTTCCTGGGTTCCGAGCGGCGCCTGGGCGGCGAAGGGAGCGTGTGCCTGTCCTGCCGCAAGAATCAATGCAGGGTAGATGAGCCGCCACGAGCCACGGCTTGCGCGCAATGCGTAACGAGTACCGAGCATGGGAATCAGCGGTGAACGGAGGCGGCCGCTTGTTCGATGAACTTCTCGATGTCGGCGGCTGGACGGGCGCCCGCCGTCCTCGAGACTTCACGTCCGCCGGCGAACACCGCCAGTGTCGGAATCGACAGAATCCGGTAACGTTCGCCAAGATCGATGAGCTGATCGGTGTTGACCTTGACGACAACCGCCTTTCCAGCCTGTCGCGCGGCGACTTTCTCCAGCTCGGGCGCCACCATCCGACACGGTCCGCACCAGGGCGCCCAGTAATCGACGACGACCGGAAGTGAGGAGTGGGCGATCAGCCGATCGAAGTCGGCGGTGGTTGTCATCTCGAGCGGCGCGGCCGGCGGCTTCAGCGGCTGCTTGCACTTGCCGCAGCGCACGGGGTCACCGAGCCGGTCGTAGACCAGTCGATTCTTCTGTCCGCATGATGGGCAGGTGACAACGATCCCTTTCTCGTCGAATGCAGCCGCTGCCATGGTCCGCCTTTCAGGAGCACGGGCGCTCAGGGTGATTGCTCGCCCCGGCTCTTCGCGTGACTCGCCGCTCGCGTCTCGCGGGGGGCCGATGCGATCGCGTCGCCGAGGAGCGCGACGCTGACGGCATACGAATGCGCGCAGTTGTAATCGAGCAGCGCGTCGTAGTTCGCATACACCAGGAATTGACGCTTCGCGCCGGACACCAGTGACGCCGACAAATCCAACTGCGGCAGGGGTTGGCCGCCCGGCAGCCGCACCCCGAGCGCCTGCCATTGTTTCAGGGGCTGGGCAACGGTCATCTCGCGGACGGCATGGCACGAGCCTTCCCGATAGGGCACGTTGGCGCGGATGCCGCGTAGCGTGCTTGCTGGGATCGACACCTCGCGGCCCCATGTCTGGCCGCTTTTCCAACCGTGTCCCTTCAGGTAATTGGCGATCGATGCGAAGACATCGCCAGGCGTGGACCAGATGTCCTTCCGGCCGTCGCCGTCGAAATCCTCCGCGAACTTCAGATAGCTGGAGGGCATGAACTGGACCTGACCCATCGCGCCGGCCCACGACCCCTTCATGTTCTCGAGATCGATATCGCCCCGGTTGAGGATCTCGAGGGCGTCGAACAGCTCGCCGCGGAAAAATGTCGACCGTCTCGGGTCCCACGCCAAAGTCGCGAGCGCCGCGATCGTTGGCCGAATCCCGCTGAAGCGCCCAAAGCTCGATTCGACTCCCCAGATCGCGGCGATGATTCTCGGAGGCACGCCGTATCGCGCGCCAACCTGCTCCAGAAGTTCGCGATTCTCGGTGTAGCGCTCGCGGCCAAGCTTGATCCGTTTTTTGGTCAGCACGCGCTTCAGGTAACTCTCGAGCGCCAGCACGGCTTCCGCCTGCGCGCGATCGCGTTCGAGGATGACCGGTACCGGCTCATCGATGCCGGCAAGCGCCTTGTCGACGATGTCTTGCCGGATGCCCCGTGAGAGGGCCTCCTGCCGCACAGCCTCCAGCCACTCCGAGAATGCCGGACGAGCCTCCGGCTGAAAGATGTGGCCCGCGAGGAGCGTCAGCGCAAACACCAGACCGCGCACAGGTTGATTGTACACGCGCGTTCGTGTACGCATTTCACGCTTTCGCGCGGATGGGACCGAGGACCAAGGACCAAGAACGAAGGACTAATGAGCCCCGACAGGCCCCGCCGCGCGCTGGGGGCGCTTCATCAAGAGGACAAGCGGGATCAACAGCAAGAACAGGACGCCCAGCAGCTGGAAAATCCCCACGAATGACACCATCGTTGCCTGGCGTTGCACCATGCCGAAGAGTATTGCGTAGGCGCGGTTGGTGGCCGTGACCACATCGTTGCCGGCGGCCATGAGGGCGGCCCGCATCTGCTCGAACGCCTGACGAGACGCCGCATCGTAGGGCGTCACGTGCGCACTAAGCAGCGCCGTCGTCGACTGATTGTTGCGCGCCAGCATCGTGCCCGTCATGGCAATGCCGATGCTGCCGCCGATGTTGCGCATGAGATTGAAGAGGCTTGTGGCGTACCCCATGCGCTCGCGGGGAATGGGATCCATCGCGACCGTCGTGAGCGGCACGAAGAGCAGCGCCATCCCTATCCCTTGAACGAGCTGCGGCCAGAAGATGTCCCAGTATCCGGCCTGTAGGTTGAGTCGCGACAACCAGAGCAAGGTCACGCCGCCTACCGTGAGCCCGATCGTCAGAAGCTTTCTGGCATCGAACCGGCCCGTCAGCATGCCGGTGATCGGCATCATGAAAAATGATCCGATGCCCCGTGGCGCCATGGCAATGCCGGCCTGAAGGGGCGGATAGCCGAGCAGTGTCTGCAGCATGATCGGCAGCAGCACCAGGCTGCCGTAGAGCACGAAACCGACTATCGTCATCAGGAACACACCGATCGCGTAGCTGCGCGCCTTGAACACGCGCAGGTCGACAACCGGATTGTCCGTGTTGAGCTCGTGCCAGACGAGCGCGACGAGCGAGACGGAGCTGATCACGGCGAGCGCGACGATGAAGTGCGATGCGAACCAGTCGTCTTCCTGGCCCTTGTCGAGGAGAATCTGCAGCGCGCCGATGCCGACGGCGAGCATGCCGATGCCCCAGTAATCGACTCTCCGGTTCTCCTGACGAAGATAGGGTGGGTCGAAGATGAACAGCCTGGTCATGACAATCGACGCAATGCCGACGGGGATGTTGATATAGAACACCCAGCGCCAACTGTAGCTTTCGGTCAGCCAGCCGCCGAGTACCGGTCCGAGAATCGGCGCCACGACGATGCCAAGCCCCCAGAAACCCATCGCCTTGCCGCGATCCTGCGGCGGGAAGGCTTCGAGGAGCACGGCTTGTGACAACGGCTGCAGGGCGCCGCCGGTCGCGCCCTGGATGATGCGAAACAGGATCAATGCCCCCAGGGTCGGCGAGAGTCCGCACAAGAAGGACGCTCCCGTAAAGCCGACGACCGACAGCATCAAGAGACGCTTCCGCCCGAACATGCTGGCGAGCCATCCCGTCATCGGCAGGATGATCGCGTTGGCGACGAGGTACGACGTGAGCGCCCAGGTCGCTTCATCGATGGACACCGACAGATTGCCCGCAATATGCGGCAGCGACACGTTCACAACGGTCGTATCCAGCACCTCCATGAAGGTGGCGAACATGACCGAGATCGCGATGATCCAGGGGTTTACCAGCCGAGGTTGATCCGGCACGCCCTTCCTGTCCTTACTTCTGTACTTCCTTACTTCGTATACACCGTCGGTTCCACTGACATGCCTGGCCGCAGTTGCCGGTCGGGGTCTTGTCCGGCGTCCAGTACGATCTTGACCGGGATTCGCTGGACGACCTTCACGTAGTTGCCGGTGGCATTCTCCGGGGGCAGCATGCTGAAGCGTGCGCCGGTTGCAGCCGCGATGCTGTCGACCTTCCCCGCAAATGATTTGCCGCCGTAGGCATCTACTTTGATGGTCGCCCGCTGGCCGGGACGCATGTTCTGGAGCTGCGTCTCCTTGAAGTTCGCGGTCACCCACACATTCTCGAGCGGAATGATCGCCATCAA
Organism: Vicinamibacterales bacterium; assembly: GCA_035510155.1. Taxonomy (GTDB): domain Bacteria; phylum Acidobacteriota; class Vicinamibacteria; order Vicinamibacterales; family CAVVIG01; genus DATKHR01. The sequence goes on from DATKHR010000385.1 coordinate 18,928, forward strand.
TGGCTGGCCGGCTTGTACCACCTGACCCACTTCGACCGACTTGCGGCTGACGATGCCCGCGACCGGTGCTTTGATGGTGGCGTACTGCATATTCAGCTCCGCTTGGTCGAGGGTGGCCTTCGCCTGCTTGGCTTGAGCGTCGGCGGCGGCGGCGCGCGCGCTGATCTGCTTCACCTGATCGGGCGCGGTCAGCGCCGCCCGCAGCACGGCGTCCGCCTGCTGATGTCCGGCGCGCGCCTGTGCGAGCGCGCTTTCCGACACCAGGACGCCCGCCTCAGCTTCGGTGACCTGTGCCCGGGCTGAATCGGCCGCGGCGCGCGCGGCGTCAGCGGCGGCCGACGCCGCATCGAACTGTTGCTGGGAGATTTCATCCTTGGCCAACAGCCCTCGCAGCCGCTCGACGTCCCGCGCCGCCTTCGCGGAAGTCGCTTCCTGCTCGCGGAGCTTGGCCTGTGCCGACGCCACGCGCGCGTGCGCCGCCTCCACCTGTTTCTGCGCCGACGCGACCGCGCTCGTCGCCTGCTCGACGCTACCGCGCGCGCTTGTCAGATTGCTGGTCGCGGACTGCGTGGTGATCGGGACGCCGCTTTGGGCGGCTGCCGCCGCGGCCTCGGCGTCGGCCAGCGCCGCCCGCGCCTTCTCCACGGCAACCTGATAATCGCGTGGGTCGATCTCGACGAGCGTGGTTCCCGCATCGACCCGCCGGTTGTCGTCGACGTAGACGGCCTGGACCGTTCCACCTACGCGGGCGGCAATCTGCGTCACGTGCGCATCGATTTGCGCATCGTCGGTCGACTCGCGTCCGGCAGTCACCCACAACCAGATGCCGATGCTCGCGACCATGGCGAGGACGGCGGCCGCAATGGCGCGGACGCGCAAGTTTTGCAGCAAAGCCATCAGCGTGAGCCTCCGATAATTTGACGCAACACTTGCTCCGACGTTCCGGTGCCCCGCACCAGGGCACCCTTGGCAAGGTCATATCCGTACTGGGAGGAAATGAACTGTTCGGTCGCGAGAGCGACGGCCTCCTGGGCCTGAATCACTTCGACATTGCTCACGACGCCGGCGGCGAACCGGTCGCGCGCCTGCGTCAACTGCTGCGCGGCGAGATCGCGGGCGGTGGTCGCCACGCGGAGCTGCTCGGAGGTGGCTTGCAGATCGAGAAACGCGGCGCGAATCTCGTAGTCGATGCCGGCCTTCATGTCCGCCGCTTCATTCTGCCGCGTGCGGAGGTCCGCATCGGCTTGGAGGAGCCGTCCGTGCGTCCGGTTGCCGTTGAAGATCGGCACGTTCAACGATGCGGCGACCGAGTAGGTGTTCTTGGCGTCGCTGACGCTCAATCCGATCGGGCCGACGTCGCCGCTGACATGCACCGACGGCATCGCTGAGCCCGCAATTGCTGCGCGGGTCGATTCGGCGGCGTGGACGCGGGCGAGCGCCGCCTGATAATCGGGGCGCGTCTTGACGGCGAGGTCAATGAGATCGTCGACCGAGGCGGTCGGCACGGGAACGTCCGGAAGGTTCGGATCGATGACGAAGGCCTGCCCCAGCGGCAGGCCGACCACCCGCGCCAGGCTCAGCTTCACCTTCTCGAAATCGTTGACAGAAGCCGTCGAGCGCTGCTGTTGGACGCTCAGCTGGACCTGGGCCCGGAGAACGTCAACGCCTGCGATGATGCCGCCTTGACGGAGGCTCAAGGCTTGCTGGTAGAGTGCCTCGGCAGTCTCCAGCTGAGCGCGCGCCGCGTCGACGCGCGCGGAAGCGGCGAGCGCATCGATGTACACAGTCCCCGCCACGTGAATCACGAAATCGCGAGCGCTCTGTCGTGAGAGGCGCGCGGAGTCGAGGGCGTGGGCCTCTGACCGCGCGTTATTCTGGGCTTCGAGATCGAACACGGTCTGCGTGACGAACGCGCGGGCGTCGAAGACGTTGAATGGACCGACAATCACGGGCAGGCCGGGAAAGGACGGGCCCCCGGGAGAGCCAAACCCGAACGCCTGAAGGTTGATCACCTGTCGGGTTTCGGACACGCGACCGCTCACGTTCGGCAGCAACTGGCTCAGGGCAATCTTTCGAGCGCCCTGCGCGCGTCCGAGCGCGTCCTCAGCCGTCAACACACCGAGGTTGTGGTCGAGCGCCCGCAGGATTGCGTCGATGATGGTCAGCTTGAGCGGTTCCTTCGTGGCAACACCAGCCGGCACACCTCCCAGGAAAGGGCTCGTGGGGCCGGCGCTCGCCGTCGGCTGCAAAGGCGCGGGTGATGACGATTGCGTAACGCTGGTTGCCCCCGGTACCTGCGCCCGCGCTGGAAGCGGCGCCAAAACCGCCAGAAAGGCCGTGAGCGACAGAACTGGAGCGGCTTTCACGAAGACCCTTTCCCGCCCGGCCAGAGGCTCGACAGAAGAGGCGCTACAGGGAAGCGGGCCGGGTCGAGGCGGGCTGGACGTGGCGTTCGAAACCAGCATCGTACTACGCGCCGTGCCCTCCACCAACCATGCGAATGAGCGAAGCGTCTAAGACCGCGAGCATCTCGGTGCGCTTCGTTATCGTGTGTCTGCTCGCCATGGTCCTGCTTGGTGTCAGCCCTTCCGGATCCGCGGCGCAGGCTCCCTCGTCCTCCCTGGCAGGCGAGCGCATCCAGATGAGTCGGCGAACTGGCCCCATCATCATCGACGGCGACCTGACGGACGAAGGGTGGTTGACCGCCACGCGCGTCGAGAAGTGGTACGAAACCAATCCGGGCGACAACACCGAGCCCAAGGTGCGGAACGTCGCCTACCTGACCTACGACGATCAGTTCTTCTACGCCGGCTTCCAGTTCGACGACCCCGACCCGACGGCCATTCGGGCGCCGTTTGGCGATCGCGACAACGTGCCGAGCTTCACGGACTACGGCGGGGTGATCCTTGACACGCTCGGCGACGGCCAGCGCGCGGTGCTGTTGCTGGCCAATCCCCGCGGCATTCAGTACGACGCGATCACTGACGATTCGTCCGGCGAGGATCCGTCGCCGGACTTCTTCTGGGACGCTGCCGCGCGCATCACCGACCGCGGATGGACGCTCGAGATCCGCGTGCCGTTCTCGTCGCTCCGCTACCGGAACGTCGATCCCCAGACGTGGGGCATCCTGTTGTATCGCAACATGCCGCGCGACTTTCGGTATCAGATCTTCTCAGCGCGTCTGCCGCGCGGCAGCAATTGCTTCGTTTGTCACAGCAATCCGCTCGGGGGGCTCGAGCACCTGCCGACCGCCGGTCACCTCGTCGCCGCGCCATTCGTGACGGGCACGAGCAACGCGCACCCACAGAGCGACCTTGGGACCGACCTCGTCCCTGCCCAAGTCAAGGGCGCGGTCGGGCTCGATCTGAAGTGGCTGCCGAGCGCTGACAACGCCATCGACATTGCCGTGAACCCCGACTTCTCGCAGGTCGAATCGGATACGGCGCAGATCGCCGTGAACGAGCGGTTCGCGCTGTTCTTTCCTGAGAAGCGCCCGTTCTTTCTCGAAAGCGTCGATCTCTTTGCGACGCCCCTCCAAGCCGTATACACGCGGACAATCCTCTCGCCGCGTTGGGGCGCGCGGGCGACCGGGAAGGACGCCGGCATCCGGTACACCGTTCTGGTGACCGACGACGATGGCGGTGGAAAGGCCGTGCTCCCGGGCCGGACCGGGTCGTCGCTCGTGGACCAGAACTTCGGCTCCACTGTCGCCATCGGGCGGCTGAAGCGCGACATCGGGCTGTCGTTCATCGGCGCGCTCGTAACCGATCGCGAGAACCACGCCGGAGACGGGCACAACCGGGTTGCCGGCCCTGACTTTCAATGGCGCCCATCGGGCACCGACGTGGTGGCGGGGCAGTGGCTCTACAGCGAGACGCGAACGCCGAATCGTCCGGACCTGGCCGCCGAGTGGACCGGCCAGTCGCTGGGCGGCCATGCCGCCGTCGCGCAATGGGGCCACAACACGACCCACCTCGACTGGTTCGCTCTGTACAGGGATGTCAGCTCCGGATTTCGCGCGAATACCGGCTTCATTCCGCAGGTGGGCTACCAGGAAGTGTCCGGCTCGAGCGGATGGACCGTCAGGCCCACGAACTTCTTTTCGCGCGTGAGAACGTTTCTGAACCTGGACCGGCAGATGGGCACGGATGGTGTGCTCGTGAGCCGCCAGGTGATGCCCGGCGTCGGGATGGACACTCGTATGAGCGGGTTCATGCAGTATCGGTACATCGACGAGCAGATTCGCACCGGCGTCCGTATCCTGCCGCGCCATTTGTTCGGATACATCGCGCAGTTCAGCCCGTCGCGTCGCATTTCCCAGATCTCGCTCGACGGCACGGCCGGTCGCGACATCGATTTCACCAACTCGCGGCCGGCCACGGGGGTCACCATCAACCTGAGCGCGACCGTGCATCCGACCGACCATCTCGAGCTGGTGATGTTGAGGGATCAGCGCTGGCTGAACATCGATGGTCCGGCGGCGCAGGCGGAGCGGCTCCTGAGCGAGCACATCTCGCGAGTCAAGGCCACCTACAACTTCACGCCGCGCGTGTTCCTCCGCGCAATCGGGCAGTACGTCTCGACCGACCGCGATCCGCTGCTGTTCCTGGACACCACCGTTGCACCGCGGTCCGGCGACTTCACAGGGTCACTGCTCTTTGCGTACAAGCTGAACTGGCAGTCGGTCGCGTTCGTGGGGTACGGCGACGATCGCGAGCTGACCGACGTCCGTTCGCTCGCACCCTTGGATCGGCAGTTTTTCGTAAAGCTGTCGTACGCCTTCCAGCGCTGACTCGACCTGCCTGACCGAGTCCACTTGGCCGGTCCATTCCCACCCGCACGATGCAGGCGGCCGACCGCCACGGGCAGACCACCAGACCTGCCCGCGGTCGGGTTTGACATACTTTTGTACGCCATGTATAAATCGATGTGTGACAAACCAGGACTACCGGCGCGCCCTCGACGCGGCGACCAAGGAATACGAAGCGCTCGGCCGGCAGCGCCGCGAAATTGACGATCGCCTCGCCCAGCTCGCGCAGACGATGGGGACGTTGACAAAGCTGTTGGGATTGACGCCCACCGTTCCGATGGGGCTGACCGACGCCTGCCGTCTCGCGCTGCGCGGCGCGGGTCTGCCCCTGACGCCGCTGGAGGTGCGCGATCGGCTCCTTGCGATTGGCGTCGATCTGTCCATCTACTCCAACGAGCTGGCCGCCATTCACACCATCCTGAAACGACTGAACGACGCAGGCGAGATTCGAGTCGTCGCAAAAGGTGCGGGGCAATCAGGCGCGAGGAAATACGCGTACATCTGGAACTACGGGATCACGTCGGTTGCGATCACCAAGGAGCGGGCAGAGTCGCTGAGGCAGACTGGCATCTTCCACGTCCAGGCTCCGAAGCAGGCACGGGGAAAAAAGAAGCTGGAAAACACGTAAGCGACTGACGAGCTACCAGTCACGAGCGACGAGTAACGAGTGATGGACCTGATCGATCGGCGGCGGTTTTATGCCGAAGAGATCGAGGCGACCGCCAACCTGAAGAACGCCTCCGTGGTCGAGGCCCTGGCAACCGTCCCACGTGAGCGCTTCCTTCGACCCGGACCGTGGACGGTTCGAGGCGAGGCTGACTTTCAGCAGGGGCCGCGACAGACGCCGGATGCCGATCCGCGCCACGTGTATCACAACCTGGCCATCGCGATCGACCCGGCCCGCCAGCTGTTCAACGGCGCGCCCGGTGTCGTGGCGATGGCAATCGATCACCTGTCGCTCCGATCCGGCAATCGGGTCCTCCACATTGGCTGCGGCACCGGCTACTACACGGCGCTCATCGCTCACTGCGTTGGGCCATCCGGCCGCGTCGTGGCCCTCGAAGTCGACGAGCCGTTGGCGGACGAAGCGGGCGCCAACCTGCGGTTCATGCCGTGGGTCGACGTGCGTCATGGCGACGGCCGCGGCCTGCTCGGACATTCGTTCGACGCCATCCTGGTCAACGCCGGCGTGACGCATCCGCTGGCGGGCTGGATCCACGCGCTGGAGGCGGGCGGGCGGATGATTCTGCCGATCACGGCAGCCATGGCGCCCACGATTGGCAAGGGGCTGATGGTGCTCTTGACCCGGACCACGGATCCCCAGAGCTTCGACGCGCGTGTGGTGGGTTTCGTGGCGATCTACACGGCGATCGGCGTCCGTGACACGGCGCTCAACGACCAGCTGGGACAGGCCTTGAGAGCCAACCCATTTCCGTTATTGAAGCGCTTTCGTCTCGACATCCACGACCACTCGCCGTCGTGCTGGCTCCATACTTCGGGCGCGTGCCTGTCGACCTCATAAAACCCGCCCGACCCGACCGACCGGTGCCCCCTTGGCCGCGGTGCAGAATAGAGGCCATGCCGTCTCTGTTCGATCCCCTTCCCCTACGTTCGGTCACGCTCGCGCACAGGCTGATCGTGTCACCGATGTGTCAGTACTCGAGCGAGCATGGTTTCTCGAACGACTGGCACCTGGTTCATCTGGGTAGCCGCGCAGTCGGCGGCGCCGCGCTGGTGTTCACCGAAGCGGCCGCCGTGACGCCCGAGGGGCGCATCAGTCCGCATGACCTCGGCATCTGGCAGGACGCACACGTCGAGGGACTTGCACGCATCGTGCGCTTCATTCACGACCAAGGCGCCGTGGCCGGGATCCAGCTGGCCCATGCGGGGCGGAAGGGGAGCACCGCGCGGCCGTGGGAGGGCGGCCGTGGTCTCGGCGTCGACCGGAGGGCAGGGAGCCCCGGGACAACCGATCACGAGGGCTGGGAGGTGATCGGTCCGACCGCGGCGCCGTTTTCGGAGACCCTTCGCGTTCCGCGCGCGCTTCGTCTGGATGAGACCGCAACTATCGTCAACGCCTTTCGCGAGGCCGCGCGGCGCGCGCGGAACGCCGGCTTCGACGTGGTTGAGATTCACGCAGCTCACGGCTATCTCCTTCACCAGTTCATGTCGCCGCTCGTCAACACGCGAACCGACGCCTACGGCGGCTCGTACGATAATCGGGTCCGGCTGTGTCTCGAGGTCGTGGAAGCCGTACGACGCGTCTGGCCCGACGAGCTGCCGATGTTCGTCCGGATTTCAGCCAGCGACTGGAAGAGTGGTGGGTGGGACATCGAGCAGTCTGTGGAGCTCGCCAAACGGTTGCAGGTCCGCGGCGTCGATCTCGTTGATTGCTCGTCGGGCGGCGCCGTCCCCGACGCGGTCGTTCCCCTGACGCCCGGCTACCAGGTGCCGTTCGCTGCGCGCATTCGACGCGACGCGCGCATCCTCACCGGCGCTGTGGGGCTGATTACCGACGCCCGCCAAGCCGACGCGATCGTGCGGAACGAAGACGCAGATTGCGTTCTCATCGCGCGGCAATTGCTCCGTGACCCCTATTGGGCGCTGCACGCCGCCCTGGAGGTGGGCCATCCGATGCCGTGGCCCGCGCAGTACTTGCGAGCCGCGCCACCCGGAACCACGCGCCGGGGGCAGCGCGCCTCCGAGTTTTACCCGACCGCGCCAAGACTGCGCAGCGGGGACCGCGGAGTGAGCGCCGCAGCGGATGAGGGCGCAGCGCGCGCCCCCAAGACGTAGAGAGCAGCCGCCGTGAGAGCGCTCCTCGTCGAAGACGACAACACCATCGCGGACTTCGTGGCGCGCGGCCTGCGCGAGGCGGGGTTTGCCGTCGATCGCGCCGGCGACGGAGAGGCCGGGCTGTCCTCTGCGCTCAAACAGTCGTACGACGTCGCCATCGTCGACCTGATGTTGCCCAAGCGCGACGGGCTGTCGTTGATCGAGGCGCTCAGACGCAAGCGGATCGCCACGCCAGTGCTGATCTTGAGCGCGCGGCGGTCCGTCGATGACCGGGTTCGAGGCCTTCAGAGCGGCGGCGACGACTACCTCACGAAACCCTTTGCGTTCACCGAGCTGCTCGCACGCGTGCAGGCGCTGGTGCGGCGATCGACCCGCCCCGCCGAGCCGACGACGCTGACGGCCGGCGATTTGGAGCTCGACCTGCTGTCGCGACGCGTGACAAGGGGCGGGAAGCCGATCGATCTCCGGCCCCGCGAGTTCGCGTTGCTCGAATACTTGCTGCGCAATACCGGCAAGGTGGTGTCAAAGACGATGATCCTCTCGCATGTCTGGGAGTACAGCTTCGATCCGCAAACGAACATCGTGGACGTCCTCGTGAGCCGGCTGCGAGAGCGGATCGATCGGCCGTTCGACCAGAAGCTGCTGCACACGGTCCGTGGCGTCGGGTATGTCCTCCGTGTCTGAGAGCGAGGGCCGCGGCCTGCGGCCTTTGGTCGCGAACGCCTTCGGGCTGCGGATCGCGTTCTGGTACGCGACGCTGTTCGTGCTCGGGGCCATCGTCATCGTGTCGCTCACCTATTACCTGACGGCGGCCTCGCTCGCCCAGCGCGATCAGCAGATCATCCGCCAGAAGCTCGGCGATTACGCGGCGGCTTACCTGCGCGGCGGGGTCGGCGTCCTCACGGCAAAGGTCCGCGCGGAGCAGGCCGCAGCCCCGGAGCGCTTGTTCGTCCGCGTCATCGATCGCGGCGTGGAAGCGGTCGTGTTGAGCAACCCTGAAGGGTGGGACGCGTCGAAGCTGGAGACGGTCTCCGCCCGCCTCGACGACGGGACGCTGGTGCAAGTCGGCAAGAGCACGGAGGCGCGCGAGGACCTGCTCCGCCGGTTTCGTGCGGCGCTCGGGCTCGTCACGCTCCTGGTTGTGATCGTGGCGCTGAGCGGCGGCTGGCTGGCCACGCAATCGGCCACGTATCCGATCCGCCGCTTGATCCAGGCGGTCCGGCGGATTATCCGGACGGGCCGCACCGATGAGCGCGTGCCGGTGGAAGGGCGCCTGGGTGGCGTTGATGACCCGGGGACGGGTGACGCCATCGACGAGCTCACGGTCTTGTTCAACGCAATGCTCGACAAGATCGAGGGTCTCGTCACAGCGATGCGTGGAGCGCTGGACAACGTGTCCCACGACCTGCGGACCCCGTTGACGCGGTTGCGCGGCACTGCCGAAATGGCGCTGGCCGGCGCGCCCGACCTCGAGCGCTACCGTGAAGCTCTTGCGGACTGCGTCGAAGAGAGCGACCGGGTGCTCGTCATGCTGAACACGTTGATGGACATTTCAGAGGCCGAGAGCGGCACGATGCAGTTGCGTCCAGAACCGGTGCGGCTGGCTGACATCGCCGCTCGCGCGGTGGACCTGTACAGAGAGGTGGCGGAAGGCAAAGGCATCACGCTCGAGCTCACATCGTCGGATCATGTTTCAATCTCCGGCGACAGAACGCGGCTGGAGCAGGTTGCCGCCAACCTCATCGACAACGCGGTCAAGTACACGCCGCCCGGCGGGCGGATCGATGTGCAGATCCGGCAGGACGCCGGCCGTGCCATCCTCCGCGTGTCGGATACCGGACCGGGCATCCCGCCTGACGAGGCGCCCCGCATCTGGGATCGCTTGTTTCGTGGGGATGCGAGCCGGGCGGAGCGCGGCCTGGGCCTGGGTCTGAGCCTCGTTAAGGCTATAGTCGAAGCTCACAACGGCACAGTCGCCGTGCGGACGGAAGTCGCCAGGGGCTCCACGTTTACCGTCTCTCTTCCAGTCGACTCCACGTCCCGGCCCCATTGACCCACCTTTCACTCTTGTAATGATTCTGAAACAGCCCCGCAAGGAGGCCCGCCGTCTAAGTCCATAGAGTCAAGCGAATAGCGGGCAAGCCCCCGGAAATGCTTGGGGAGGCCCGTCATCAGAGAGGACAGCTGTACAGCCATGAACAAACGTTACTCACTCTCGAAGCGAACAACCCGCGCGCTCCTGGCCGTTGTCGCGGCCTTGTTCATCGCGTCGGGCGCCGCCTGGCACGGCCTCGCGGGCACCCGTCCCGCGATCGTCCAGGCCGCTACAACCAGCACTCCACTAGCGCAAACGATTGCCGGCGGCCGCGACTCGTACGCCGACGTCGTCGACGTCGTGTCTCCTGCCGTCGTGACCGTCCACGCGCAAGGGCGCGCGCGCGTGTCACCAACCCGGTTTCAGTCTCCAGACGACGAGTTCTTTGGCCAGTTCTTCCGGAACCCGGGCGAGAATCCGCGTGGCCGACGTGGTGAGCGGCAGATGCCGAGGATGCCCAAGCAGAACGCCCTCGGGTCAGGTGTTGTGGTCACGACCGACGGCTACGTCCTGACCAACAACCACGTTGTCGACGGGGCGGAAGAGGTCAGCGTCGACTTCACGGACGGGCGGACGCTGCCGGCCAAGATCATTGGTACCGACAAGCCGAGCGATCTGGCGCTGCTCAAGGTGAACGGGTCGGGCTTCAAGGCCGTGGCACTCGGCAACTCCGACGCCGTGAGGGTCGGCGACGTCGTGTTGGCGGTCGGCAACCCGCTCAATGTCGGGCAGACCGTGACGATGGGGATCATCAGCGCGAAGGGCCGGTCGACGAGCGTTGGCGACGGCAGCTACGAGGACTTCCTGCAGACGGATGCGCCGATCAACCACGGAAACTCGGGTGGCGCTCTGGTGAACACCAAAGGCGAGCTCGTCGGCATCAATTCGCAGATTCTGTCTGAATCGGGCGGCAACATCGGCATCGGGTTCGCGATACCGGTCAACATGGCCAAGCACGTGATGAACGACCTTCGGACGAAGGGCAAGGTCACCCGCGCGCAGCTCGGCGTCACGGTGCAGGGCCTGACGGCGGACATGGCGACCAGCCTCGGACTGAAACAGACCAACGGCGTGATCGTCAGTTCTGTGGGAGAGGGCAGTGCGGCGGAGCGCGCCGGCCTGAAGCGCGGTGACGTGATCACGTCGTTCAACGGCCAGGCAGTGCGTGACATGAACGCGCTCCGGAACCGGGTTGCGGATGCGGGCCCGGGCTCGACCGCCGACGTTGCAATCGTTCGCGATGGCGCGGAGAAACACGTCTCGGTGAAGCTCGACGAGCATAACCCCGACCATGCCGCGCGTGACGGCCGCAGCGACGGCGATCAGGGCAGCTCGGACAAGGCCGCGCTGGGTATCTCGGTCACTTCCGACAAGAAGGGTCTCGTCGTGCAGGACGTGGACCCCGACGGCCGCGCGGCCGATGCGGGGATCCGCGCCGGCGATGTGATCCAG